>NZ_JBIRJC010000013.1:127810-224850 GCF_044329365.1 Kitasatospora sp. NPDC017646 | reverse complement strand
GCTGCTCGCCTTCGCCCGCGCCCACGACGCCACCCAGCTGGTGCTGGGCACCAGCCGCCGCGGCCGGATCAACCGCTTCCTCACCGGCCCCGGCATCGGCGAGACCACCGTGGACGCATCCGAGGACATCGACGTCCACATGGTCACCCACGAGTTCACCGGCCGCGGCCGACTGCCCTCACTGGGCCGCCGCCACTCCCGCCGCCGCACCGTCGCGGGCTACGTCGCCGGTTTCGTGCTGCCCTGGCTGCTCACCGCCGTGCTCTCCCAGGCGCACGCCAGCATCAACCTCACCACCGACGCGCTGATCTTCCAGCTCGGCGTGGTCATCGTCGCCCTGCTCGGCGGCGCCATGTCCGCCCTGTTGGCCGCGTTCATCGCCTCGGTGCTGCTGAACTACTACTTCATCCCGCCGATCCACAGTCTGACCATCGGCGAGACCAACAACATCGTCGCCCTGGTGGTCTTCGCCGCCATCGCCCTCGCCGTCTCCACCGTGGTCGACCACGCCAGCCGGCTCACCAGCCGGGCCGCCCGCGCCACCGCCGAGGCCGAGACCCTCTCCACCCTGGCCGGCAGCGTGCTGCGCGGCGCCGACGCCCTGCCCGCCCTGCTGGAGAAGTCCCGTACGGCCTTCGGCATGCGGACCGTCGCGCTGCTCTCCCGCTCCGACGGCGAGGTGCTCGCCCACTGCGCGGCCGCACACCCGGACGACGGGGAGGCGCCGCAGGAGACCACCGAGCTGCCGGTCGGCGCGGACGCCGTCCTCGTGCTCACCGGCCGCCGGCTGCCCGCCGCCGACCAGCGGGTGCTCACCGCCTTCGCAGCCCACGTCGGCGCCGCGCTGGAGCGCGACCGGCTGGCCGTGGTCGCCGCCGAGGTGGAGCCGATCAAGGCCGCGGACCGGATGCGCACCGCGCTGCTCGCCGCCGTCAGCCACGACCTGCGCACCCCGCTCGCCGCCGCCCGCGCCTCGGTCGGTTCGCTGCGCAGCCCCGACGTCGAGTTCTCGCCCGAGGACCAGGCCGAACTGCTCGCCACCGCAGACGAGTCGCTGGTCAAGCTCACCCGGCTGGTGGACAACCTGCTCGACATGAGCCGCCTCCAGGCCGGCGCCCTCACCCTGCACCTCACCGAGACCCACCTGGACGAGATCCTGCCCAGGGCGCTCGACAGCCTCCCGGACCCGTACGCGCCGGTCCAGCCGCTCGACCTGGACGGTGCCCCGCCGGTGCTCGCCGACCCGCCGCTGCTGGAACGGGTGCTCGCCAACGTGATCACCAACGCGCTGCGCCACAACGCCCCCGGCGCGCCGGTCCTGGTCACCGCCAGCCACCACGCCGACCAGGTCGAGATCCGGGTCATCGACCGCGGCCCCGGCATCGCCCCCGAGGACCGCGACCGGGTCTTCCTGCCCTTCCAGCGCCTCGGCGACACCGACAACACCACCGGCGTCGGCCTCGGCCTCGCTCTCTCCCGCGGCCTCGCCGAGGCCATGGGCGGCAGCCTGGAGGTCGAGGACACCCCCGGGGGCGGCACCACCATGCTGCTCACCCTGCCCGCCGCCGGCGAGCCCATCGTCGACCCCATCGCCGAGCCGCTCGTCACCGGGCCCATCGCCGAACGCACCGCCGCCGAACACACCGCCGCCGAGCACGTCGCCACTGGGGAGGCGCCACCGCATGAATGAGATCCTCGTCGTCGACGACGAACCGGCCCTGCTACGCACCCTGCGGATCAACCTCAGCGCCCGGCAGTACGCCGTCCGCACCGCCGCCACCGGCGGCGAGGCGCTCGACCGGGCCTCGCACTCCGTCCCGGACGCCGTCCTGCTCGACCTGGGCCTGCCCGACCTCGACGGCATGGACGTGCTGCGCGGACTGCGCACCCGCAGCCCGATGCCGATCATCGTGCTCTCCGGCCGGTCCGACGCCGCCGACAAGATCGGCGCCCTCGACGCGGGCGCCGACGACTACCTCACCAAGCCGTTCCTGATGGACGAACTGCTGGCCCGGCTGCGGGCGGTACTGCGCCGGCCGTTGGGCGCCGTCCCGCCGGAACGACCGGTGATCGGCGACCACACCGTCGACCTCGCCGCCACCACGGTGCTCGGCCCGGCGGGCCCGGTGCGGCTCACCCCGACCGAGTGGCGGATCCTCGGACTGCTGCTCGCCAACCCCGGCCGGTTGGTGCCCGGGCGGCAGATCCTGCGGGAGGTGTGGGGCCCGGCCCAGGAGGCGCGCGGCAACTACCTGCGGGTCTACCTGGCGGGGCTGCGCCGCAAGCTGGAACGCGACCCGGCCCGCCCGCGCCACCTGATCACCGAGCCGGGGATCGGGTACCGGTACGTGCCGTAGGGCGTGGCCCCCCCGCGTCAACGAGCCGTCAAGAGCCCTTCTCCGCACGACAGGAGGGCGTCAAGGCCAGCCGGGAGCGGGGATCCGTGGTCGTAGGTTCAGTGCCGGAACGAGCGGGCCCTGCTCCGTGTGGGGGAAGTCCGGGACCGCTCCGGCCGCCGTCCCCGAGGACGGCCAGCAGGTGGGGGAGGGGGCGCGCGACGCAAGGCGCGCGCCCCTTCGGCCTCCGCCCTCAGCAGTCCGTGCCGCCGGACTGCCGGGGCAGTGCCAGCACCACTGTGTCCGCGAACTCCCGGACCGCGCTGGTGCGGCTGACCACCCGGCCACTGTGCACCACCAGCCGGCTGTGGCCGCCCGCGAGCGCCCCGGCCAGGCTGTCCCCGCGCACCGCCAGCAGCTCCGCCGGGAACCCGGCGTCCACCCGGACCGGCGGCAGCCCCAGTGCCGCCCGGGCCTGGTTCGCCACCGCGTCGTACGCCGCCTCCGGGTCCAGCTCCCCACCCGCCGCGAGCAGGTAGGCGGCCTCCAGCGGATCGGCCCGGCCGACCGGGTTGGACTGGTCCCGCAGGGCGCCGCTGCCCGCCGCCAGCGGCACCCCGGCCGCGGCCAACTCCCTTAACAGTCCCGGCCGCTGGCCCGACGGCCGGCCCTCCAGGCCGGTGCAGCCGCCGTTCTGCGGCAGCCAGACCACCCGCACCCCGCTGGTCGCCAGCACGGTGGACGCGCCGGGGGCCAGCGCCCCGCACGGGCCGAGCGTCACCCGGGGCCGCAGCGGCGCCAAGGCACTTGCCAGCCGGGCGAGTTGGGCGGAGTCCGCAGCGGTGGTGTGGAGGTCCACGGGGCAGTCCGCCTCTCGGGCCGCCTCCAACAGCAGTTGCACGTACCCGGCCGGGTCCGGATCCAGCTCCGGGCAGCCGCCGGCCGCCGTGGCGCCCAGCTTGAGGGCCTCGCGCAGCTGGGCGCGCCCGTCCGCGCCGACCCGGCCGGTGAGCAGCCGGGGCATCGCCACCGCCTGGAGCTCGGCCAGGCCCCGCAGCGCCTGGCGGGCGGTGAGCACCGCCTCCAGCCGGCGCAGCCCGTGCACGTCGCCGATCCGTACGTGGGTGCGCTGGGCGGTGGCGCCGTAGCCGAGCGAGGTGAGCGCGGCCTCGGTGACCCGGCGGGTGAGGTCGGCGGGGGTGTCCGGCGGCGGGGCGGGCAGGGCGGCGGAGAAGGCGGTGTCGTAGTGGGCGTGCGCCTCGGCGGGAGCCGGGAGCAGCAGGTAGCCCCGGAGGTCGATCCGGGCGCCGGTGGTGACGGTCGGGGCGCCGGGCAGGGCGGGCAGCGGGCCGAGGCTGCCGACGGTGCCGACCGCCTGGATCCGGTCGCCGCTGATCCGGACGTCCACCACCCGTCCGTCGGCCAGCCGGGCTCCGGTGAGCAGGAGGATCGGGCCGTGCCCGAGCGGGTTGGCCGCCGGGCCGGGCCCGGAGTGTGGCCCGTCGGCGGCTGCGCTGTCCATCGACGGCTCCTTCTCGTGCCCCGGCCAATGAGCGTCGAGCCTATGGGGCACGGGGGCGGGCCGCCGGGAGGCGGGCAATAGTCGTATCGGCTCGGGGCGCGCGGCTCGCGGGCCGATCGAACGCCCGGCCCCGGATCGGCCGTCCGTGCACCTCGCCGACCTGCGGACTTCGCCCCGGGATACGGATTTCACCTCTGGGCGCGGAACGTGTAATCTCTTCCTCGTTCGCCCCTATAGCTCAGTCGGTAGAGCGTCTCCATGGTAAGGAGAAGGTCTGCGGTTCGATTCCGCATGGGGGCTCTGGTGAAAGGCAGTCAGCTTCGGCTGTGCTGCTGATCACTGTGGCGGTGTAGCTCAGTTGGTAGAGCAAGCGGCTCATAATCGCTGTGTCACCGGTTCAAGTCCGGTCACCGCTACCCCGCGTAGTCGGTCGGGAGATCGCACTCCCGGTCGGCTACTCTTGTTGTGTTCTTATTCATTGTCCAAGGAAGGCACTCCCGTGGCTGCCACCGACGTCCGCCCGAAGATCACGCTGGCCTGCGTGGAGTGCAAGGAGCGGAACTACATCACCAAGAAGAACCGGCGTAACGACCCGGACCGTCTTGAGATGAAGAAGCACTGCCCCCGCTGCAACTCGCACACCGCGCACCGCGAGACCCGCTGACCCTGTCGCAGGGCGCCGGGCCTGTGTGAATTCAGGTCTTCGACTCCGGGCCGCATCCCTCAACAGGGGGTGCGGCCCGGAGCTTTTTCGTACCCGTCCGCGTTTCCACCCGCGTTCCGAGGAGCTGCCATGGCGCTCGACCCGTCCTTCATCGGGCGTAGTTACCCGCCCACCGATCCTTACGAGGTCGGCCGGGAGAAGATCCGCGAGTTCGCGATCGCGATCGGGGACGCCAATCCGGCGTACACCGACGCGGAGGCCGCGAAGGCGCTGGGCCACCCGGACGTGATCGCCCCGCCGACCTTCCCGTTCGCGATCGCCTTCCAGGCGGCCGGCCAGGTCGTCGAGGACCCGGAGCTGGGCCTGGACTACAGCCGAGTGGTGCACGGTGACCAGAAGTTCCAGTACAGCCGCCCGGTGCGGGCCGGTGACCGGCTGACGGTCGCGGTCACCATCGACAACATCAAGTCGCTGGCGGGCAACGACGTGCTCACCGTGCGCGGCGAGGTGGCGGACGAGACCGGCGAGCACGTGGTGACGGCGATCATGACGCTGGTGGCCCGGGCCGCCGACGAGGCGGGGGAGTGAGCGCGATGGCGATCAACTACGACGAGGTCGAGGTCGGCACCCAGCTGCCGGCGCAGTCCTTCCCGGTGACCCGCGCCACACTGGTGCGCTACGCGGGCGCCTCCGGCGACTTCAACCCGATCCACTGGAACGAGAAGTTCGCCCTGGAGGTCGGCCTGCCGGACGTCATCGCGCACGGCATGTTCACCATGGCCGAGGCCATCCGGGTGGTCACCGACTGGGTCGGCGACCCGGCCACGGTGGTCGAGTACGGCGTGCGCTTCACCCGGCCGGTGCCGGTGCCGAACGACGGGGTCGGCGCGGTGATCGAGGTCTCGGCCAAGGTCGCCAAGAAGCTGGACGACCGCAGGGTGCAGGTAGACCTGCTGGCGACCTCGGGCGGGCAGAAGGTGCTCGGGATGTCCAGGGCGGTCGTCCGGCTCGCATGAGGCCCTTCGCCCTCCGGCCGGATCCCGGCTCCTCCGCCGGGCGTTCCGCGACGTCAGCCGCCCCGGGACCCGTTCGAGGGGCTCCGGGGCGGTTTTCGCGGTTGCAGAGCTAGTGATTGGTCACTAACTTGGTCTTCGTGGCGAAGACGAGCATGCGGATGAGTGCGGAGGAGCGGCGCGAGAGCGTCGTCCGGGCCGCGGTGATCGAGTTCGCCAGGCACGGCTACCGGGGCACCTCCACCGAGGCGATCGCCCGTCGGGTCGGCGTCTCGCAGCCGTACCTGTTCCGGCTGTTCCCGAGCAAGCAGGCGATCTTCACGGCCGCCGCCGAGCGCTGCATCGAGGAGACCTGGCGGGTCTTCGACGAGGCGTCCGTCGGACTGACCGGGGAGGAGGCCGCCGCGGCGATGTCCGAGGCGTACATGGGCCTGGTCGAGGACGGCGAGCAGCTCATGATGCAGATGCAGCTCTACGTCTCGGTGTTCGCCTCCCGGATGGCCGGCGAGGACGAGATCGGCGAGACCGCCCGGCAACTGTGGGGGGATCTGTTCGAACGGGTCCGGGAGCGGGTCGGTGGTGACGTGCGGGGAACCACCGAGTTCTTCGCCTACGGGATGCTGATCAACGCCCTGGTGGCGCTGGGTTTCCCCCGGGAGCACCGGATCTGGGACGGCTTCAACGAGCCCGGGGACGAGTGCGGGGATGGGCGCGAGCGGGACGGACGCGGGGGCGAGGAGGAGTAGCGGGTCGCGCGGTGGGAGCCGTGCGGCCCTTTTTCGGCCCTCAAAAGTTAGTGATCAATAACTATCCGGGAAACGCTGGGGGAAGTGGAGTCATGACGGAGATCACGACGAAGAACGCGACGGAGCTCGCGACCGACAAACCCGGACTCGGACGCACCGGCGTCTGGACCCTGGTGATCACCAGCCTCGCCGGCTTCATGGCGGCCCTGGACAACCTGGTCGTCACCACCGCGCTGCCGTCCATCCGGGAGGAGCTCGGCGGCGGGCTCTCCGACCTGGAGTGGACGGTCAGCGCCTACACCCTGTCCTTCGCCGTGCTGCTGATGTTCGGCGCGGCGCTCGGCGACCGCTTCGGCCGCCGCCGGATGTTCCTGATCGGGCTCAGCCTCTTCACCGCCGGCTCCGCCGCGGCCGCGCTCTCGCCGGGCATCGGCGCGCTGATCGCCGCGCGCGCCGTCCAGGGCGTCGGAGCGGCGGTGTCGATGCCGCTCACCCTCACCCTGCTGACCGCCGCCGTCCCGGCGGTCAGGCGCGGTATGGCCTTCGGCATCTGGGCCGGCGTCAACGGCCTCGCCATCGCCGCCGGCCCGCTGATCGGCGGAGCCCTGACCGAGCACTTCTCGTGGCAGTGGATCTTCTGGGTGAACGTCCCGGTCGGCGTCGCCCTGGTGCCGCTGGCCGCCCTGCGGCTGCGCGAGAGCTTCGGGGCCAGCCCGGCCCTGGACGCGGTCGGCACGGTTCTGGTGAGCCTCGGCCTGTTCGGCGTCGTGCTCGGTCTGATCCGCGGCAACCCGGACGGCTGGACCAGCCCGCTGGTGCTGGCCGCGCTGGCCGGCGGCCTGGTGCTGCTGATCGCCTTCGTGCGCTACGAGCAGCGCGGCGCCGAGCACCCGATGCTGCCGATGCGGCTGTTCCGCAACCGGACCTTCGCCGCGGTCAACGCCTCCGGCCTGCTGATGTTCCTCGGGATGTTCGGTTCGATCTTCCTGATCAGCCAGCACCTCCAGACCGTCGGGGGCTACACCCCGCAGGAGGCCGGGATCCGGATGCTCCCGTGGACCGGGGTGGGGCTGGTCGTCGCGCCGGTCGCCGGCATCCTGGCCGACCGCCTCGGCGGCCGTCCGATCGTGATCGTCGGACTGACGCTCCAGGGCGTCGGCCTGGCGCTGTACGCGGCGATCAACGACGGGCTCGGGCACTACGAGTACTCCCCGGTGGTGCCCGCGGTGGTGATGTGCGGCGTCGGCATGGCGATGTACTTCGCGCCGACCGCCGCCATGGTGATGGACAGCGTCGCGCCGGAGGAGCAGGGCATCGCCTCCGGCGCCAACAACGCGCTGCGCGAGGTCGGCGGCGCGCTCGGGGTGGCCGTGCTGTCGGCGGTGTTCTCGGCGCGCGGCGGCGACGGCTCGGCGGGGACCTTCGTCCACGCGATGGTTCCCGCGCTGTACGTCGGCGCCGGGCTGGTGCTGGCGGGCGGGGTCTGCGCGCTGGTGCTGCCGCGCCGGGCCAAGGCCTCCGGGGCCCTCGTGGCCGAGCGGGCCGCGGTGATCGAGCGGTCCGTGACGGCCGGGGACGCCGTCGCGGTCACCGGGGCCGAGGGTGCGGCGGACGCCGCCGTCGCCGAGGAGGGGCGGTCCGTCCCGGCCGAGGCCTCGAAGGCCTGAGCGGTGGTGCGGGTCGACGGGGGCGGCCGGCCGGCCGCCCCGTCCCCGTACGCTGGTGGGCGTGCTGGTAGAAAACGACGCCCCCCTCGCCCCGCTGACCACGCTCCGGCTCGGCGGCCCGGCCCGCCGCCTGGTGACCGCCCACACCGACGACGAGGTGATCGCCGCCGTCCGCGAGGCCGACGCGGCGGGCGAACCGCTGCTGGTCCTCGGCGGCGGCTCCAACCTGGTGATCGGTGACGCGGGCTTCCCCGGCACCGTGCTGCGGATCGCCACCACCGGCTTCGCCCTGGACGGCACGGTGCTGGAACTGGCGGCCGGCGAGGTGTGGTCGGCGGCGGTCACCCGCGTGGTGCGCGAACACGGCCTGGCCGGGATCGAGTTCCTGGCCGGCATCCCCGGCTCGGCCGGCGCGACCCCGGTGCAGAACGTCGGCGCGTACGGCCAGGAGGTGGCCCAGACCGTCACCGAGGTGGTCGCGTACGACCGCGCGGCGGGCGAGGTGGTCACCCTCACGAACGCCGAGTGCGCCTTCTCCTACCGGCACAGCCGGTTCAAGGCCGAGCCGGACCGCTACGTGGTGCTGCGGGTGCGGTTCGCCCTGGCGGACCGCGCGGGGCTGTCCACCCCGGTCAAGTACGCCGAGGTAGCCAGGCACTTCGGCGTCGAGCAGGGCGAGCCGGTGCCGCTGGCCGAGGCGTACGACGCGGTGCTGGCGCTGCGGGCCGGCAAGGGCATGGTGCTGGACCCGGCGGACCACGACACCTGGTCGGCCGGCTCCTTCTTCACCAACCCGGTGCTCACGGCCGCGCAGTACGAGTCCTTCCGCACCCGTCCGGGCACCGAGAACGCCCCTGCCTACCCGGCCCCGGAGGGCTGCACCAAGACCTCGGCGGCCTGGCTGATCGATCGCGCGGGCTTCGGCAAGGGCTACGGCGACGGTCCGGCGACCCTCTCCACCAAGCACACCCTGGCGCTCACCAACCGCGGCGCGGCCACCGCCGAGGACCTGCTGGCCCTGGCCCGGGAGATCCGGGACGGGGTCCGCGAGGCCTTCGGGGTGGAGCTGGTGAACGAGCCGGTGATGGTGGGCGTCAAGCTGTAGGGGCGTGCCCGTCCACCAGCCAGGCGTCGACGTCCGCCAGCAGCTCCTTGCGGACGGCCTCCGGCGCGCACGAGCCGCGCACCGACTGCCGTGCCAGCTCGGCGAGTTCGGCATCGCTGAAGCCCAGGACGTCCCGGGCCAGGTCGTACTGGGCGGCCAGCCGGGTGCCGAACAGCAGCGGGTCGTCCGCGCCGAGCGCCAGCGGCACCCCGGCGTCGAACAGCCGGCGCAGCGGCACCTCCTCGGGGCGCTCGTAGACGCCGAGCGAGACGTTGGAGGACGGGCAGACCTCGCAGGTGATCTGACGGTCGGCCAGCCTGTCCATCAGTCGCGGGTCCTCGGCGGCCCGGACGCCGTGGCCGATCCGGCCGGCGCCCAGGTCGTCCAGGCAGTCCCGGACGGACTCCGGGCCGGCCAGCTCGCCGCCGTGCGGGGCGGCCAGCAGTCCGCCCTTGCGGGCGATCTCGAAGGCCCGGTCGAAGTCCCGGGCCAGGCCGCGGCGCTCGTCGTTGGAGAGGCCGAAGCCCACCACGCCGTGATCGGCGTAGCGGACGGCGAGCCGGGCCAGTGTCCGGGCGTCCATCGGGGACTTCATCCGGTTGGCCGCGACCAGCACCCGGATGCCCACCCCGGTGGCCGCGGCGGCGTGCTCCACCGCGTCCAGGATCAGTTCCAGTGCGGGGATCAGTCCGCCCAGCCGGGGCGCGTAGGAGGTCGGGTCGACCTGGATCTCCAGCCAGCGGGAGCCGTCCCGCTGCTCGTCCTGGGCGGTCTCCAGGACCAGCCGGCGGATGTCCGACTCGTCGCGGAGCACCGAGCGGGCGGTGTCGTACAGGCGCTGGAAGCGGAACCAGCCGCGTTCGTCGGTGGCCCGCAGTTTGGGCGGCTCGCCGGAGCTGAGGGCCTCCGGCAGCCGGACGCCGTGCTTGTCGGCCAGCTCCAGCAGGGTGGCGGGCCGCATCGAGCCGGTGAAGTGCAGGTGCAGGTGGGCCTTCGGGAGGCCCCTGACGTCTCGCGGGTTCAACAGGCGTTCCATTTTCCGATACTGCCGCATGCGGCCCCCAAACGGGAACCGCCCTCCTTCCATCCCCCGGAGGGGTGAAAGAGGGCGGCGTGCCGGGTGAAGCCCGGACGTCGGGTTGACGTCAGTCGCGGGCCTCGCCGAGGAGCTTCTGGACCCGGCTGACGCCCTCGACCAGGTCGGCGTCGCCGAGCGCGTAGGAGAGCCGCAGGTAGCCGGGGGTGCCGAAGGCCTCGCCCGGGACGACCGCGACCTCGGCCTCGTCCAGGATCAGCGCGGCCAGCTCGCCGGAGGTCTGCGGCCGCCTGCCGCGGATCTCCTTGCCCAGCAGGCCCTTGACCGACGGGTACGCGTAGAACGCGCCCTCGGGCTCGGGGCAGAGGACGCCCTCGATCTCGTTGAGCATCCGCACGATGGTCTTGCGGCGGCGGTCGAAGGCCTCGCGCATCTCGGCCACCGCGTCCAGGTCGCCCGCGACGGCGGCCAGCGCGGCGCGCTGGGCGACGTTGGAGACGTTCGAGGTGGCGTGCGACTGGAGGTTGGTCGCGGCCTTGATCACGTCCTTGGGGCCGATCACCCAGCCCACCCGCCAGCCGGTCATCGCGTAGGTCTTGGCGACGCCGTTGACCACGATGCACTTGTCGGCCAGCTCGGGCAGCAGGGCCGGCAGCGAGGTGAAGCTCGCGTTGCCGTAGACCAGGTGCTCGTAGATCTCGTCGGTGAGCACCCAGAGGCCGTGCTCCAGCGCCCAGCGGCCGATCGCCTCGGCCTCGGCCTCGGTGTACACCGCGCCGGTCGGGTTGGAGGGCGAGACGAAGAGCACCACCTTGGTGTTCTCGGTGCGGGCGGCCTCCAGCTGCTCGACCGAGACCTTGTAGCCGGTGGTCTCGTCGGACACGACCTCCACCGGGACACCGCCGGCCAGCTGGACCGACTCCGGGTAGGTGGTCCAGTACGGGGCCGGGATGATGACCTCGTCGCCCGGGTCCAGGATCGCGGCGAAGGCCTCGTAGATCGCCTGCTTGCCGCCGTTGGTGACCAGCACCTGGGAGGCGTCCACCACGTAGCCCGAGTCGCGCAGCGTCTTGGCGGCGATCGCGGCCTTCAGCTCGGGCAGGCCACCCGCCGGGGTGTAACGGTGGTTCTTCGGGTCGCGGCAGGCCTCGACGGCCGCCTCGACGATGTAGTCCGGCGTGGGGAAGTCGGGCTCGCCGGCACCGAAGCCGATCACCGGCCGGCCGGCCGCCTTGAGGGCCTTGGCCTTGGCGTCCACGGCGAGGGTCGCGGACTCGGCGATCGCGCCGATCCGGGCGGAGACCCGGCGGTCGGCGGGGCGGATGGACTGGTCGGGCTGCGGGGTGGAAGCGCTCATGCCTGCATCGTCGCAGAACCGGGACGGACCGGTCATCGCGGTTTCACCATCCGTACGGCTCCGTCCGCATGGCGGCCCCCGCCGATCCGCCGGTGATCGCCGCCCCCGGCCGGACATCCGCCGGGCGGCCGGGGGCTCCGGAAGAAGAGGTTCGACCAAACAGCCTCCGACCACGTACACTCGCTCCTCGACGGCCCACCGAAAAAGACCGGAGCTTTCACCGCCTGTACGGACAGCGGGGGGAGATGCGGTAGGTTGGTCGCCACCAGGGGCTGCGAGGCTCCGTAGGGCAATAGCTCAATTGGTAGAGCACCGGTCTCCAAAACCGGCGGTTGGGGGTTCGAGTCCCTCTTGCCCTGCTGCTTGATCCGTACCCAGCCCGTTCGCTCCACAGAGCGAGCGGGCTTGATGCGGAGAGGGCACCGATCAGCACCGCTTAAGCCGACCGCTCGTGCCTGAAACGGGTACGCAGGCGATGTTCGGCCGGACCCGGATTCAGGTGAGGACGAGTGACGGAGACCACGGGCTCCACCGCAACGCCTGAGAGCGGCAACCCCGAGGGGACCGACGGCGCTGCCGAGACCGCTGCTGTCGAGGGCGACAAGAAGTCCGGCAAGCAGAAGAAGTCCGGCAAGCGGGCCAAGAAGGGCCTCTTCGCGCGCATGGGCCTGTTCTACCGCCAGATCATCGCCGAGCTGCGCAAGGTCGTCTGGCCCACCAGGAGCGAGCTCACCAACTACACCGCCGTCGTGGTGACCTTCGTCGTGGTCGTGATGGGCTTCGTCTACGGCCTCGACTACGGCTTCGCCAAGCTGAGCCTCTTGGTCTTCGGCTGATCGAGCCCCACCTCCGAACCACCTCCCGACCCGGGCCGAATCATCGGTCCGGGTCGAGCTGTCGGCGGCGGACGTACGCGCGCGTACCGTGGACTCGGTACTGTTGAAGTCTCCGAGGCCTCTCCTGGCGCCCGCTCGAGCGGCCGAGCGCCGGTCCGGTTTCGGAGCGCGCCACCTTCACCATCTCCAGGAAAGAAGCAGCCACAGTGTCTGAGTCCCCCCTGTACGACGCCGACGAGACCGTCCGCGAGGCGGATGTCGCCGCCGAGCTGGACGCGGCCGAGCTGGCTGACGACGCCGAGTCCGCCGAGCAGATCGTCGACGCCGCGGACAGCGACGAGGACGAGGTCGAGGCGTACGACGAGGCCGAGGCCGGCGAGGCCGCCGAGGAGTCCGCGCTGCACGTGGAGGCCGCCGAGGCGGAGGACGGCACCGAGGAGTCCGCCGCCGAGGAGGCCGAGGCCGCCGAGGAGTCCGCCGAGGACGAGGCCGAGGTCGACCCGGTCGCCAAGTTCCGCGAGGACCTGCGCTTCATGCCGGGCGAGTGGTACGTGATCCACACCTACGCCGGCTACGAGAACCGGGTGAAGCAGAACCTGGAGCAGCGCGCCGTCTCGCTGAACGTCGAGGAGTACATCTTCCAGGCCGAGGTGCCGCAGGAGGAGGTCGTCCAGATCAAGAACGGCGACCGCAAGACCATCCGCCAGAACAAGCTCCCCGGCTACGTCCTGGTGCGCATGGACCTCACCCCGGAGTCCTGGGGCGTCGTGCGCAACACCCCCGGCGTCACCGGCTTCGTCGGCAACGCCTACGACCCGTACCCGCTGACCCTGGACGAGGTCGTCAAGATGCTCGCCCCGGACGTCGAGCGCCAGGCCGCCAAGGAGGCCGGCAAGCCCTCGCCGGTCAAGCCGACCGAGATCCAGGTGCTGGACTTCGAGGTCGGCGACTCGGTCACCGTCACCGACGGCCCGTTCGCGACCCTCCAGGCGACCATCAACGAGATCAACCCCGACTCGAAGAAGGTCAAGGGCCTGGTCGAGATCTTCGGCCGGGAGACCCCGGTCGAGCTCTCCTTCGACCAGATCCAGAAGAACTAGTCCCACGGTCTCAGGATCCGGGGCGGGGGCCGGGCGCCCCCGCCCCGGATCCGTTTTGGTCCAGCGGCGCTGACGCGTTAGCCTGGTCCGATGTGTGTGCTGGCGACCGGGTGTCGCCCCGGTTCCGCACGCACCAGCAATCACCTCTCGGAAGGACCCGGAGAGACATGCCTCCCAAGAAGAAGAAGGTCACGGGGCTTATCAAGCTCCAGATCAACGCCGGTGCGGCCAACCCGGCGCCGCCGGTCGGCCCCGCGCTGGGCCAGCACGGCGTCAACATCATGGAGTTCTGCAAGGCCTACAACGCTGCGACCGAGTCGCAGCGCGGCATGATCGTGCCGGTGGAGATCACGGTCTACGAGGACCGTTCCTTCACCTTCATCACGAAGACGCCGCCGGCCGCGCGCCTCATCCTGAAGGCCGCCGGTATCGAGAAGGGCTCCAGCGAGCCGCACAAGACCAAGGTCGCCAAGCTCACCAGCGCCCAGGTCCGCGAGATCGCCACCACCAAGATGCCCGACCTGAACGCCAACGACCTGGACGCGGCGGAGAAGATCATCGCCGGCACCGCCCGGTCGATGGGCATCACGGTCGAGGGCTGATCAGCCCCTCTCTTTCCCGTGGTAGGGCCTGCGCAGGCCCGTTGACTACCACAACTCCCATCACCATTCAGGAGCAGCAGTGAAGCGCAGCAAGGCTCTGAAGGCCGCGGACGCCAAGGTCGACCGCGAGCGCCTTTACGCCCCCCTCGAGGCCGTCCGCCTCGCCAAGGCGACCAGCACCACCAAGTTCGACGGCACCGTCGAGGTCGCCATGCGTCTGGGCGTCGACCCGCGCAAGGCCGACCAGATGGTCCGCAGCACCGTGATCCTCCCGCACGGCACCGGTAAGACCGCTCGGGTCCTGGTCTTCGCGACCGGCGAGCGTGCCGAGGCCGCGCGTGCTGCGGGTGCCGACATCGTCGGTGCCGACGAGCTGATCGACGAGGTCGCGAAGGGCAAGCTGGACTTCGACGCCGTCGTCGCCACCCCGGACCTCATGGGCAAGGTCGGCCGCCTGGGCCGCGTGCTCGGTCCCCGTGGTCTGATGCCGAACCCGAAGACCGGCACCGTGACCCCGGACGTCGCCAAGGCTGTCAACGACATCAAGGGCGGCAAGATCGAGTTCCGCGTCGACAAGCACTCGAACCTGCACTTCATCATCGGTAAGGCCTCCTTCACCGACGAGCAGCTGGTCGAGAACTACGCCGCCGCGCTGGACGAGGTGCTCCGCGCCAAGCCGTCCGCCGCCAAGGGCCGCTACATCAAGAAGACCGCGTTCTCGACCACCATGGGCCCCGGCATCCAGGTGGACCCGAACCGCACCCGCAACCTCCTCGTCGAGGAGGACCCGGCCGCGGTCTGAGCCCCAGCGCTCTGAAGCAGTCCGTACGGCGGGCCCGTACCCCCTTCACCGGGGGTGCGGGCCCGCCGTCGTTCGTTCCCGGCCCGGTCCGGCCCCCGCCTGCCCCCAGTCCGGCACCGCGGGGCCCGGGCCGCGGAAACGGTTGCGGGATCGGGACACGGGCGGATGGGAACGGTTGACCGAATCGTCGTACGCTCTGCCGGTCAGTTCATGTGGAGAACCTGTGACCGCCGGAGTGTGCCGTGCCGCCCGCCCTACGCCCCGCCGCGCTCGCGGCG
The DNA here is from genome assembly GCF_044329365.1 of Kitasatospora sp. NPDC017646. Classification (NCBI taxonomy): domain Bacteria; kingdom Bacillati; phylum Actinomycetota; class Actinomycetes; order Kitasatosporales; family Streptomycetaceae; genus Kitasatospora; species Kitasatospora sp. NPDC017646. The sequence goes on along the minus strand of NZ_JBIRJC010000013.1, from coordinate 209,786 downwards.
GCCCTGCTGCTGCTCGGCGCCGCCACCGGTTGCAGCATGCTGGCCGCCCCCGGCACCCAGCTCCCCGGCGAGCCCGCGCCGGTGCCGCCCAAGCAGGTGGTGCTCGCGGCCGCCCAGGCGCTGGACGACACCGGCGGTGCCCGGATCGACGTGGTGCAGGAGGGCCCGGACGGCCGGCGCACCGCGAGCGGCACGGTGGTCTGGGGGGACCGGGACGAGGCCGCGCTGACCGTCACCGACGAACTGGGCGCCGGACGGCTGACCCTCCACGACGGCGCGATCGACCTCGCCTACCAGGGCGCCGCGGCCAAGCACGCGGACCGCACCACCGCGGAGTCGCTCGACCCGAAGGCCGGGATCGACCCCGGCGGCTACGCGGGCGGCTGGATGAGCACGCTGGTCACCAACCCGGGCAGCCGGGCGTACGCGATGGCCCAGACCGACCGGCTCGGCTCGCTCGGCGGCGAACAGCTGGCCGGGGTGACCGTCGCCCACTACCAGGGCGCCGCCCCGGTGGCCGACTACTTCGGCGCGGACGGGGAGTTGAGCCCCCGGCGGTTGGCCGCGGTGGTCGACTGGTACCGGCAGCGCGGGGTCGCGCGGATCGGCTACGACCTCTGGGTCGGGCCCGGCCCGCGACTGCTGAGACTGCGCGAGACGGCGCAGGGGAGCGCCGGAGCCACGGTGACCACGACGGATGTCGCTGCCTCCGGGCCGGCGGACACCACGCCCGCCGCGGCCGGGTGACGGGAGGGGGATATCCGGTGCGGGTCGGTCCTGGCGATCCGTTAGAGTCCGCGTGAGAAGAAGCTGAGGATCGGCTCTTCCGAAGAACTTACGGGGGGTACTCCATGCGTGCCGTGCGTCTCGCCGCTACCGTCGCGACCGCCGCCGTCCTGCTGGCCGGCGCCACCGCCTGCGGAAGCAAGGGCGGCAGCGACAGCAAGTCGGCCGGTGACACCAAGGACGCCGGGTCGGTCCCGGCCGGACTGACCGCGGACCCGAAGGCCGCGCTCACCGCCGCCGCCCTGGTGATGCAGAAGGCCGGGAACGGCAAGGTCACCATGACCTCCCCGGACCCCACCAGCCCGGGCGGTGCCGGCACCGTCGACTGGAAGGACCCGGGCAAGGTCGCCCTGGACGTGTCCAGTGACATGGACGGCAAGAAGCTCAAGATCCGGGTCATCGGGGCCGACGCCTACGTCGGCGTCGACGACGCCACGGCGCTGCAGGGCAAGCACTGGGTCAAGGTGCCCACCTCGGAGGAGATGGGCGGCGCCTTCGTGGTGATGGGTCAGATGACCAACCCGGTCGCCCAGCTCACCATCGCGGGCGCGAGCGGCAAGCTGAGCAAGGTCGGCCAGGAGAGCGTGGACGGCGTCCAGACGACCCACCTGCGGGCGGTCGAGGAGGCCGCCACCCTGGTGGCCGGGATGACCGCGCTCACGCCGGAGCAGCGCCAGTCCGTCCAGAAGACGCTGGAGGAGGACGGCAAGACCCTCACCATCGACTTCTGGCTGAACGACAAGGCTGAGCTCGTCAAGTACCAGGAGTACGGCGACACCAACGGCGAGTCGAAGGCCGTCACCGTGAAGTACTCCGACCTGGGCAAGGGCACCAAGGTCGAGGCGCCCGCCGCCGGTGACCTCGGCTCCCAGGCCGACCTCCTCAAGCTGTTCGGCTGAGCCCGCTCGGACCGGACGCAGCAACGACAACCACCGGCTACCACCCCGGGCGCGGCGCGCGCCCGGGGAGTTCTCAAGGGGGGAACACCATGGCTGGAACCCGCAAGGCCGCCGTCGTCGTCGTCCTCGGCGCGCTGGCGCTGACCGCGACCGCCTGCAACGACAACAGCGACTCCGCAGGCAAGAACGCCGCCCCGGCCGCGCCGACCACGGCCGCCGCCGCGACCACCCAGGCGGCGGCCCCGCCGGCCAAGGTGAGCCCGGCGGTCTTCCTGGAGCAGGTCACCAAGAAGACCGGCGCGGCCAAGTCCGCCAAGGTCACCGAGGACATCACCATCGGCCGCATCACCATGAAGGCCGACGGCGCCATGGGCTGGGGCGGTGGCCTCCAGGGCGACATGACGATGGACATGTCCGGCATGCCGAATGCCGACAAGATGACCACCAGCATCGGCGGCACGGCGTTCGTCTACCGGTTCGTTCCGGACGGCATGTACATGAAGCTCGGCGGCGACGCCCTGAAGGCGTCCGACGGGCGGCACTGGGTGCACATCGGCTACGGCGACGTCGCCAAGCTGCAGGGCGGCACCGCCGCCGGCGGCGCGAGCACCGCCGACCAGTTCAAGAAGGCCGACCCCGTGGAGGGCGTGCGGACCCTGATCGCCTCCGGCACCGTTTCCGAGGTCGGGCAGGAGACGGTGAACGGCAAGCCGGCCACCCACTACACCGGTGAGCTGAACGTGGCCAACATGGCGAAGGCCAACGGCGGCCTCACCCCCGAGCAGCTCGACCGGATGAAGCAGTCGCTGGCCACCATGGGTATCACCAGCGAGACCATCGATGTCTGGGTGGACGCCGACCAGCTCGTGGTGAAGCGGACCGAGCAGGCCGACACCAAGGCCGGCGCGATGAAGGTCACCGTCACCTACTCGGACTACGGCACCCCGGTCAACACGACCGCGCCGGACCAGTCCGACTCGATCGAGATCACCGAGCTGGCGAAGCTCGGCAAGAACGCCGCGGCCACCGACAGCTGATCCCGGCCCCCGTTCCGGCCCCGACTCGTCCGACCGGTGGACGGGCCCGGGGCGGTGGGGCCCGACCAGGGGGCCGCCACCGGCGGATCCGGGTCCGGATGGCAAGGTGGCCCGGTGAGGGAGGAACGGACGATGGCGGGACGGCAGCGGCTGGCGGCGCTGGCCGTCGTCGCCGTGCTCGCGAGCGGGCTGACCGGCTGCGGCGGGCGCGGCGGCGCGCCCGCCGCGCCGTCCGCCGGGTCGAGCGCGAGCAGTGCCTCCCCGACCACGGCCACCCCGACCGGGCCGGCCAAGCCGACCGACCGCTCGCCGCACGGGGTGCTGCTCTCCGCCGAGCTGGCCATGCAGACCGCCCGCCGGGCCAAGGTCAGCTACCGGCTGGGCGCGGACGCCGGGTCCGGTCCGCTCTTCTGGGCGCCCAAGACGGCGCTGCAGATCAAGCGCTCCACCCCGGCGGACGCCGAGCAGCTGATCGTCGTGGACACCGTCGCCTACCAGGGCGGCGACGCCGCCACCGCGGCCCGCAACGGCGGCAAGCACTGGGAGCGCTTCACCGTCCCGCCCGACCCGGACGGCCACAAGGAGGTCCCGTACGCGGGGCTGATCGATCTGCTGAACCCGGTCGAGGCGCTGGCCGCCGCCACCGCCGACGGAGTGGACGCGAGCTTCGTCGGCGAGGAGAAGTACGAGGACGCGACCGTCGAGCACTACCGGGTGACCACCACCGCCGAGAAGTACGCGGCCGCCCAGACCGGGCTGACCCAGGCCCGCCGGGACGGCCTGCGGGCCGCGCTGGCGCCCGGCGGCTCGATCTCGCTCACCCTGGACCTCTGGCTGAACGAAAAGGACCAGCTGGTCCGGCTCCAGCGCACCGGCAACGGGGACAGCGGCCGGGCGGACGACTCGGTGCTCTACTCCGACCCGGCCGGTCCGCTGCTCTCGGCCCAGGCGCCGGCCGAGACGGACACCGTGGACACCGGCGTCCGGACCGTCTCCCCACTGGCCCGCTGAACCGCTCCCGACCCGCCCGGGTTCACCCGCCCGAGGGCGATTTGCGTCTTCCGGACGTGTCCGGTTACTGTTGCCGAAGCCAAAGACCGCTGGTTGTCGCCGCGCCCGTCAGGGAGCAGGTGGCCGAAGGATCTGCGCTCCGTCGCAGGCAGCCCGCGCAGGTGTGTCTGGAGCTTCGACCTCCGGGTACCGCGTCCGCGCGGCCGCCCGTCGAGGTCGTGACGAGCCCCGTGCGCCTGCGCACCGGGGCTCATTGCATTTCGCAAGGGCTTTCCTTCCGTCCGGTCGGTTCGAGGCGTGAATGGTCGACTTTCGCGGTCGGCCGGACTTCGACATCACGGAAGGAGGCGTAAGCCTATGGCCAGGCCCGACAAGGCTGCTGCCGTCGCCGAGATCACGGACAAGTTCCGTGGCTCCTCCGCGGCGCTGCTCACCGAGTACCGCGGTCTCTCGGTGAAGCAGGTCAAGACCCTGCGTCGCTCGCTCGGCGACAACGCCGAGTACGCCGTGGTGAAGAACACGCTGACCAAGATCGCGGCCAACGAGGCCGGGATTTCGGAGCTCGACGACCTGTTCAACGGTCCGACGGCTGTTGCCTTCGTCACCGGTGACCCGGTGGAGTCGGCGAAGGCTCTGCGTGACTTCGCCAAGGAGAACCCCGCTCTCATCATCAAGGGCGGTGTCCTTGACGGCAAGGCGCTGTCCGCCGATGAGATCAAGAAGCTCGCGGACCTCGAGTCCCGCGAGGTGCTGCTCGCCAAGCTGGCGGGTGCCCTGAAGGCCAAGCAGTCCCAGGCTGCCGCGCTCTTCCAGGCCCTGCCGTCGAAGCTCGTCCGCACCGTGGACGCGCTGCGCGACAAGGTCGAGCAGGGCGGTGCCGGTACGCCGGCTCCCGCCGCCGAGGACGAGGCCGCCGAGTAATTCGGCAGGCTCACGCCTCGCTGCGGGCCCGTACGCCCGCCAACCCGTACATCCGGCACCACCTGCCGATTTAGTGGAAGGACGCCAATCATGGCGAAGCTGTCCCAGGACGAGCTGCTCGCGCAGTTCGAGGAGCTCACCCTCATCGAGCTCGCTGCCTTCGTGAAGGCCTTCGAGGAGAAGTTCGACGTCACCGCCGCCGCCCCGGTCGCCGTTGCCGCCGCCGGCGTTCCCGGTGCTGCCGCTGAGGCCGTCGAGGAGCAGGACGAGTTCGACGTCATCCTCGACGGTGCGGGCGACAAGAAGATCCAGGTCATCAAGGAGGTGCGCACCCTGACCTCCCTCGGCCTGAAGGAGGCCAAGGACCTCGTTGACACCGCCGGTGCCAAGGTCCTGGAGAAGGTTGCCAAGGACGTTGCCGAGAAGGCCAAGGCTGCCCTCGAGGCCGCTGGCGCCAAGGTCACCGTCAAGTGACTCCTCGCCCCCTCTGAGGGGGCCTGAGGCCGGGCCGATCACCCTTGTGGGTGGTCGGCCCGGTCTTTTGCGTTCCCGGACGGGGGCCGGGCGGGGAGGCCGGGAACCACCGGTGTGGCCGATCGCCCACTCGGTACTGTCGGCGTCGAGGAGTATGGTGATCACCGTCGTCGACAGTGGTCCCGACCACGGCTTCTGTAACGCCGGAGGGCTCCGGGCCGATAGACGGGTCGAGGTCCGCGCCGCCGGCGGGCCCTTGACGAACCTGGCGGGGCGCGCGATTCTCAAGGCGCGAGTCCGCCCGGTTGGTTCGCCGCTGGATGCATAACCAGTGGCTCCGGCGGGAAATGACTCCACGTGAGTTAGAGCAGTACCCGGTGGGCGTCCGCGCCCCCGGCTACCGGGAGGAGTCTCCGATTCGGTTTCCGAATCAGAGCTGGACAGCAGTGTAGCCTTTGGCTACACTGTCCCTTTGCGCTGCCTGTTAGCTGCTCCGTGACTCGTCGCCCGGAGTTTGCGTTGCCCTGAAGGGGTCTGGCACCGCCTCCGCAAAGCGGCTCTGACCTCGGGTTTCGACCCCGGCAGAGGCCAGTGGCGAGGGAGGTGGCTCCAAGCCCAAGCAGGCCCGGCTGGTACGCGCGTAGTGAGCTCCGAGCCCTCGGAAGGACCCCCCTCTTGGCCGCGCCGCGCAACGCCTCGAACAATTCCGCCGCATCCACCGCCCCGCTCCGCGTCTCGTTCGCGAAGATCAAGGAGCCCCTCGAGGTCCCGAACCTCCTGGCCCTGCAGACCGAGAGCTTTGACTGGCTGCTCGGCAACGCGGCCTGGAAGACCCGGGTCGAGCAGGCGCTGGAGTCTGGTCAGGACGTCCCCACCAAGTCCGGTCTGGAGGAGATCTTCGAGGAGATCTCCCCGATCGAGGACTTCAGCGGGTCGATGTCCCTGACCTTCCGCGACCACCGTTTCGAGCCGCCGAAGAACTCCATTGACGAGTGCAAGGACCGCGACTTCACGTACGCGGCTCCGCTCTTCGTCACGGCCGAGTTCACCAACAACGAGACCGGTGAGATCAAGTCTCAGACGGTCTTCATGGGCGACTTCCCGCTCATGACCCACAAGGGCACGTTCGTGATCAACGGCACCGAGCGTGTCGTCGTGTCGCAGCTGGTCCGCTCCCCGGGTGTGTACTTCGACTCCACCCTGGACAAGGTGTCCGACAAGGACATCTACTCCTGCAAGGTCATCCCCTCGCGTGGTGCCTGGCTGGAGATGGAGATCGACAAGCGCGACATGGTCGGCGTCCGCATCGACCGCAAGCGCAAGCAGTCCGTCACCGTGCTGCTGAAGGCTCTCGGCTGGACCAACGAGATGATTCTCGAGGAGTTCGGCGAGTACGAGTCGATGCGCAACACCCTGGAGAAGGACCACACCCAGGGCCAGGACGACGCGCTGCTGGACATCTACCGCAAGCTGCGTCCGGGCGAGCCGCCGACGCGCGAGGCCGCGCAGACGCTTCTGGAGAACCTGTACTTCAACCCGAAGCGCTACGACCTGGCCAAGGTCGGTCGTTACAAGCTCAACCGCAAGCTGGGCAACGCCGAGTCGCTGGACTCCGGCGTGCTCACCGAGCCCGACATCATCGGTGCGATCAAGTACCTGGTGAAGCTGCACGCCGGTGAGACCGAGTGGCGTGACGAGACCGGCCGCGACATCGTGGTCGAGGTCGACGACATCGACCACTTCGGCAACCGCCGCCTGCGCAACGTCGGCGAGCTCATCCAGAACCAGGTCCGTACGGGTCTCGCCCGCATGGAGCGCGTCGTGCGCGAGCGCATGACCACCCAGGACGTCGAGGCGATCACGCCGCAGACCCTGATCAACATCCGGCCGGTCGTCGCCTCCATCAAGGAGTTCTTCGGCACCAGCCAGCTGTCGCAGTTCATGGACCAGACGAACCCGCTGTCGGGCCTGACCCACAAGCGCCGTCTGTCCGCCCTCGGTCCCGGTGGTCTCTCCCGTGAGCGCGCCGGCTTCGAGGTCCGTGACGTGCACCCCTCGCACTACGGCCGCATGTGTCCGATCGAGACCCCGGAAGGCCCGAACATCGGTCTGATCGGGTCGCTGGCCTCGTACGGCCGGGTCAACGCCTTCGGCTTCATCGAGACCCCGTACCGCAAGGTCGTCGACGGTGTCGTCACCGAGAAGGTGGACTACCTCACCGCCGACGAGGAGGACCGCTACGTCATCGCCCAGGCGAACGCCCCGCTGACCGCGGACCTGCACTTCGCCGAGCCGCGCGTCCTGGTCCGCCGCCGTGGTGGCGAGATCGACTACATCCCCGGCACCGAGATCGACTACATGGACGTCTCGCCGCGCCAGATGGTGTCGGTCGCGACCGCCATGATCCCGTTCCTCGAGCACGACGACGCCAACCGCGCGCTCATGGGCTCCAACATGATGCGCCAGGCGGTGCCGCTACTGAAGAGCGAGGCCCCGCTGGTCGGCACCGGCATGGAGTACCGCTGTGCCGTCGACGCCGCCGACGTCATCACCGCCGAGAAGGCCGGTGTGGTGCAGGAGGTCTCGGCCGACTACGTCACCGTGGCCAACGACGACGGCACGTACACCACGTACCGCGCCGCCAAGTTCACCCGCTCCAACCAGGGCACCGCCTTCAACCAGAAGGTGCTCGTGGACGAGGGCGCCCGGGTCGAGGTCAACCAGGTGCTGGCCGACGGCCCCTGCACCGACGAGGGCGAGATGGCCCTCGGCAAGAACCTGCTCGTGGCGTTCATGTCGTGGGAGGGTCACAACTACGAGGACGCGATCATCCTGTCGCAGCGCCTTGTGCAGGACGACGTCCTCTCCTCGATCCACATCGAGGAGCACGAGGTCGACGCCCGTGACACCAAGCTCGGCCCCGAGGAGATCACCCGGGACATCCCGAACGTCTCCGAGGAGGTCCTCGCGGACCTCGACGAGCGCGGCATCATCCGGATCGGCGCCGACGTCGTCACCGGTGACATCCTCGTCGGCAAGGTCACCCCGAAGGGTGAGACCGAGCTGACCCCCGAGGAGCGCCTGCTCCGCGCGATCTTCGGCGAGAAGGCCCGTGAGGTCCGCGACACCTCGCTGAAGGTCCCGCACGGTGAGTCCGGCAAGGTCATCGGCGTCCGCGTGTTCGACCGCGAGGAGGGCGACGAGCTTCCCCCGGGCGTGAACCAGCTGGTCCGCGTCTACGTGGCCCAGAAGCGCAAGATCACCAACGGTGACAAGCTCGCCGGCCGCCACGGCAACAAGGGTGTCATCTCCAAGATCCTCCCGGTCGAGGACATGCCGTTCCTGGAGGACGGCACCCCGGTCGACATCATCCTCAACCCGCTGGGTGTCCCGTCCCGAATGAACCCGGGACAGGTCCTGGAGATCCACCTCGGGTGGCTCGCCAAGCAGGGCTGGGACGTCTCCGGTCTCGCCGACGAGTGGGCCCAGCGCCTCCAGGCGATCGGCGCCGACACCGTCCAGGGCGGCACCAACCTCGCCACCCCGGTCTTCGACGGCGCCCGCGAGGACGAGATCACCGGCCTGCTGGACAACACCACCCTCACCCGTGACGGTGAGCGCCTGGTGAACTCCACCGGCAAGGCCCGCCTGTTCGACGGCCGCTCCGGCGAGCCGTTCCCGATGCCGGTCTCGGTCGGCTACATGTACATCCTCAAGCTGCACCACCTGGTCGACGACAAGCTGCACGCCCGTTCGACCGGTCCGTACTCGATGATCACCCAGCAGCCGCTCGGTGGTAAGGCTCAGTTCGGTGGTCAGCGCTTCGGTGAGATGGAGGTGTGGGCCCTCGAGGCGTACGGCGCCGCGTACGCGCTCCAGGAGCTGCTCACCATCAAGTCCGACGACGTCCTCGGCCGTGTGAAGGTCTACGAGGCCATCGTCAAGGGCGAGAACATCCCCGAGCCCGGCATTCCCGAGTCCTTCAAGGTTCTCATCAAGGAAATGCAGTCGCTCTGCCTCAATGTGGAGGTGCTGTCCTCGGACGGCCAGTCCATCGAGATGCGGGACTCCGACGAGGACGTGTTCCGCGCCGCCGAGGAGCTCGGCATCGACCTGTCCCGGCGCGAGCCGAGCAGCGTCGAAGAGGTCTGACGGAGGTCGGGCCGGCTGCCCCTCGCAGCCGGCCCGCCCCCAGGCCCCCCTCAGACCACAGACAAACTCTCGAATCACGAAAGAGGGCTTGACGACCAGTGCTTGACGTCAACTTCTTCGACGAGCTCCGCATCGGCCTGGCCACCGCCGACGACATCCGCCAGTGGTCGCACGGCGAGGTCAAGAAGCCGGAGACCATCAACTACCGCACCCTGAAGCCCGAAAAGGACGGCCTCTTCTGCGAGAAGATCTTCGGCCCGACCCGGGACTGGGAGTGCTACTGCGGTAAGTACAAGCGCGTCCGCTTCAAGGGCATCATCTGCGAGCGCTGCGGCGTCGAGGTGACCCGCGCCAAGGTGCGCCGTGAGCGGATGGGCCACATCGAGCTGGCCGCCCCGGTCACCCACATCTGGTACTTCAAGGGTGTGCCGTCCCGCCTCGGCTACCTGCTCGACCTGGCGCCGAAGGACCTCGAGAAGGTCATCTACTTCGCCGCCTACATGATCACCTGGGTCGACGACGAGCGCCGCCAGCGCGACCTGCCGTCCCTGGAGGCGCACGTCTCGGTCGAGCGCCAGCAGATCGAGAACCGTCGCGACGCCGACCTCGAAGCCCGCGCCAAGAAGGCCGAGACCGACCTGGCCGAGCTGGAGGCCGAGGGTGCCAAGGCCGACGTGCGCCGCAAGGTGCGCGAGGGCGCCGAGCGCGAGATGAAGCAGCTGCGCGACCGCGCGCAGCGCGAGCTCGACCGCCTCGACGAGGTGTGGGCCCGCTTCAAGAACCTCAAGGTCCAGGACCTCGAGGGCGACGAGCTGCTCTACCGCGAGCTGCGTGACCGCTTCGGCACCTACTTCTCCGGCTCGATGGGCGCGGCGGCCCTCAAGGACCGCCTGGAGACCTTCGACCTGGCGGAGGAGGCCGAGCGCCTCCGCGAGATCATCCGCACCGGCAAGGGCCAGAAGAAGACCCGTGCGCTGAAGCGCCTCAAGGTCGTCTCCGCGTTCCTGCAGACCAGCAACAAGCCCAACGGCATGGTCCTGGACTGCGTCCCGGTCATCCCGCCGGACCTGCGTCCGATGGTGCAGCTGGACGGTGGCCGCTTCGCGACCTCCGACCTGAACGACCTGTACCGCCGCGTCATCAACCGCAACAACCGCCTGAAGCGCCTGCTCGACCTCGGTGCCCCCGAGATCATCGTGAACAACGAGAAGCGCATGCTCCAGGAGGCCGTCGACGCGCTGTTCGACAACGGCCGCCGCGGCCGTCCGGTCACCGGTCCGGGCAACCGCCCGCTGAAGTCCCTCAGCGACATGCTGAAGGGCAAGCAGGGTCGTTTCCGCCAGAACCTGCTCGGCAAGCGAGTCGACTACTCGGCCCGTTCGGTCATCGTCGTCGGCCCGCAGCTCAAGCTGCACCAGTGCGGTCTGCCGAAGGCCATGGCGCTGGAGCTCTTCAAGCCGTTCGTGATGAAGCGCCTGGTCGACCTGAACCACGCGCAGAACATCAAGTCGGCCAAGCGCATGGTCGAGCGTGCCCGTCCGGTCGTGTGGGACGTGCTCGAAGAGGTCATCGCCGAGCACCCGGTCCTGCTGAACCGTGCGCCCACCCTGCACCGCCTCGGCATCCAGGCCTTCGAGCCGCAGCTGGTCGAGGGCAAGGCCATCCAGATCCACCCGCTCGTCTGCACCGCGTTCAACGCGGACTTCGACGGTGACCAGATGGCCGTCCACCTGCCGCTCTCCGCGGAGGCGCAGGCCGAGGCCCGCATCCTGATGCTGTCCTCGAACAACATCCTGAAGCCGGCCGACGGTCGCCCCGTCACCATGCCGACCCAGGACATGGTGCTCGGTCTGTTCTTCCTGACCTCGGACCGCGACAACGTGAAGGGCGCCGGCCGCACCTTCTCGTCGACCGCCGAGGCGATCATGGCCTTCGACGCCCGCGAGCTGGACGTCCAGGCCCCGATCGAGCTGCGCCTCGGCGCCGGCACCGTCCCGCCGCGCGGCTGGACCCCGCCGGTGGACGAGGAGGGCCAGTCCAGCTGGTTCGAGGGCGAGCCCTTCCGCCTGACCACGACCCTGGGCCGCGCGCTCTTCAACGAGCTGCTGCCCGAGGACTACCCGTTCGTCGACTACGAGGTGGGCAAGAAGCAGCTCTCCGCGATCGTCAACGACCTGGCGGAGCGCTACCCCAAGGTCACCGTCGCGGCGACCCTGGACAACCTGAAGGCGGCCGGCTTCCACTGGTCGACCCGTTCCGGTGTCACCGTCTCGATCTCGGACGTCATCGTCCCGCCGAGCAAGCCCCAGATCCTGGAGGGCTTCGAGGCGAAGGCGGAGAAGGTCCAGAAGCAGTACGAGCGCGGTCTGATCACCAACGACGAGCGCAAGCAGGAGCTCGTCGGCATCTGGACCCAGGCGACCAACGAGGTCGCGGACGCCATGGCCGCGAACTTCCCGAAGACGAACCCCATCTTCATGATGGTCGACTCGGGCGCCCGTGGAAACATGATGCAGATGCGTCAGATCGCCGGTATGCGCGGTCTGGTGTCGAACGCCAAGAACGAGACCATCCCGCGACCCATCAAGGCGTCGTTCCGTGAGGGTCTGTCCGTGCTGGAGTACTTCATCTCCACCCACGGTGCCCGTAAGGGTCTGGCCGACACCGCCCTCCGTACCGCCGACTCCGGCTACCTCACCCGTCGTCTGGTCGACGTCTCCCAGGACGTCATCATTCGCGAGGAGGACTGCGGCACCGAGCGCGGCCTGAAGCTGTCGATCGGCTCCGTGGGCGCCGACGGCGTGCTGCGCAAGGCCGACGACGTCGAGACCAGCGTGTACGCCCGCATGCTCGCCGAGGACATCACCGTCGACGGCAAGCTGCTGGCCACCGCCAACACCGACCTCGGTGACGTGCTGATCGACGAGCTGATCCGCCACGGTGTGGGCGAGGTCAAGACCCGCTCGATCCTGACCTGTGAGTCGGCCGTCGGCACCTGCGCCATGTGCTACGGGCGCTCGCTGGCCACCGGCAAGCTGGTCGACATCGGTGAGGCGGTCGGCATCATCGCCGCCCAGTCCATCGGTGAGCCCGGTACCCAGCTGACCATGCGTACCTTCCACACCGGTGGTGTGGCCGGTGACGACATCACCCAGGGTCTGCCGCGTGTCGTCGAGCTCTTCGAGGCCCGTACCCCCAAGGGTGTGGCCCCGATCTCGGAGGCCGCCGGTCGGGTCCGCATCGAGGACACCGAGAAGACCCGCAAGCTGGTCGTCACCCCGGACGACGGCAGCGACGAGATCGCCTACCCGGTCTCGAAGCGCGTCAAGCTGCTGGTCAGCGAGGGCGAGGCGGTCGAGGTCGGTCAGAAGCTGACCATGGGTGCCACCAACCCGCACGACGTCCTGCGGATCATGGGCCAGCGTGCCGTCCAGGTCCACCTGGTCGCCGAGGTCCAGAAGGTCTACAACTCGCAGGGTGTGTCGATCCACGACAAGCACATCGAGATCATCATCCGGCAGATGCTCCGCCGCGTGACGATCATCGAGTCGGGCGACGCCGAGCTGCTCCCGGGCGAGCTCGTCGAGCGCGGCCGCTTCGAGCAGGAGAACCGTCGCGTGGTCGCCGAGGGCGGTCACCCCGCCTCGGGCCGTCCGCAGCTGATGGGTATCACCAAGGCCTCGCTGGCCACCGAGTCCTGGCTGTCGGCCGCCTCCTTCCAGGAGACGACCCGGGTCCTCACCGACGCGGCGATCCACGCCAAGTCGGACCCGCTGCTGGGCCTCAAGGAGAACGTCATCCTCGGTAAGCTCATCCCGGCCGGTACGGGTCTGCCCCGCTACCGCAACATCCGGGTCGAGCCGACCGAGGAGGCCAAGGCCGCGATGTACTCGGCCGTCGGCTACGACGACTACGACCTGTCGCCCTTCGGCGCCGGCTCCGGCCAGGCGGTTCCGCTGGACGACTACGACTACGGCCCGTACACCGGCTGAGTCGCGCGTCACTGATCGCCAGGGCGGTCACCCCTCACGGGGTGGCCGCCCTGCGGCGTTCCCGTACGGGCCCTAGCGGGCGGCGGACGCCGCCGCCGCGCGCCAGTCCTCCAGGCGGCGGATCCGGGTGTGGGTGTCCGGGTGGCTGGACAGCAGCCGCTGGCCGAGGCCCGGCCGGACGGCGCGCCCGCCGTTCTCCCGGGCGGCGATCGCCAGGGCCTGCTCCTCGTCCCGCAGGAAGCCGTGGAAGACCTCGATCATGGCGTCGGCGAACCCGAGTTCGGCGGCCTGGACGTCCGCCCGCAGCTCGGAGCGGCGGCCGACCGCGGCGAGCAGGTACGGCGTGACCAGGATGAGCAGCAGCGGCGGGAAGGAGAGGGCCACGGCCACCACCAGGACGACCGAGACCAGCCCGACCACGAGGGCGCCGAGCAGCGAGAACACCGAGGCGATCCGGAAGGCGATGACCGCCCCGATCCGGAAGGCGGCCCAGGCGATCCGGGCCGGCATCGAGTACCAGTAGCCGAGCAGGGTCGCCCAGGCGTGACCGCCGCGGTGGTGGCCGAGCTCGTGCGCGAGCACGGCGGCCAGCTGGGCGTCGGGGAGGGTCTCCAGCGCGTACCGGGTGACGCCGACGATGTGGCCGGCCGCCGCGGTGGCGTTGACGGCCTGGTGGTCCTCGATCCACAGGTCGTACGTCTCCGGGTTCACCCCCGCCTTGGCGGTCACCTGGTGCCAGATCGGCTCCAGGCGGGTCAGCTCGGAGTGCAGCGCCGGACGCATCCGGAAGAGGTGGCGGGCGAGGAGCTTCTCGGTCGGGCGGTGGAAGACCAGCGCGCCGGAGGCGATCCAGGCGCCGATCAGCAGGTAGTCGAAGGGCTCGGCCAGGAACAGCGAGACGATCCCGACCACCAGCAGGCTGCACAGGAAGTGCGGGAGCTGGAACACCAGTTGGCCGATCGCGGTGGCGTCGGCGCCGCGCTGGCGGGCGGCCAGGTGGATCCGGCCGGTGTGCGGGTCGATGTCGACGGTGGGGTCGAGCACGGGCGGCTGCGGCGGGGCGGGCGGCGGGGCGAAGGCCTGGGCGGGGACGCGGGGCGGCTGCTGCGGCGGGTGCGGGGGCGGGGTGGCGGCCGGGTACCGCGGTGCCGGAGCGGAGTACTGCGGAGGGGTGGCGGCCGGGTACCGGGGCGGTGCGGCGGTGGTGGGGTACTGGGGAGGGGGCGCGGTCGGGTACTGCGGTGCGGCGGTGGTGGGGTACTGCGGCGGGGTCGGGACCGGGTACGGGGCAGCGCCCTGCGGGTACTGCGGCGGGACGGTCGGGTACTGCGGCGGGGCGCCGGGGTGCTGCGGCGGCGGGGCGTCCGGGTAGGTCGGTTCGGTCATGGCGAGGTCCTCGGGGACGGGACGCGCGCGCGGCGGCGTCCTGACGGTGCTGGGCTGTGCATGACGGTGCTGGACGGGGCAGGACGGTGCGGGCGGTGCCGGACGGGCGTGCGGCGTCCGGTCAGCCCAGGAACAGGGCGGTGACCAGCGGGAACAGGCCGGCGCCGAAGGCGAGGATGCCGACCCGGACCCAGGAGTGCTTCCGGGAGACGATCACGCTGTTCTCCGCGAGCGCGGCGCGGACGGCCTCGGCGGCCAGTTGCTCGGTGTCGGCCAGGGCGTCGGCGAGCAGCCCCTGCTCGGCGGCCAGCCGGATGTCCCCGAAGTAGCCGAGCGGGCGGCCCGGGCGCCAGGTGCTGCGGCGGAAGCGGGGCAGCACCGCGAACAGCAGCGAGACCAGGGAGACGGCGATGCCGAGCCCGCCGAGGGCGAGCAGCGCTCTGGCGGCGGCGGAGAGCTGCTGGGGCGCCCAGCCGTTGCTGGTGAGCAGGCCGCCGAGCACCCCGACGATCACGCCGAGGGCGGCGACCAGTACGGCGGCCTTGCTGTCCGCGCGGGCGACCTCGGTGCGCAGTTCGGCGAGCAGGTCGGTGCCGGGCGGTGGAGGCGCCGCGGCGGTGGTGGGCGTGGCGGTGGTGGGCGGGGCGGACACGGCGAGCTCCTCGGGTTCACGGTGCGAGTGGCGGGTTCGGGCCCTTGTCGAGCCGGGGCGCACCCGGGCCGGGCCCGCCCGGGCCGGCGGGCCGCTGCCGCAGGAGGGCTTCGAGCGCGGCCTTCGCGTCCTGGCGCGGGCCGTCCAGCTCGAACTCCTCCAGGGCGTTCTGGTCGAGCAGTCGCTCGATCAGGTGGAGCTGGCCCTGGACCAGTTCCTGCTGCTCGTCCTTCAGGTAGCCGAGGGCCCGCGGCAGGTCCTCGGGGTGGGCGGCGACCTGGAGGGCCCAGGCGGCGACCCCGCCCTGCTCCAGGTGGTACTGGTAGAACTTGGCCTTCGCGGCGAGGATCTCGTTCGCCTCCTCGACCTGCCGGAGGGCGTGCGGGTGCGCCTGGGTGTCGAAGTGGTAGCCGCGCAGCCGCTCCTTCTGGTCGCGGGCGGCCTGGTCGATGTCGAGCTGGACGGCGCAGCGCACCCGCAGGCCCTCGGCCTCGGCGACGGGGTACTCGTCCAGGGCCCGCTGGACGGCGGTCTCGGCCTCGCCGCTCCGGTCCGTGGTGAGGTTGCGGGTGACCGTCCGCATCCGCTGCCGGATCCGGGGGACGAGCAGTGCCGGGACGTCGCGGATCCGGCTGGCCACGACCAGCTCCGCCGCCGACACCTGCCAGTCGATCTCCACCACGGCCTCGAAGGCGCCGACGTCGTCCCGGCCGGGCAGCCGTTCCTCGACCCGCAGGTGGTGCAGGCCGAGGTCGACCTCGAAGGCGGCCTGGTAGCCGCGGCCGACCAGGTCGCTGAAGCCCGGGCGGTGCGGCGGCAGGTAGACCTGGTGGTCGCCGGACGGCGTGGTCAGGACCAGGGCGGAGTCGGCCCGGGCGTTCGGCCGCTTGGGCAGGCCGAGCGCGCGGCCGAGCGGGTGGACCGTCAGGACCGGGTCGACGAGGTCGCCGGCGGGGAGGTCGGGGCGGTGTGGTGCCGACATGCGCGGGTGCTCCAGGATCGGGACGGGTTCGGGTGGTGCGGCTTCAGGCGCCGGGCAGCACCGGGGTGGCCGGGCTGCCGGCACGGACGGTGCGGACGAGGTGGTCGAGCCGCTGGCGGTCGCGCTCGGTGACGGCCAGGTCGTCGAACAGCTCGGTGAGCCGGGCGGTGGTTCCCGGTTGGTCGGCGGCACCGATCAGCCAGCCGCGCAGCACGCCGAGGGCGGCGTCGCGGTAGACGCGGTCCTCCAGCGCCGTGCGCCACAGGGCGACCAGCAGCGAGCGGACGGGCACGGGCTCCTCGGGCGCGGCCAGCACCGTGACGCTGACCACGCTCCCCGGCTCGGGGCGCGGGCTGCGGGCGTACCAGTCGAGCAGCAGCGGTTGGCCGACGGCGGTGTCCTCGGTGCGCTGGGCGGCGGTCAGGAAGACGGCCAGGGCCAGCTGCCGCAGGGCGGCCGGGCCGGAGAGCCAGCGGACCAGGGCGCGCAGGGCCTGCTCGGCCTCGGCCGAGAGCAGGAGGAGCTCGGCGGCTTCCAGCAGGCCGAGCACCTGGAAGCGGTCGGCCTGCCCGGGCGCCGGGGGCCGCGCACCGAGCTGGAGCCTGGTGGCGAGCTGGTCGAGCTCACCGGCGCTCAGCCGCTCGGCGGCCAGCGCGAAGGCCTCCAGGGCCTGGGCCGGCAGGAGCGGGCCGAGCAGGGCGTAGCAGCGGATGGCGGTCCAGCGGCGGCGGGCGTTGTCGTCACCGGCCCAGCTGCGCAGGATGCGCGGGACGGCGGTGGCGCCCGCGTGGTAGGCGAGGGCCAGGCTGTTGGCGGCCTGGAGGCAGAGCCGGAAGTCCTTGGCACCCGACCAGGGGCCGAGCAGCCCGCTCATGGTGGCGGAGAGGTCGACGGAGGCCAGCAGGGCGGTGGCGGAGGCCACCCGGGTGCGGACCAGGGCGCGGGAGTCGGTGGCCAGCGCGTTCAGCCAGCCGGTGATCGCCGGGCGGGCCGAAGGGTGGCTCGTCCAGACCTCGCGCAGCAGGGTGGGGGAGGTGCGGGGGTCCAGGAAGGAGGCCATCCGCTGGGGGACCGGGCCCCACGGGGTCTGCTCGGTCTCCTCGGTGAGTTCGGCGCGGGCGAGGGCCATGCGCTCCCCGACCGAGCTGCCGAAGGGCGGGATGCCGTCCGGCTGCCCGGCGGTGCGGATGGTCTCCAGGCGGCGGAACAGCTGGTCGGCGCACTCAACGGCGAGGGTGTAGGGGGCGTGGTCGAAGACGGCCAGGGAGATCAGGAAGGCCTTCTCCCGGAGGTCGAGTTCGTCGTTGCCGAACCAGCGGCCCACCTGTTCCTGGACGATGCCGTGGCCGAAGCCGGCGAGGTCGGAGGGTTCGTCCGTCCCGGGTGAGTAGGTGGCCAGCGCGACGGAGAACTCGACGAGCTCCCGCATCGGCCGGTTCTGGGCCAGGAACACCCGGACCGGGTCGAGGGCGAGCAGCTCGTCGGCCGCCGGGGCCAGGGCGGGCGACCGCCGGACACCCACGTGCTTGAACAGCACGTCCCGGGGGTCGGGCGGCCGCCAGTCGACCGAGGGGAGTTCGCGGATCGTGTCGGACGGGAGGGTGGTGATGACCAGGTAGGCGTCCCGTGCGGCGAGGACCTCGCGGAGGCGGTCGAAGTCGGAGCGGCGCAGCGGGCGCGTGCGGGGGGTGGTGTAGTCGGCGAGGAGGTAACCCTCGGCCGGTTCGGCGCCGACGAGCATCGCGGCGGGGGAGACGTCGGGGTCGAGGTTGCGGATCCGGCGGGCGCCCATCCGGCGGAGCAGCATCAGCGCGGCGGAGCGGCGGCCGGTGTCGGCCCGGCCGGTGAGGATCAGGACCCGCTGCTCGTCCAGCACGTGGACGGCCTCGTGGAAGTTCGGTCCCTCGCGGAAGATCTTGCCCAGGGCGTCGAGTTCCTCTGCGGGCACCTCGCCGGAGGCGTGCAGCGGAGAACCGAAGGCGGAGCCGAGCTGGTAGACGGTGGTCTTGTGGCCGGTGACGACGTCGCCGTGGACCTGCCCGCCGGAGACGACGTGCTCGTCGCCGCCGACGAGGTTGCCGCCGAACTCGGGACTGCCGCCGGCGAAGAGGTAGTTGCGGCCGGCGAAGGAGTCCGGGACGTGTTCCAGCAGCTCCTGGACGGCCTCGTAGGCGTTCTGCGGCTCCTCGGGCGGGGCCTCCTGGAGGTCGTTCTCCTGGTCCGGGGCCTCCGGGTCGGCGGTGGCGGTCATCGGTCGCCGCCGACGGTGTTGCCGGTGTTGACGTCGCCGTGGACCTCGCCGCCGGAGACGACGTGCTGGTCGCCGCCGATCAGGTTGCCGCCGAAGGTCGGGGTGCCGCCGAGGAACTGGAAGGTGGCGGGGGTGCGGCTCTCGGCCGGGGTGGACTGGGCGACGGGAGCGGGGGCCGGGGCGGGGGCGGCGGCCGGGGTGGGGCTCGGGGCGCCGACCGGCTCGGGTGCGGGTTCGCCGTGCAGCCAGGCCGGGAAGTCGCCCTCCTTGCCCTGGACGGTGACCCGGTGGAACGCATCCGGCAGCAGCCCGCCGTGGCCGTGCCGGACGGTGCCCTGGTAGAGCGCGTCGGACACGGCGAGGACGCAGGGCCCGTCCCGGTGCCGCAGGGCGTCGCGAAGGGCGGTGGAGTCCAGCAGCCGGAAGGCCTGGTTGAGGTCCCAGCCGACGGCGCCGCCGAGTGCTCCGCCGAGTTCCTGGACGGCGACCTCGCCGCAGGCGAGCACGATCCGCAGCCGTACCCGGGCGCCGGCGGCCGAGAGGCGGTTGTTGGCGTGCAGGAGGGTGGGGGTCTCGTTGATCAGCGCGTGCAGCAGCCGGGGTTTGGGGACGGTGGGGCTGATCAGGGCCATCACGGAGTCGCCACGGTCCTCCAGGCGCTGGTCGGCGGGTTCGACACCGGCGCTGCGCAGCGTCTCGTGCAGGACCGAGTAGAGCATCCGGCGCATGAACGCCTGCTCGACGTCGTCCCGCCTGCCGAACTGCTCGATGTCCAGCAGCAGGATGGTGTGGTTCACCGGGTCGGTCATGGTCGCCTCTCGGTTCGTCGTCGGGCCCCAGCCTGCCCGTTGCGGGCGGATCGGTGTGAGCGCCGATGAGGTACTCGTTCTGTGACGGTGTGCACAGAACTCTCGTGCGGATCAGCGGACTTGACCGGGCCTCCGGAGCAGTTCGGGGCGCGCGACGACCAGTGAGCGGCGGCTGGTGACGACGATGCCGCGGTCCCGCAGGGACTTGAGCAGCCGGGCGACGGCCTCCCGGGAGGCGCCGACTGAGCCGGCCAGTTCCTGCTGGCTGAGCGGGACGGACACCACGATGCCCTCGGGGGTGCGGCGGCCGTGGGTGCGGGCGAGTTCCAGCAGGAGGTCGGCGAGCCGTTCGCTGACGCTGAGCGAGGCGAACTTCAGCCGGTGGTGGTCGGCGGCGCGCAGCCGGTCGGTGGCGAGCGCCAGCAGCTGCATCGAGGCCGCCGGGGTGCGCTGGAGGTAGGCGGTGAAGGCGGCCCGGTCCACGGCGGTGGTCTCGACCTGCTCCAGCGCGGTGACGGTGGCCGCCCGCGGCCTGCCGCTGAGGGCGGCGGACTCGCCGACGATGTCGCCGGGGCCGCGCAGGGCGAGCAGCGCCTCGTACCCGTTCTCGGCGGCGGCCGTCACCTTGAACCAGCCGCGCAGGACGAGCAGGACGTGGTCGGAGGGTTCGCCCTCGCGAAGCGCGGTGGTGCGCGCGGGGTAGTCGAGACGGCGGCCGAGGGCCAGCAGCGCGGTGCGGTCGGCATGGTCGAGCCGGGCCAGGAAGGGCACCCGGTCGTCGAGGCCGTGACCGGTCGCGGGACCTGGTCCGCCGGGCGGCGTGTTGGCCATGCCTGATCAGCCTTCGCTGGGTTCGCCTTGGCGCGGTCGGGCTCGGGAACGTCGGCGCGCGGGCCAACAAGTTACCCGCGAAGCGGCCCCCGCGTCGGTGAATCCGCGAATTTCCCCCCGACCTCCCTCCCCCTCACGGGGGAGCCGCGGGAACCGCTCCGGCGGGGGAGGTGGCGCAGGCGGCGGCCGCGGGAGGCTTCTCGGTGTCGAGATGACGGGGCTTGCGAAGGGGGCCGGACATGAAGCGGGCGCTGGGCGCGGTGGCGATCACGGCGGCGGTGGTGCTGGGGATGCAGGGGTGCCTGCCGTTCTGGGAGTCGGACGAGCACCGGACGATCAGCTACGGGGTGGCCGGGTCGGTCGGGGAGTTGGTGGTCGAGGGGGAGGACGGCGGGGTGGTGGTGACCGGCACCGGTGACGCGGTGCAGGTGGTCGAGAAGCAGACCTACCGGGGGGCCGCGCCGAAGACCTCCCACGAGGTGAAGGACGGCGTGCTGCGCCTGGCGTACTCCTGCGATTCCTGCGGGGTCGGGTACGAGGTGCGGGTGCCGGCCGGTACGAAGGTGCGGATCAAGGAGGAGAACGGCGGGGTGCGGCTGGTCGGGCTGTCCGCCGAGGTGGAGGCCACGGTGCAGAACGGCGGGGTCGAGGCGACCGGGCTGACCTCCCCGACGGCGCACCTGAACGCGACCAACGGCGGGGTGCGGGCCGACTTCGCGGCGGCGCCGACGACGCTGGACGCCAGGGTCGGCAACGGCGGGGTGCGGCTGAAGGTGCCGTCCGCGGCGGCGTACACGGTGACCGCGCAGGCCCGGGACGGCGGGGCGGACGTGGGCATCCCCTCGCAGCCGGGCGCGGCGCACAGCATCACCGCGCGGGCGGAGACCGGCGGTGTGACGGTCAGCGGTGCCTGACCGGGCGGTGCCGGAGGTTCTGCCGGTAGGGCATGATCTTCTCCGCGGGGGCGGGGTCCCCGGGTACGGGGGAGGGACGACGGTGGAGCGCGCGGCGCGTTGGCGGAGCCGCACGGCCGGGCTGAGCCCGTACGTGCTGGACACCTTCCTGACGGTCTGCTCGGTGGCGGTGTCGGTGTGGTCGGTCTACAACGACGACACGGACTGGCCCTGGTGGGTGTACCTGTTGGCGGTGTCCACCTCGATGTTCCTGCCCTGGCGGCGCCGCGCCTCGCTGCCGCTCCTGCTCGTCGGCAGCGCGCCCTCGCTGGTGCTGTCGGTGGTGGCGCACTCGGCGAACCCGCAGGTGCCGCTGTACGTGGTGATCGGGATGTACACGGTGGCCGAGCGCTTCCCCGACCGGCAGCGCTGGACGGTGCTCGCGGTGGTGGTGGTCGCCAACGTGGTCGGCACCCACTCGCCGAACGGCGCGCTGTTCAGCGCGCTCACCTCGGGCGGCTCGTTCGTCTTCGGTGTTCTGGTGCGCACCCAGCGGCAGCTGGCCCGGGTGGAGGCGGAGCGGGCGCGGGAGGCCGGGGTGCGGGCGGCCAGCGAGGCGGCCCAGGCGGTCGCCGAGGAGCGGGCCCGGATCGCCCGGGAGATGCACGACATCCTGGCGCACGCTGTCTCGCTGATGGTCATCCAGGCCGAGGCCGGGCCGCTGGTGGTGCGCGACAACCCGGACCGGGCGATCCGCGCCTTCGACGCCATCGCCGACTCCGGCCGCGATGCGATGGTCCAACTGCGGCGGGTGCTCGGGGTGTTGAAGGATCCGGAGGCGGGGCAGCAGCTGGCGCCGCAGCCCCGGCTGACCGAACTCGTGGACGTGGCCGAGCGGGTGCGCCGGTCGGGCCTGGGGGTCGAGCTCGAACTCGCCGACGGGCTGGGCGCGTTGCCCGCCGATGTGGAGGCGGCCGCGTTCCGGATCGTGCAGGAGGCGCTGACCAACACCGTCAAGCACTCCGGGGCCGACCGGGCCGCGATCCGGGTGCGGCGCTCCGGCGAGGTGCTGGAGGTGGTGGTCTCCGACAACGGCCGTGGGGTGCCGCTGACCGCCGACCGTACGGTGGCCGGCTGGTCCGGCGGGCGCGGGCTGGTCGGCATCCGCGAACGGGCGGCGGCCTGCGGCGGACGGGCCGAGGCCGGTCCAGGGCCGGAGGGCAGGGGTTTCCTGGTGAGTGCCCGGCTGCCGCTGGGGCCGGCGGGCGTGGTGGAGAGGGTGGGCGGATGACGCCGATACGGGTGGTGGTCGCGGACGACCAGGAGCTGGTGCGGGCCGGGTTCGGCATGATCCTGGACGCCCAGCCGGACATCGAGGTGGTGGCCGAGGCCTGCGACGGCGCCGAGGCGGTCGAGGCGGTGCGCGCCCACAACCCGGACGTGCTGCTGCTGGACGTCCGGATGCCGGTGATGGACGGCCTGGAGGCGGCCCGCCGGGTCTGCGAGGAGTTTCCGGCCACCAAGGTCATCATGCTGACCACCTTCGACATCGACGACTACGTCTTCGACGCGCTGTACGCGGGCGCCAGCGGCTTCCTGCTCAAGGACGTACGGCGGGACGACCTGGCGCACGGGGTGCGGATGGTCGCCTCGGGGGAGGCGCTGCTCGCGCCCTCGGTGACCAAGCGGCTGATCGGCGAGTTCGCCGCCCGCCGACCGAGCGGCCGGGAGCGGGCGGTGCGGCCGCCGTCCAAGCTGCTGGAGCAGCTGACCCTGCGCGAGCAGGAGACGTTGCGGCTGATCGCGCGCGGGCTGTCCAACGCGGAGATCGCGGCCGAGCTGGTGGTCAGCGAGCACACCGTGAAGACCCACGTCAGCAATGTGCTGAGCAAGCTGGGGCTGCGCGACCGGGTGCACGCGGTGGTGTTCGCGTACGAGGCCGGGGCGGTGGTGGTGGGGGAGTCCTGAGGTACTCCCCCGCACGGGGGAGGGGCCGGTTTCGCCGGTGCGGGCGATCCGCGACGAGGGGCTCGGCAGGGAGGCTCCGGGGTGTCGGAACGGACACGGGCCGGCGGACGCCGACAGCGGTCCGCGGGCCCCGGACACCACGGGAGAACCTCGCATGAACGCCCCTCGGAACAGCCGCCTCGCCGCCTACGCCGCCGTCGGCGCCCCCGCGCTGATGGCGCTCTACGGCGGTATCCGCCTGGTGCCCGGCTCCCGTCAGCCGGGCCTCGGCTGGATCGCCGGGCACAGCGCGATGTTCGCCGGCCTGCTGCTGTTCGTCCCGGTGCTGCTCGCCCTGCGCGCGCTGCTCGCCCCGCGCGGCACCGCGCCCGGGAGGCTGGCCGCGAACGCCGCGCTGGGGACGGCGTTCGCGGGCCTGCTGGCCTCGCTGGTGCAGATCGGGATCGACCTGTACGTCGGCGTGGTCTCGGGGACCAAGGAGGAGCAGTCGCGGCTGTTCGAGCGGATCCAGGACGTCCCCGGGGTGCTCCCGGCCGTGTACCGGGTCGGCCCGCTGCTGTTCTACGTCGGCCTGCTGGCGCTGCTGGTCGCGGCCTCGGTGGGGGCGGGCCGGGCGCTGCGCTGGTGGAGCCCGGTGCTGATGCTGGTCGGCACGGGCGCCTCGGCGGCCGACCTGGCCTTCATCCCGCTCGCCGCCGCCTGCTACCTCGGCGCCCTGGCCCCGCTGACCCGCCCGGCCACCGCCCTGCGCCCGGCACTGGCCTGACGGCGGTCGGCCTTCAGCTCATCCGGAACACCGGCCCGCGCGGGGTGAACGGCAGCCCGGCCCCGCGCGGAACGAGGAAGGCGTGCTCGCGGCGCACCCGCAGCACGTCGCACTCGCCGTCCGTGATCACCAGGACGGGCGCACCGGGCGGGAAGTCCTCGGCCCGCTCCAGCAGGTCGATGCCCGGCTGGAGGACGGTGCCGCCGCGTCCGTGCACCCGCAGCCGCCCGGCGATCTCCTCGACCGGGAGGTACCCGGCGTCGTGCGGGGCGGCGTCGCAGTGCACCACCCGGGCGGCCGGGACGTCCCGGGCGGCGGCGTACGAGGCGATGGCGCCGAGCGCCTTGCCGAGCAGCGCCCGGTCCATCGAGCCCGAGGTGTCCAGGACGACGCCGAAGGTGCAGCGCGGGACCTCCTCCTCGGGGTGGTGGCGGCCGGCCCGGGGGATGTCCGGGGTGGCGGACTGCCGACGGGCCGGGCGGGAGTAGCTGCGCACCGGCTCCGGGCGCGGCACGAACTCGTCGAACCAGCGCGCCAGTTGCGCGTCCCAGGGCAGCGGGGGGTGGGCGAGCGCGCGGATCTCCTCGACCAGTCCGGCCGGGAGCAGGCCGCGTTCGCGCTGGTGCAGCTCGAAGCCCTGCTGGAGGCCGCGCCGGTAGAAGTCGTCGAGGTCCACGTAGGTGCGCCGGTCACGGACCGGCGGTTCGCCGAGGACGTCCGGGCGGTTCTTCCCGGCCAGGGTGGCGAGGCGGCGGATCCGGCGCTGGTCGCGGGCGATCCGGTCGTACACCTCCTCGGCCGACAGTCCCTTCAGCTGCGGGTCGTGCAGCAGCCCGTCGGGCATCTCGCCGACGCCCATCTCCAGCAGCCAGCCGTTGATGACGTAGTCGGCGGCCACGTTGAACAGGAACGGGTCCCGCCCGCCGCGGCGCTCGCCGTGCCGCAGGGCGGCGTGCAGGATCTCGTGGCCGAGGATGAACCGCCACTCCTCGTCGGAGTGGTGGCGCAGCGGGTTGACGTAGATCTCGCCGGCCTCGGCGTTGACGGCGGCGACGGCGATCTCGTGCGCCCGGGCGAGTTCCGCGTCGGCCACGACGGTGAGACCGGCCGCGATGCCGCCGAGCAGGGGGTACGAGGAGACGAACCAGTTGAGCGCCCTGGTCCAGGGCCGTTCGGGCAGGCGCTCGCCGGTCTCGGTGTCGATCCGCCCGCCGGCCCGGTCCATCGCGGCGGACATGGTGCGGGTGAGGGCGGCCGCGAAGGCCGTCTGCCAGTCCTCGGGGGCCTGGCCGTGGCCGCGCCACTCGATCAGCAGCTGGTCGCAGCCGCCGCTGCCCGCGGCGCCGGCCGTCCCGGCGGCGTCGGCCGGCGGCAGGCCGTCACGGCGCCAGCGGGCGGCCAGCTCCTCGTCGTCGCCGCCCGGGTACTCCTGGGGGAGGACGACCGGGGCGCGGCCGACCGGGAAGGTGGCGAGGAAGCGGTTGACCACGGCGCAGCGGGCGGCGGCCGCGTGCGGGTCGGGCTGGACCCGGGTGCCGCGGGCGCTCGGGAGGTGGCCGAAGCCGAGGTGCAGCAGGCAGTGGGCCACCACCCAGGCCCATTCCTCGGGCTCGGCCCGGCGGCGCGGATCGACGTGCACGGTGCCGTTGGAGTCGACCACCGCCCAGCCGTCCGGCGGGGTGGTGGTGCAGTCCTGGCTGCGGCAGACGTCGGCGCGCAGGGCGGCGAAGGCCGGGTTGCGGCGCAGCAGCCGGAGACCCTCGACGAAGGCCTCGGCGCCCGGGTCCTTGCGGGCGGCGGCGGTCTTCGCGGCGGCGGCTTTCGCGGCGGCGGACTTCGCGGCGGCGGACTTCACCGGCGGGCCTCGACCAGCCGGGGCATGTCCCGGGCGGCCTCGATCAGGAACCAGGAGGGCAGCACCGGGTTGCCGTCCGAGCCGTCGGCGATCACCGTCTGGGCGACCTCCACCGAGATCTCGGCCAGCTGCACCAGCAGCGACTTGGCCCGGAAGGCGGTCTGCCGCTGCGCCCCGGAGGCGTGCTCCTTGCGGGCGGGCAGCTCCTTGACCAGGCGGCCGCGGAAGGCGTCGGCCAGGTAGTAGAGCAGGTCGCGGTCCTCCAGCCGGTGCGGCCAGCGGGCGTCGCCCTTGAGGATCGCCTCCAGGCCGTAGGAGTTGCGCACGATCTTCGCGTAGCCGCAGAAGGCGACCGCGTGCTGCGGGCTGAGCAGCCCGTACGTGACCACCTTGAGGGTCTCCTCGTCCAGGGTGGGGCCGAAGGAGTGCAGTGCGTCGGAGAGCATGTGCCAGGCGCGCGGGGTGGAGAACGGCTCCTCGGTCTTGGGCGGGGGGGACCAGAGGTGGTCGGGCCGGTCGGTGAGGTGGTCGACGATCCACGGGTGGATGCCGGCGCCGGCCGCCCAGCGCAGCCAGTCATCGGCACTGGCCCGCAGGTGGACGTGGACCATGCGGTTGACCAGGGCGGACGCCATCGGACGGGCGAGCGCGCCGTCGGTGGCGCGGTTCCCGGCGCCGATCACGATCGATCCGGGCGGCAGCTCGTACGAGCCGATCCGGCGGTCCAGGATCAGCGAGTAGAAGGCCTTCTGGACGTCCGGCGAGGCCGCGTTGAGCTCGTCCAGGAACAGGCAGTACGGCTCGTCGCGGGCGATCTGCTCGGGCGGGCAGAAACGGGAGCGACCCTGCGGGGTGAGCTGCGGGACGCCGATGAGGTCCTCCGGGGCGAGCTGGGTGCCGACCAGGCTCACGCACTCCAGGCCCAGCGACTCGGCGAACGCCCTGACCAGGGAGGACTTTCCGATCCCGGGAGCGCCCCAGAGGAACACCGGGCGGACGGTGGCCAGACCGAGCAACAGCTCGGGGACCTGGGCGGGCGAGACGCTGACTGCTCCCTGCACGGGGCTCCTTCACGGCGACGGGGGGTGACCGGCCCAGTGTGCGGCGGGAGTTGGCCGGGCGCACCCGGATTTCCGGTCACCCGGGAAGCGCCGGATTCTCGGTGGCCGCGGCGGCCCGGAGCCCGTACCGTCCGGGGCATGAACGCGAAGCGTCCCCTGATCGCCGTGCTCACCGGCGCGGGCATCTCGACCGACTCCGGCATCCCCGACTACCGCGGCCCGCAGGGCTTGTGGCAGAAGGACCCGTCGGCGCAGGAGCTGGTGACCATCGGCCCCTACCTGGCCGACCCCCGGGTGCGCGAGCGGGCCTGGCTGCTGCGCCGCGACACCGGCGCGCTGGCGGCCGAGCCGAACGCCGGGCACCGGGCGCTGGTCGAGCTGGAGCGTTCCGGGCTGCCGGTGCGGGTGCTCACCCAGAACGTGGACGGGCTGCACCAGCGGGCCGGCCTGCCCGCCCGCAAGGTGCTCGAACTGCACGGCACCGCGCGGGAGGTGCAGTGCGTGCGCTGCCGGGTGGTCGGGCCGATGGAGGAGGCGCTGGCGCGGGTCGGGGCGGGCGAGCCGGACCCGGCGTGCCGGGAGTGCGGGGGGATCCTCAAGCCGCGCACGGTGATGTTCGGGGAGGCGCTGGATCCCGTGGTGCTCCAGCAGGCCGACGCGATCGCCAGGGCCTGCGACCTCTTCGTCGCGGTGGGAACGAGTCTGCAGGTGTACCCGGTGGCCTCGCTGCCGCAGATCGCGCTGGAGGGCGGCGCCCGACTGGTCGTCATGAACGGCGAGCCCACTCCCTTCGACGAGGCGGCGGACGAGGTGATCCGGGAGCCGATCTCCACCGCTCTCCCGGCGCTGGTGCGGAAACTGCTCGCAGAACAGGCTTAAAAACGGACGTACTGCCTGCATACGATGATCCTTCCGGCTCCCCCTCCCGGCCTGGAGTGATCGACAGATGACGACGACGGCGAAGTTCGACCCCTGGTCGGCGGCGTTCGTGGCCCACCCGTACGACGCGTACGCCGAGCTGCGCGAGCACGCGCCGGTGACGTACCACGAGCCGACGAACCAGTGGCTCGTCTCGCGCCACGAGGACGTCAGCGCCCTGCTGCGCGACCGGCGGCTCGGCCGCACCTACACCCACCGGTTCAGCCACCAGGAGTTCGGCCGCCCCGAACCCGACCCGGCGCACGAGCCCTTCCACACCCTCAACGACCACGGGCTGCTCGACCTGGAGGCGCCCGACCACACCCGGATACGCCGCCTGGTCTCCAAGGCCTTCACCCCGCGCATGGTCGAGGGGCTGCGGCCCACCGTCCGGCGCCTGGCCGGGGAGCTGGTCGACGGGCTGCTCGCGGTCGGCGGCGGGGACCTGATCGCCGCCGTCGCCGAGCCGCTGCCGGTCGCCGTGATCGCCGAGATGCTCGGCGTGCCGGAGGGCGACCGGCACCTGCTGCGCCCCTGGTCGGCCGACATCACCGGGATGTTCGAGCTCAACCCGGGCGAGGAGGTCGCCCGCCGGGCCGTCGCCGCGAGCACCGAGTTCTCCGACTACCTGCGCGCCCTGATCCGCGAGCGCCGGGCGAACCCGGGTGAGGACCTGATCAGCGCGCTGATCCAGGCCCAGGAGGGCTCCGACGCGCTCAGCGAGCAGGAGATGGTCTCCACCTGCGTGCTGCTGCTCAACGCCGGTCACGAGGCGACCGTCAACACCACCGGCAACGGCTGGTGGGCGCTGTTCCGCAACCCCGGCGAACTCGCCCGGCTGCGCGGCGACGTGGACGGTCTGCTGCCCACCGCCGTCGAGGAACTGATGCGCTGGGACACCCCGTTGCAGATGTTCGAGCGATGGGTGCTGGAGGACATCGAGGTCCGCGGCGTCACCGTCCCGCGCGGCGCCGAGATCGCCCTGCTCTTCGGCTCCGCCAACCGCGACCCGGAGCGCTTCGCCGATCCCGACCGCCTCGACCTCGGCCGCACCGACAACCCGCACATCACCTTCGGCGCCGGAATCCACTTCTGCCTGGGCGCGCCGCTCGCCAGAATGGAGCTCACCGAGTCCTACGGAACGCTGCTGCGCCGGGCCCCGGGCCTGCGGCTGGTCCGCGAGCCCGAGTGGAACCCGGGCTACGTGATCCGCGGGCTCAAGGAACTGCTGGTCGAGGTCTGACAACCGGGGGGGAGTTGCCGTGGGCAAGGCGACGGGGGCGCTGCTGGGGCTGGCGATCGGCGACGCGCTGGGCCGGGTGACCGAGTTCAGGAGCGTCGTGGAGATCGCCGCCGACCACCCGGACTGGCGGCAGCTCCCGCTGCCCGAGCGGGCGTTGGTCACCGACGACACCCAGATGACGCTCGCCCTCGCCCGCGGCCTGCGCACCGCCCTGGCGAGCGGGCCACTGACGCCGTTGCGCCTGGAGCGCCCGGTCCGTGAGGAGTTCGTCGACTGGTGGCGCTCCCCGCAGAACAACCGCGCCCCCGGCATGACCTGCCTGCGCGCCTGCGAGCGGCTCAGCCACGACGAGTACCGCTGGCAGCAGGCCAGCGACGTGGGCTCCAAGGGCTGCGGCGCCAACATGAGGGTCGCCCCGATCGGGCTGGTCCGCGAACTGGACGCCCGACAGCTCTCGGGCGCCGCCCAGCTCCAGTCCGCGCTCACCCACGGACACCCCACCGCCCTCGCCGCCGGCGACCTCACCGCCTACGCCGTCCGCAAGCTCGCCGACGGCGTCCCGCCCGCCGGGCTGCCCGCGGTGCTGCGGGCGTACGCGCTGGCGAGCCGCGAGCGCTACGACGAGTTCTGGCTCGGCGACCTCGCCGACCGCTGGTACGGCGCGTCGCCACAGGCCGTGCTCGCCCGCGGCTGGGACGACTGCCTCAAGGTCCTCGACCAGCTCCAGGCCGCGCTCGCCGCACCCGACCCGGAGGCGGACCCATGCCTGGCCACCGGCGAGGGCTGGGTCGCTGAGGAGGCCTTCGGCACCGGCCTGCTCTGCTTCCTGCTGCTGCCGGACGACCCGGTGGCCGCCGTCCGCCGGGCCGCGTACAGCTCCGGCGACTCCGACTCGCTCGCCTGCCTGACCGGCGCCTTCGCCGGCGCGTACCACGGCGAGGTGATCTGGCCGGGGGAGTGGGTCGAGCGGATCGAGCACCGGGACGAGCTGCTGGAGTTCGGCGCGCTCTGGGACTGAGAGCGTCGCCGCCCCGGAACCCGATCCCGGGACGGTGCGTCGAAGGGCCATGACGAACAGTCGCACCGGAACCCGTCGTCGCGCCCCCCGCCGCCCGGCGGCGCTGCTCCTCGCCGCCGCCCTCGCCACGCCGCTGCTCACCGGCTGCGGCAGCACCGGAGCCGCCGCCACCGGGGAGCTGCGGGCCTCCGCACCGGCCGCCCGGCCCACCGTGGACCCGGCCCAGCTGGCCGCCACCGCCGAGGCCACCGACGCCTTCGGCCTGGACCTGCTGAAGACGCTCACCGCCACGCCGGACGCCGCCGGGCGCAACACCGTGGTCTCGCCCGTCGGGCTGGCCACCGTGCTCGGGATGCTGATGCCCGGCGCGCGGGGTGCGACCGCCGAGGAACTGGCCAAGGCCCTGCACACCGGACTCGACCCGAAGCAGTACGCGCTCGCCGTCGGCGCGCTCGACCAGCGGACGAAGAACGGGGATCAGCTCACCCTGCACCAGGCCGACGGGGTCTGGACGCAGCAGGGCTTCCCGGTGGAGCCGGACTACCTGGCGACCCTCGCAGCCGCCTTCGACGCCGGAGTGCACACCACCGACTTCAAGAAGGACCCGGAGGGCAGCCGCAAGGCGGTCAACGCGGCCGTGGAGAAGGCCACCGAGGGCCGGATCAAGGACCTCTTCGCCCCGAAGGCGATCAACCCGGACACCCGGCTGGTCCTCACCGACGCGCTCTACCTCAAGGCGAAGTGGGCCTCCGAGTTCAAGCCCGGGCACACCGCCGACCGCCCGTTCCACAAACTGGACGGCACCACCCCGAACGTCTCCACGATGAGCCAGACCGGCGAGTTCAAGTACGCCGACGGCTCCGGCGGGATCGTCGGCGAGCCCTGGCAGGCCGTCGAACTCCCCTACGCGGAAGGCAACCTGGCGATGGACCTGATCGTCCCGGCACAGGGCGGCTTCGCTGCCTTCACCAAGGGCCTGGACCAGCCCCAGCTCGACCGGATCCTCGGCGCCCTCAGCGCGCAGCCCGTCGACCTGCAGCTGCCGCGCTTCCACTTCGACACGTCCAACGAGCTCACCCCCGCGCTGCGCTCGCTCGGCGTCCACTCGGTCTTCGACGACGCGGACCTCAGCGGCATCGCCAAGGAGCCGCCGCTGGCCGTCAGCACGGTCGTCCAGAAGGCCACCGTGCAGGTCGACGAGGAGGGGACGGTCGCGGCGGCCGGCAGCGGCGTCGTGGCGGGCCTCGCGGCGGCGCCGGCCCCGCGTCAGGCCGCCCAGCTGCACATCGACCGGCCGTTCCTGTTCCTCATCCGGGACACCGCCGGCGGGCGGCCGCTGTTCCTCGGTCAGGTCACCGACCCGCAGGCGCAGTAGGAGGGTTCACCAGGCCGGGTAGCGCCCGCCGAGCGCCGGGTGGGCCGGGTCGCGGCTGCCGAACAGCACCAGCAGGTCGTCCGCGACCGTCAGCAGCTCGGCCCGTCCCTCGATCGCCCGGACCCACTCGCCGGGCAGCGCCGAGGCGCCGTACGCGGCCCCGACCAGGTTGCCGCAGACCGCGCCGGCGGAGTCGCTGTCCCCGGAGTGGTTCACCGACAGCAGCAGCGCGGTGCGCACCGGGTCGGGGTCGAGGGTGGCCGCCAGCAGCGAGTACACCGCGATGGCGAGGCACTCCTCGGCGATCCAGCCGAGCCCGACCCGCTCCACCGTCTCCGCCACGGGCTCGGCCTCCTGGGCCAGCCGCACCGCCCGGGCCAGCGCCTGGACGGTCTCCTTGGAACTCGGCAGCTCGCGGATCTGCTCCACCGTCTCGCCGACCGCCGCCCACGGCTCCGTCCCGGCCGCCAGCCGTTCGACCAGCGCCGCGAAGGCGCCCGCCGCGAGGTAGCCGGTCGGGTGCCCGTGGGTGAGCTGGGCGCACTGCACGGCCAGTCCGAAGGACTGCTCCACACCCAGCCGGGCCAGCCCGAACGGCGCCGAGCGCATCACCGTGCCGCAGCCCTTGGAGCCCGGGTTGATCGGCCCCGGCAGCCCGATCGCGGACGGCGCCTCGAACTCCGGGTGCTCGGACACCCCGCTCAGACAGGCGTTGCCCGGCGCCCGCCGCGCGTACAGGAACGGCCGGCCCAGCAGCCAGCCGTCGTACGGGCGGGGCTGGGGCTCGGTGTCCGGCGAGTGCTGGTACTGGGTGCGCAGCCAGCGTCGGTAGGCGCCGTGCACGGCCTCCGGTACCGAGCCGCCGCCGCCACTCCAGCCGCGGACGAAGCCGCGGATCAGGCCCTCGGCGGTGAACAGCGTCATCTGGGTGTCGTCGGTGACCTCCACCGGTCCGCCGTTCCCGGCCGGCAGCGAGGTCACGCCCTGCGGTCCGAACCTGTCCTGGATCTGGTGCAGTTGCTGGAACTCCACCGGCCAGCCCAGCGCATCGCCGATCGCGCCGCCGAGCAGCGCACCGCGCACCCGGTCCGGGTATCCCGACTCCGCCGCGGACTCCGTCACGTCGAATCCCCCTTCGTTCGTGGCGGGTCGTTTCTATCAGGCGGGCCGTCAGTCGTGGATCTCGCCCCGCCCGTGCAGCGCGGCGCGGTCGGCCGCGGCCCGCCCGGCGGCCCAGCCCTCGCCGTCGCTGACCCGGACCCGCTGCGAGACCAGCTTGGGGAACAGCCGGCCGACCTCCTCGTCCACCGCCGCCGAGCGGGCGGCCAGCGCGGGAAGCAGCCGCGCGTCCGGCAGCAGCTGCTCCTCGGTGCCGTCCTCGCGCAGGTGGCGGCCGGCCGCGGCGGCGCTGGTGGTCCGCTCGGTGGCGGTGGTCAGCCGCTCGCGGATCCGCGCCGCGTACGCGACCAGGAAGGACTGCCGGAACGCCTTGCTGCGCGAGTCCTTGCCGGAGCCGGCCTTGTTGAGCGCGTGGGTGGCCTGCACCAGCAGTGAGGTGTAGAGCAGCTCCACGCCGTCCAGGTCGCCGTCGAAGCCGATCACGGTGCAGAAGCCGAACTCCTTCGCCCACACCACCCGGCACCGGTTCGCCGCCGCGACCGCGTCCAGCAGCATCGTCTTGGGGCCCTCGTACGGGTTGTCCACGCCGATCCGCAGCGCCGCCGGGGTGTCCCGGGCGGCCGTGGCGGCGGCCACCAGCGCCTCGTCGATGCTGTGCTGGGCCATCAGCTGCTGGGCCTTGGCGGTCAGCGCCTCGGCCTCCTCCGGGTACTCGGTGGACTCGGCCTTGGCCAGCAGCGCCCGGATCCTGGCCAGCATCCGCGGCTCGCCGGCCGATGCCCCGGGATGCCGCGGCCCGGCAGGGTGCCCGGCCGGTACGGACCGGCCCGCCTGCCCCGGCGCGGGGCCGACCGGGGCGATCGGGGGCAGCCGGCCCCAGCTGCGCAGCAGCTCCAGGACGGCGGTGGCGAGCGCGAAGCGGTCCAGCCGGTGCCGGTGGGCGAAGGCCCCGAGGTACTGCTCGTCGGCCGACCACCAGACCTCGGTCTCCAGCTCGCGCAGCTGCTCCTGCCAGCGCCGGTCCAGGGCGGCGGCGGGGTGGCGGCGGCCCTCGGCGGCGATCAGGTCCACCGCGAGCGCCAGGTGGACGGGCTTCAGCCCGCGCCGCACCACCCGCACCAGGTCCGCCGGGCGCCACCCGGCCGACCAGCAGCGGCCCACCGCGGTGTCCGCGTACCCCAGCAGCGCCCGGCTGACCGCCGGCCACTGCCCGGCCGAGGCGGCCAGCAGCGAGGCTCCGGTGTCCAGTGCGAGGTCCAGCCCCTCCTCGGGGACGGTGAGCACCGACCGCACCGCCTGCTCCAGCAGCGGCCCGGCGTTCCCGTCGCCCTGCCGCTGTGCGCGCTTGCCCACGGTGTGTCCCTGCTCTCCTCGACGGTTCGGCCCCCTCCGGCCCATGATGCCGGAGGGGGCCGGGGAGACGGGTCCAGGGCCTGTCCGGTCCTACCGCTCGATGGCCTTGGCCATGATCTCCGGGATCCGGTCCAGCAGCCGGGAGGCCGCCAGCCGGATGCCCAGGGTGGCGATCAGGCCGCCGTACAGCGGGCCGAGCAGCAGCAGGGGCCAGGTCGGCCCGTCCGAGCCGAGCGCCCAGAACAGGTAGCCGCCGACCGGGAGGGCGAGCACCGCGACGCCGACCATCGAGCCGAACTGGTTGAGCAGGATCAGCCCGCCCTGCCCCGGGGCGGCGTTGCGCATCGGGTTGCTGTCGGCCGGCATGGTGTACGGCGCGAGCACGCTGAACACCGAGCCGAGCGCGATGCCGCAGCCGAGCACCGCCACCGCCAGGCCGACCGCGGACGGCAGGGCGGCCCAGTCGCCGGTGACGGCGGCCAGCACCAGCCCGAGCACCACCGTGACCGGGACGGCGTACGACAGCACCGCGTACGCCCGGCCGCGCAGCTCGTCCCGGGCGTCGGCCGGGGTGCGCAGGGTGGCGGCGACCATCCAGAACGCCGAGCCGTCCATGCCGAACAGGTTGAGCATCTGCAGCCCGAGGAAGGTCCCGGTCATCGCCAGCAGGTAGACGCTCGACCAGCCCTGGACCACCGACAGCACGCAGATCACCAGCGTCATCCCGATGCTGGTGAACAGCGCGGCCTTGGCCCGCGGCTCGCGCCAGGCGTACCGCAGGTGGCGTTGCATCACCGCGCCGGTGCGGCCCCCGGGCAGGAAGCGCCAGCCGCCCGTGCTCTGCACCCCGCGCGCCACCTCCACGGTGGAGGCGTCGGCGGTGACCATCAGCGCCTGGAGGCTGCCGCGCCACCAGCGCAGCAGCAGGACGAGCAGCGCGCCGGCCGCGGCCAGCTGGAGCAGTCCGAGCGCGTAGTGGCCCTCGCCGACGGTGCGCGGGGCGTCCGCCGCGCTGATCGGCGGGATCCAGCGCAGCACCGCGGCGATCGGCCTCAGCGGGCTGAGGTCGATGTCCTGGTCGTGCCGGCGGCCGAAGATGCTCTGCGAGCCGACGTTGGCGGCTTGGACGAGCAGGGCGAAGGCCAGTCCGCCGAAGATCGCGAAGTCCTTGCCGCGGCGGCTGGAGAGCATCCGGGCGTTCCCGGCCGCGACCGCCCGGGACAGCGTGACCAGGCAGAGCAGTGCGAGCGGCACCCCGACCACCGCGGCCGCGGCCGAGGCGCCGCCCACCGCGCCGGACAGCACCGCGCCGGTCACCAGCACCAGGCTGATCAGCGGACCGGGCCCGATCAGCGAGGCCAGCAGCGAACCGCGCAGCAGCGGGCCGGGCCGCAGCGGCAGCATGGTGAGCCTGGTCGGGTCGGCGCTCTCGTCGCTGGAGAACAGGAACAGCGGCAGCGCCGCCCAGCCCAGGGTGAGCACGCCGAGCAGCATCACCCCGGTGTCCCCGGACCCGGCGTAGCGCCCGTTCAGCACCGCCATGCCGAGGGCCACGCCACCGGCGAGGAGCAGGCCGAGGACGCCGCCGACCACGTACACGACGGTCCGGCCGGGGCTGCGGCGCAGCCCGTTGCGCAGCAGCCGCAGCTTGAGCGCGACCAGGCCGCGCACCACCGTCCGCCCGTCGGGCACCGCCGCCGTGCTCATGCGCCCACCTCGCTCCGCCCGGCAGGGGCATCCGCCCGTCCGCACCTCCTGGTGGTGACCTCGCGCCGCCCGGTCACCGGGCGCTCCCGGAGTTCCCGCCGCCGAGCCAGCCGAGCGCCTGGCCGTCGTCCTCGCGGACGCCGATCAGCTCCAGGAAGGCCTCGTGGAGGCTGCGCCCGTCGCGGACGGAGTCCAGCGGGCCCTGGGCGATGACCCGGCCCGCGTTGACCACGGCCACCCAGTCGCAGAGCTGCTCGACCAGTTCCATCACGTGGCTGGAGAAGACCACCGTGGAGCCGGCCGCGGCGTACCGCTTGAGCACGCCGCGGATGGTCTGGGCGGAGACCGGGTCGACGCCCTCGAAGGGTTCGTCCAGGAACAGCACGTCGGGGTTGTGCAGCAGCGCGGCGGCCAGGCCGATCTTCTTGCGCATGCCGGTGGAGTAGTCGGCGACCAGCTTGTCGGCGTCCCGGGCGAGGTCCAGGACGGCCAGCAGCTCCTCGGCGCGGCGGTCCACCTCGGCGGCGGGCAGGCCGCGCAGGCGGCCGGTGTACTGGAGCAGTTCGCGCCCGCTGAGCCGCTCGAACATCCGCAGGCCCTCGGGGAGGATGCCGATCCGGGCCTTGACCGTGACCGGGTCGGCCCACACGTCGGTGCCGTGCACCAGTACGGCGCCCTGGTCGGGCCGGAGCAGGCCGGTGACCATGGACAGCGTGGTGGTCTTGCCCGCGCCGTTCGGCCCGACGAGGCCGATGAACGCCCCGGCGGGCAGTTCCAGGCTGAGCCCGGCCACGGCGGCCTGGCTGCCGAAGTGCTTCCACAGCCCCCGGATGCTGACGGCGGACGGGGTGCCCGGTCCGCCGTGGCCGGCCGGGCCGGGTTCGGAGGGCGACGGTGCTGACGCCTGCATGGCGGCCTTCTGTCTGTGGTCGTGGGTGGACGAACGGGTGGGCGAACGGTCGCTCCGGGGCCCAGCCTGTCACCGCGGCAACGGGCTGTCGCGCGTTTTGAGCGTCCCCTGAGCGTGCCCGTCGACCGGGTGGGGCGTGCCGCCCCGGTGGCCGGGTTCCGGCGGTCGCCGGTCCGATCCCGCAACTACTCAGTTCCCTCGTTCGTCCTGCACTATGAGGACCAGTGAGCGCGCGGGGAGCCGCGCGGCCGGGAGGTGGCGGATGTCCGTTCAACCGTGGGGCGAGTCCGGTCCCGCCCATCGGCACGGCCACCGGCCGGGGGGCGCCGGCTGGCAGCCCGCGCCGTCACCGCAGGCGGCGATGCGGGCGAGCCACGCGGACCGCGACCGGACGGTGGACGTGCTGAAGGCCGGGTTCGCCGAGGGCCGGCTGTCCGCCCAGGAGTACGAGCAGCGCCACGAGGCGGCGGCCCGGGCACTGACCTACGGCGAACTGGTCGCGCTGGTGGCCGACCTGCCGACCGGGCCGATGGCGGCGCCGCTCCAGTCCGCCCAGCCGGTCCCGGCGACCTTCCTGGTGCCGCCGCCGGTGCCGCAGGCCAGGCCCACCAACGTGCTGGCGGTGGTCTCCCTGGTGTGCGGCCTGACCGGCTTCCTGGCGCTGCCGGCGCTGCCCGCGGTGATCACCGGCCACATCGCCCGTTCCCAGATCCGCGAGCGCAACATGGACGGCGACTGGGCGGCCGTCCTCGGCCTGGTGCTCGGTTACCTGGGGACCGCCTTCTGGGCCCTGCTGTTCCTGCTGGCCGTCGCGTAGCGGGCGGTCCGACGCGACCTCGGCGCGGGTCGGGAACGGTGCCGCCGGACCCCTCCGGCCATTGTGTCGACGGCATGTTCGGATCGTGAGGGACCTATGATTCCCTGGAGCCGCCGCCGCACATCTGACAGCAGTGGGCACCGTCACGGCCGGAACACGGGGGACCGTACGGGCCGAACGACCACGAGCTGAGGACCGGATCAGTGACAGTCATGGCCAACAGGGCGCCGGAGTTCCGTCGCCGTCACGGTGCGACGCGTGCGCGCGAGCGCATGGCCGATGCGGATGTCCATCGCCCACGGGACCCGGACGGTCCGGCTCTACCGCCGGACCGACAGTCAACCTCCTTACTTCGGGCGCCTGTTGTGCGCGCTGGTCGCCCATCCGGGCTCGCTCCGTCCGACGGCCCGACGCCGGTCCGCGGAAACCGGGGGGACCGCGGTGGCGGGTCTGCCCGGTCCGTGGGCCGCCGCCCTGGGTACGCTGTTCGCTCTTCTGTTCCTGCTCGGCACGGTCCCGTCGTCGATGTCCGACCGGTACCTGCTGACGGAGGAGAACGCCTGCCGCATCCTGCCGCGGGTGTCGCACACCGGCAGAAGTTCGACGACAGCTGCCCGAAGTCCGCATCCGCGGGGCAGTGCTCCGAAAAGGGCGACGAGTCGTGGCAGAGCATGATCAGGCGATCGGTTCCCGCCCGATGAGCCCGAGCCGACCCGGAGGCCCACTCCAGATGATGACCAAGGCCGTCAAGAGCCTCGCCGACCGGCTGGCCTCCTCGCCGAGGCGGCTGTGGCTGGCCGCGTTCGCCCTCCTGTTCGCGCTGAGCGCGTCCTGGTCGCTCGCCAGCCCGACCGGCGCCTCACCGGACGAGTACGCGCACCTGATCCGGGCCGCGGCCGTCGCCCGGGGCCAGGTCGACGGCAAGGAGGTCATGGTCCCGCACGTGGTCGGGTACATCAAGGCGGAGTTCGCCGAGACCGGTGTCGAGCTCCCGCCCATCTACCAGGACCTGAAGACCGTCAACGAGTGCTACGTCTTCCACCCGGAGAAGGCGGCCGACTGCGCCCCGGCGCTCCACGAGAAGCCCGGGACGACCCTCGTCACCACGGCGGCGGGCCGCTACCACCCGGCCTACTACTTCGCGGTCGGCTGGCCCAGCCTGGTCGTCCACGGCGAGAACGCCTTCTACCTGATGCGCCTGATGTCGGCGCTGATCTGCTCGGCCCTGGTGGCGAGCGCGGTGGTCTCGGCGGCGGAGTGGCGGCGGCGGTCCTTCACCCTGCTCGGGACGATCACCGCGGCCACCCCGATGGCGCTGTTCATGTTCGGCGTGGTCAACCCGAGCGGTCCGGAGATCGCGGCGGGCATCCTGGTCTGGAGCGCCGGGCTGCCGCTGTTGATGAACCCCGACCCGTACCTGCTGAACCGCCGGCTGGCCCGACTCGGCATCGGCGCACTGGTGTTGATCAACATCCGCCCGCTGGGTCTGATCTGGTTCGCCGGTGCCGTGTTCTTCGCACTGCTGCTGAGCAGGAAGGGGGCGTTGCGCGAAGTGCTCCGCCGCCGGATGACCTGGCTCTGGGGCGTCCTGGCGCTGGCGGCGACCGGTTCG
Source organism: Kitasatospora sp. NPDC017646 (assembly GCF_044329365.1). Taxonomy (NCBI): domain Bacteria; kingdom Bacillati; phylum Actinomycetota; class Actinomycetes; order Kitasatosporales; family Streptomycetaceae; genus Kitasatospora; species Kitasatospora sp. NPDC017646. The sequence goes on along the minus strand of NZ_JBIRJC010000013.1, from coordinate 170,988 downwards.
GCCCTGGCCTGGTCGTCGAGCCATCCGGACCACTCGGTGATCGACACCCCGAGCGACCTCACCCCGATGTACGCCGCCCGCGCCACCTTCGACAACGGCATGATGTACATGAAGCAAATGATCGGCTACTTCGGTTGGTTGGACGCCCTGGCGCCGGCCGCGACCCTGCTGGTCTGGTGCGGGGTGGCGATCGCCCTGGCGATGGTGGCGCTGTGCTACGCGCGGTTCAGGGACGCCCTGGCCGTCGCCGGCGCGGTGGTCGGAATGGTCGTGATACCGATAGTGGCCCAGGCCACGCAGGCGCCCAAGCTGGGCATGATCTGGCAGGGCCGGTACCTCATGCCGTTCGCGGTCGGGCTGCCGATCATGTGCGCCGCGATCTGCCACGAGCGGCTGCCCTGGGGTGGGTTCGCCTGGCGCCGGCTGCTGGTGATCTCCGGCTTCTCGCTCGCCCTGGTCAACGCGGCCGCCTTCCTCTGGGCCCTGCGCCGCAACACGGTCGGTTCCGGCGGCCCGCTGCTGATCAGCCCGGCCCTGTGGGCCCCGCCCGGCGGCTGGGCGCTGTGGCTGGCGGTGTACACCGTGGCCGCGTTCGGCCTCTCGCTGCTCGTAGCGGTGTCGGACCGGCGGGAGCGTCCGCTGCCGCAGTCGTCCGGGGCGGTCGGGAAGGGTGCCGCGGAGGGTTCTCCCCGACTCGCCGGGACCCACTCGGAGGCGTAGGGTCGCGGTGCGGGGAGCGCCCGGATGTGATAGGGATCCCCGGCCCGGGCCGGCTCCCGGCACGCTCCCGGTGCGAGCTCCGCGACCTGCGGCGTTGCATTTGTTTTGACCGCGCCCCATGCGCTAGGTACGCTCTGACCTTGTGCCTGGGGTGTCCCCGGGTCCTTGTGCGTGCATGCACACCGGTCGCCGCGCCGAGCCGGAGCGCCCTCCAGCGCACCGCGCGTAGAGCGCCGTCGCTGTACATCAGCCATGGGATTCCGTGACGGAAAAGCCCAACACACCCGACCGCGTGGGTCGACCACGGGGTCGTGTGCGAGGGAGACACCGCAGGTTAGTTCCACCAAGCCTTGGCACACAGAAAACGGAGAAACGGTGCCTACGATCCAGCAGCTGGTCCGAAAGGGCCGGCAGGACAAGGTCGAGAAGAACAAGACTCCCGCGCTGAAGGGCTCCCCGCAGCGCCGTGGGGTCTGCACGCGTGTGTACACGACCACCCCGAAGAAGCCGAACTCGGCTCTCCGCAAGGTCGCCCGTGTGCGCCTCACCAGCGGGATCGAGGTCACCGCTTACATCCCGGGCGAGGGCCACAACCTGCAGGAGCACTCCATCGTGCTGGTGCGCGGTGGTCGTGTGAAGGACCTTCCTGGTGTCCGCTACAAGATCATCCGCGGTTCGCTCGACACCCAGGGTGTCAAGAACCGCAAGCAGGCCCGCAGCCGCTACGGCGCCAAGAAGGAGAAGTAAGAATGCCTCGTAAGGGCCCCGCCCCGAAGCGCCCGGTCATCATCGACCCGGTCTACGGCTCCCCGGTCGTCACCCAGCTGGTCAACAAGATCCTGCTGCACGGCAAGCGCTCCACCGCCGAGCGGATCGTGTACGGCGCCCTCGAGGGCGTCCGCGAGAAGACCGGCTCGGACCCGGTCGTCACGCTGAAGCGCGCGCTGGAGAACGTCAAGCCGGCCCTCGAGGTCAAGTCCCGCCGTGTCGGTGGCGCGACCTACCAGGTTCCGGTCGAGGTCCGTCCGGGCCGCGCCAGCACCCTGGCGCTGCGCTGGATGGTCGGTTACTCGCGCGCCCGTCGCGAGAAGACCATGACCGAGCGCCTGATGAACGAGATCCTCGACGCCAGCAACGGCCTGGGCGCTTCCGTGAAGCGTCGCGAGGACACCCACAAGATGGCCGAGTCCAACAAGGCCTTCGCGCACTACCGCTGGTAGTCCGTACCCCGTCACTAGACAGAGAGAGAACGAGCCACCATGGCTGCAACCTCCCTTGACCTCGCCAGGGTCCGCAACATCGGGATCATGGCGCACATCGACGCGGGCAAGACCACCACCACCGAGCGGATCCTGTTCTACACCGGTGTCTCGTACAAGATCGGTGAGGTCCACGATGGCGCTGCCACCATGGACTGGATGGAGCAGGAGCAGGAGCGCGGCATCACGATCACGTCGGCCGCGACGACCTGTCACTGGACGGTCGACGGCGTCGACAACACCATCAACATCATCGACACCCCGGGTCACGTCGACTTCACCGTCGAGGTGGAGCGTTCGCTGCGCGTCCTCGACGGTGCCGTGACGGTGTTCGACGGTGTCGCCGGTGTCGAGCCCCAGTCCGAGACCGTGTGGCGGCAGGCTGACCGCTACGGCGTCCCGCGCATCTGCTTCATCAACAAGCTGGACCGCACGGGCGCGAACTTCTTCTTCTGCGTCGACACCATCGTGGAGCGCCTCGGCGCCACCCCGCTGGTGATGCAGCTGCCGATCGGTGCCGAGGCGGACTTCCAGGGCGTCGTCGACCTGGTCCGCATGAAGGCGCTGGTCTGGTCCGCCGAGGCCGCCAAGGGCGAGATGTACGACGTCGTCGACATCCCGGCCGAGCTGCAGGAGCAGGCCGAGGAGTACCGCACCCAGCTGATCGACACCGTGTCGAACGTCAGCGACGAGATCATGGAGCTCGCCCTCGAAGAGGCCGAGATCCCGGTCGAGCTGCTGCAGGACGCGATCCGCAAGGGCACCCTGAACTCGGACTTCACCCCGATCTTCTGCGGTACCGCCTTCAAGAACAAGGGCGTTCAGCCCCTGCTCGACGCGGTCGTCAAGTACCTGCCGTCGCCGCTGGACATCGAGTCCATCGAGGGCACCAAGCCGAACGACCCGGAGACCACGATCTCCCGCAAGGCTTCGGACGACGAGCCGCTGGCCGCGCTGGCGTTCAAGATCATGTCCGACCCGCACCTGGGCAAGCTCACCTTCGTCCGGATCTACTCCGGCCGCCTGGAGTCCGGCACCTCGGTGCTGAACGCCGTCAAGGGCAAGAAGGAGCGCATCGGCAAGATCTACCGCATGCACGCGAACAAGCGTGAGGAGATCGAGTCGGTGGGCGCCGGCGACATCGTCGCCGTCATGGGCCTGAAGCAGACCACCACCGGTGAGACGCTGGCCGACGAGAAGAACCCGGTCATCCTGGAGTCCATGGACTTCCCGGCCCCGGTCATCCGCGTCGCCATCGAGCCCAAGTCCAAGGGTGACCAGGAGAAGCTGGGTGTCGCCATCCAGCGTCTCGCCGAGGAGGACCCGTCCTTCCAGGTCAACACGGACGAGGAGACCGGCCAGACCATCATCGCGGGTATGGGCGAGCTGCACCTCGAGGTGCTCGTCGACCGTATGCGCCGTGAGTTCAAGGTCGAGGCCAACGTCGGCAAGCCGCAGGTCGCGTACCGCGAGACGATCCGTCAGGCCGTCGAGCGCATCGACTACACCCACAAGAAGCAGACCGGTGGTTCCGGTCAGTTCGCCAAGGTGCAGATCGCGATCGAGCCGCTCGAGCAGGCCGAGGGCTACGAGTTCGTCAACCTGGTCACCGGTGGCCGCGTGCCGCGGGAGTACATCCCGTCGGTCGACGCCGGTTGCCAGGAGGCCATGGAGTTCGGTGTTCTCGCCGGCTACCCGCTGCAGGGTGTCCGCGTGAAGCTGCTCGACGGCCAGTCGCACGACGTCGACTCCTCCGAGCTCGCGTTCAAGATCGCCGGTTCGATGGCCTTCAAGGAAGGCGCGAGGAAGGCCAAGCCGGTCCTCCTCGAGCCGATGATGGCCGTCGAGGTCACCACGCCCGAGGACTACATGGGCGACGTGATCGGCGACATCAACTCTCGCCGTGGCCAGATCCGGTCCATGGACGAGCGTCACGGTGCCCGCGTCGTCACGGCGCTGGTGCCCCTCTCCGAGATGTTCGGCTACGTCGGTGACCTGCGCAGCAAGACCTCTGGTCGCGCGAGCTACTCGATGCAGTTCGACTCGTACGCCGAGGTCCCCAAGGCCGTGGCTGAGGAGATCATCGCCAAGTCCAAGGGCGAGTGAGGTCCGGCTCTGCCGGCCCCGGAATCAGTCCGACATTCGGGATGATTCACACCCCTTAGGCTATTAGGAGGCGACCCGGGAGGATCCGTCCGGATTCTCCCGGGGCCTCCGGCCCCCACCCACGGGCCGGTGCGAGGTGCTCACGGCACCCGGACCGGGCCCGATCAAAGACCAACTGACGTCAGCACGGCGTACAGGAACTGTCCTCAGGAGGACTCAGTGGCCAAGGCGAAGTTCGAGCGGACGAAGCCCCACGTCAACATCGGCACCATCGGTCACATCGACCACGGCAAGACCACGCTGACCGCGGCCATCACCAAGGTGCTGCACGACGCGTACCCGGAGATCAACCCCTTCACGCCGTTCGACCAGATCGACAAGGCCCCGGAGGAGCGTCAGCGCGGTATCACCATCTCGATCGCGCACGTCGAGTACCAGACCGAGGCGCGTCACTACGCCCACGTCGACTGCCCGGGTCACGCTGACTACATCAAGAACATGATCACCGGTGCCGCTCAGATGGACGGCGCCATCCTGGTGGTCGCCGCCACCGACGGCCCGATGCCGCAGACCAAGGAGCACGTCCTCCTGGCCCGCCAGGTCGGCGTCCCCTACATCGTCGTCGCCCTGAACAAGGCCGACATGGTGGACGACGAGGAGATCCTGGAGCTCGTCGAGCTCGAGGTCCGTGAGCTGCTCTCCGAGTACGAGTTCCCGGGCGACGACCTGCCGGTCGTCCGTGTCTCCGCCCTGAAGGCCCTCGAGGGCGACAAGGAGTGGGGCGAGAAGCTCCTCGGCCTCATGCACGCGGTCGACGAGAACATCCCCACCCCGGCCCGCGCCGTGGACCAGCCGTTCCTGATGCCGATCGAGGACGTCTTCACGATCACCGGTCGTGGCACCGTCGTCACCGGTCGTATCGAGCGCGGCATCCTCAAGGTCAACGAGACCGTCGATATCATCGGCATCAAGACCGAGAAGACCACCACCACGGTCACCGGCATCGAGATGTTCCGCAAGCTGCTCGACGAGGGCCAGGCCGGTGAGAACGTCGGTCTGCTGCTCCGTGGCATCAAGCGCGAGGACGTCGAGCGCGGCCAGGTCATCATCAAGCCGGGTTCGGTCACCCCGCACACCGACTTCGAGGCCCAGGCCTACATCCTGTCGAAGGACGAGGGTGGCCGCCACACCCCGTTCTTCAACAACTACCGCCCGCAGTTCTACTTCCGTACCACGGACGTGACCGGCGTCGTGACCCTCCCCGAGGGCACCGAGATGGTCATGCCGGGCGACAACACCGCCATGACCGTCGCGCTGATCCAGCCCGTCGCCATGGAGGAGGGCCTGAAGTTCGCCATCCGTGAGGGTGGCCGCACCGTCGGCGCCGGCCAGGTCACCAAGATCGTCAAGTAATTGACGTCTGGCCTCTGGCCGAGGAGGGCTTGATGGAGATCCCCGGATCTTCGTCAAGCCCTCCTTCGTTGTGTCACTAGCTCTTCATCTATGCTCGCGGCGTAAGCCGGAGCGAAGCCGGGCGCCGGACCGCGCCCGAAACAGGGGATGGGATTTCGGCCTCTCGATGGACACTCTCCGCACCATGGCGGTCACGCCTTCCTCGTCCGAGGACCCAGCGCCGGGCAGCGGTCCCGGATCTCCCCCCGCAGCCCACAGGCCGGCCCGCAGCCTGCCGCTCCTGGCCGGTGCGCTGCTCGGGTCCTGGCTGGTCCCCACCGCGCTGATCTCCGTGGGCCTCGGCTTCCTGGTCCTGCCGCTCCTGGTGCTGGCGGTCGCCGCGATCCTCCGGGTCGGCGGAGGGCTGTTCGACCGGCTGGTGGCGGCCGCACTGGTCATCGCCGGCGGCGTGCTGGTGTCCGGCCTGCTGTTCTCGCTCTGGCCGTGGGGGATCGACCCCGTCCCGACCTCCGGTGTGCTGTTCACCGTGGTGGCCCTGACCGGCTGGCTGAGCCGTCGCGCGCCGAGGCTGCCGATGCGCTTCCGGCCCTCGGACCTGATGGTCGTCGGCACCGGCTACGTGATGTGGCACTACCTGCACAAGCCGTTGGCGGGCAAGGGGCCCGGAGAGCGGCTGGAGTTCCTCACCACCTCCGAGGACCGGCTCAACCACTTCTCCTACTTCGTCGGCATAGAGCACGTCGGTGGCTACGACTTCCTGCACCAGGAGGCCGCCAAGGCGTACATGATGTCGGGCGAGGGGGTGTACCCGCAGGGTTCGCACTTCCTGCTGGCCTGGATCGACTCGCTGTTCCGTTCCTCGGCGGACCTGGGGTCGCCGCTGGACACCATGAACCGCTACCTGCTCTACGTCCTGGCCGCCTACGCGCTGCTCGGCGTGGCGCTGGTCTGGGCGGCCCGCTGGATCGGCGGCCCGCGACTGCGCGGCTGGCGCACCGCGGCGGTGTGCGGGACGGTCGCGGCGCTGGTGTTCTCCAGCAACTACACCGACCTGGTCACGCACGGCTTCGACTCGACGGTCATCGGTCTGCTGATGGTGGCCCTGCTGGCCGCCTTCCTGATCCGCCCCGCGCTGCGGACGCCGGACTTCCTGGTGCTCGCCGGGGCCGGCCTGATCACCGTCACCTACGTCTACAACCTGTTCGGTGCCGTCGCCGGGATCGGCCTGGTCGCCGCACTAGTGGTGCACCGGCGGCGTCTGCGCCGCTCGCGCTGGCTGCTGTACGTCCTTGTTGGGGCCGTCACACTGGGCCTGGCCGCCCTGCCGAGCGTGGTCTCGGTGCTCTCCGACCTGGACGTCGCCGGCACGTCCAACCTGGGCGGCCCCAGTGTCGGGGCCGACCGGACGATCCTGGTCGGCGGCCTGCTGCTGGCCCTGCTGGCCGCGGCCGTGCCGGCCAACCGGCGCACCGGCACCGGGCAGGCGCACCTGGCCGTGGTGATCGGCACCGGCGTGGTGATCTGCGGTTTCGCCGGCTGGCAGATGCACACCATCGGGCACGTCTCGTACTACTTCGAGAAGCTGGCCGGCACCGGCGTGGTGATCGCGCTGATCTCGATCGGTGCGATCGGACCGCTCCTGCGGGCCACCCCGCCCGTCCGGGTCCCGGTGCTGCGCCGCCGGATCGCTGACGGCGTGCTCTCGGTGCTCTCGGTGGCGACCGCGCTCAGCCTGTTCGCCGGGGTGCAGTGGGGGATGGAGTCCTTCAAGGCGGCGCCCACGGCCTGGCACCAAAACTCCCTGATGGCCTGGAGCCGAGGCGATTCCTGGAGCGACATCGGTCCGCGCGGCGGTGCCACCGTCATGGGGGACCTCGACGGCATCGACGAGCCGATGATGGTGCTGTACTCCAACGACGACTACAAGAACCTGAAGTCGACGTGGGTGGCGGCCCTGCTGCGCGGGCGCGGCGGTGACATGCGGGCGCTCTACGAGACGCACTGGGTGAACATCGGTGCCGAGCCGCGGAAGGACGCGGAGCACGACGCGGCGCTGGCCCACGTGAAGACGGCCGCGCAGAAGCTGGGCCGGCCGATGACCGTGGTGGTCGCCGACCGGGCCACCGGCGACCGGCTGCGCAAGGAGCTCGCCGGCTTCCAGCCGCGGATCACCGTGGTCGAGAAGCCGGGCAACAACTGGGTCGCGCCGTGGAACCAGAGCTTCCCCGGGGACTGATCCGCGACCCGGCGACGCCGGGTGACACCATGGGCGGGGCATCGTTCGAACCGGGCGGTGCCCCGTCGGTTTCCGTCCCCGTCGGCCCGTCGGACGGCTCTCACCCCGTGCTCATCCGGTTTCATCGGGGGCTCACGACCAGCTGCTATTGTCGCCGAAATCCAGCCCCACCAGTGGAAAGCGGGACCAACTCATGTCGACAGCGCCTCAGTTGTCGGTCGTCATGCCGATCTACAACGAGCAGGAGGCGCTTCCGCTGACCGTCGAGCGGCTGCGGCCGATCCTCGACGGACTCGGAGTCGACTACGAGGTGGTCGGCGTCGACGACGGCAGCACCGACGCCACTCCGGTGCTGATGCAGAAGATCCGGCAGGACTGGCCCGAGTTCCGGATCATCCGCTTCTCCCGCAACTCCGGCCACCAGGCCGCGCTCAAGGCGGGCCTGGACCGGGCCTTCGGCGACTACGTGGTGAGCATCGACGCGGACCTCCAGGACCCGCCGGAGAAGATCCCGGAGATGCTCGCGCTCGCCCGGGAGGAGCAGCTCGACATCGTCTACGGCGTCCGCGGGGACCGCGGCAGCGACAGCTCCTTCAAGCGGCGCACGGCCGGCGCGTACTACTGGCTGATGCGCAAGCTCGTCGGCAAGCGGATGCCCAACCAGGCCGGCGACTACCGCCTGCTCAGCCGGGCCGCGGTGGACGCGCTCAAGGCGCTGCCCGAGCACCAGCCGGTCTACCGGCTCCTGGTGCCGTGGCTGGGCTTCCCCAGCGGCGAGGTGGTCTACGTCCGCGAGGAACGGGTGGCGGGCGCCACCCACTACCCGCTGGCCAAGATGGTCCGGCTCGCGTTGGACAGCATCACCAACTTCTCCGCCGCCCCGCTCCGGCTGGCCACCTACCTGGGCCTGGTGAGCTTCGTGGTCTGCATCGGGCTCGCGATCCACGCCACCGTCTCGTACGCGCTCGGCTCGACGGTGCCCGGCTGGTCCTCGCTGTTCATCGGGATGCTGTTCCTCGGCGGCGTGCAGCTGATCTGCGTCGGGCTGCTGGGGGAGTACGTGGGCCGGATCTACTCGGCGGTGCAGGCCCGCCCGGCCTACTTCGTCGGGTACGACTCGGCGGAGGACGACGAGCGGGACCCGGGCCGGTGACCTCGACCGAGGAGTCCGCCGGATCCGCCCCGAAGACCCGGCGACAACTGCCGTCCTTCCTGGTCATCGGCGTCCTGAGCACCCTCTTCTACCTGGGACTGTTCGTCGCCGCACGGTGGTTCACCGACCCGCAGGCGGCGAACCTGATCGCGCTGGCGGTCAGCGCGGTGGCCAACACGGCGGCCAACCGTCGTTTCACCTTCGGGGTCGTCGGTTCCGAGGGCATGGTCCGCGACCAGCTTCAGGGGGCGGTGGCGTTCCTGATCGGGCTCGGCCTCAGCAGCGGTGCACTGGCACTGCTCGACCTGGCGGCGCCGCACGCGTCCCGGATGGTCGAGGTGGCCGGGCTCGTCGTGGCGAACGGTCTGGCCACGCTGGCCCGGTTCGTGCTGCTCAAGCTGTGGGTGTTCCGGAACCGCTGAGCGGGACCGGACCGGCGCGCCCCGACGCGTGCGAAGGAGGGGGCGCGTGCCGGTGCACGCGCCCCCTCCGGTCGGTCCTGCGTGGCCGCTACCGCTCGTTGAGCGAGTCCGTGTAGGCCTTGCACGCCTCGTACGTCGGGAGCAGACCGGACGCGATGGCCTCCTTGAGGGAGGGCGCCGCCGCGTCGCGGGCGGACAGCTGCGGAGCCTCGGCGGGCCACTCGATGCCCAGGTCCGGGTCCAGCGGGTGCACGCCGTGCTCGCCGGTCGGGTTGTACGTCGCCGAGCAGAGGTAGGTCAGCGTGGCGTCGTCGGTGAGCGCGCAGAAGCCGTGGCCGAGCCCCTCGGGGATGTAGACGGCCTTGCGCTCGGTGTCGTCCAGGCGCACGCCCTCCCAGCGGCCGAACGTCGGCGAGCCGACCCTCAGGTCCACGATGACGTCCAGCACCGCGCCGCGGGTGCAGGCCACGTACTTGGCCTGGCCGGGCGGGACGTCGGCGAAGTGGATGCCACGCACGACGTCCTTGGCGGAGAGCGACAGGTTGGCCTGCGCCAGGTTCAGCGGGTGCCCGACCGCGTCGGCGAGCAGGTCGAAGCGGTACCACTCGGTGAAGTGGCCGCGCGGGTCGCCGTGCACCTGCGGGGTGATCTCGAAGGCGCCCTCGATGGAGAGCTCACGGAACTTCACCGGGCCGCCTCCTCCTCGAGCAGCGCGAGCAGGTACTGGCCGTAGCCACTCTTCAGCAGCGGCTCGGCGAGGTCGCGCAGCTGTGCGTCGTCGATCAGGCCGGCCCGCCAGACCGCCTCCTCGATGCAACCGATCTTGAAGCCCTGGCGCTCCTCGATGACCCGGACGAACTCCGACGCCTGCACCATCGAGACGAAGGTGCCGGTGTCCAGCCAAGCGGTGCCGCGGTCGAGGATGGTCACGTGAAGGTCGCCGGAAGCGAGGTAGGCCTCGTTGACGGCGGTGATCTCCAGCTCGCCGCGGGCGCTCGGCTTCAGGCCGCGGGCGATCTCGACCACCCGGTTGTCGTAGAAGTACAGGCCGGGGACGGCGTACCGGGACTTGGGCTCGGTCGGCTTCTCCTCGATGGAGATGACCTGGCCGTCCTCGTCGAACTCGACCACGCCGTACGCCGTCGGGTCGGCCACCGGGTACGCGAACACCCGCCCGCCCTTGGTGTCGGTGTGCTCCGAGAGTCGGGTGCCCAGACCGCTGCCGTGGAAGATGTTGTCGCCGAGGATCAGCGCCACGGGCTCGTCACCGATGAAGTCGGCAGCCAGCAGGAACGCCTGGGCGATGCCCTCGGGGCGCTCCTGGACGGCGTACTCCAGGCGGAGGCCGAACTGGGAGCCGTCGCCCAGCAGGCGCTCGAACTGGTCCCTGTCGTTGGGGGTCGTGATGATCAGGATCTCGCTGATCCCCGCCATCACCAGGGTCGAGAGGGGGTAGTAGATCATCGGCTTGTCGAAGACCGGGAGGAGCTGCTTCGACACCGCTCGGGTCAGCGGCCAGAGCCGCGAGCCGGTGCCGCCGGCCAGAAGGATTCCACGCATGGAGTGCACCCTATTCGAGTCCGGAGGGGCGGGTGAGGCCTGGGTCGGCGGGTCTCCGACGCGCCGGTAGACTACGGCGCATTATGCGCATCCTCGTGACCGGCGGTGCCGGCTTCATCGGTTCTGAATTCGTCCGCCAGCTCTTGGGCGCCGACTCCACTGACCAGATCACGGTCTTCGACAAGCTCACCTACTCGGGCGTCGAGGCCAACCTGGCTCCGGTGGCGGGTCACAGCGGCTACTCATTCGTCCGGGGTGACATCTGCGACGCCGACGCCGTCGACCAGGTGATGCCCGGGCACGACGTCGTCGTGCACTTCGCGGCCGAGTCCCACGTGGACCGGTCGATCGCGGGCGCCGGCCCGTTCGTGCTGACCAACGTCGTGGGCACCCAGGTCCTGCTGGACGCCGCCCGCAAGCACGGCGTGGGCCGCTTCGTGCACGTCTCCACCGACGAGGTGTACGGCTCGATCAGCGAGGGCTCGTGGACCGAGACCTGGCCGCTGGCCCCGAACTCCCCGTACTCGGCCTCCAAGGCCGGCTCCGACCTGCTCGCGCTGGCCTACCACCGCACCCACGGCATGGACGTCGTGGTGACCCGCTGCTCCAACAACTACGGTCACTACCAGTTCCCCGAGAAGGTCATCCCGCTCTTCACCACCAACCTGATCGACGGCAAGAAGGTCCCGCTGTACGGCGACGGCGGCAACATCCGTGACTGGCTGCACGTCTCGGACCACTGCCGTGGCATCGAGCTGGTCATGCGCGGTGGCCGCTCCGGCGAGGTGTACAACATCGGCGGCGGCACCGAGGTCACCAACAAGGAGCTGACCGGCCTGCTGCTGGAGGCCGCCGGAGCCGGCTGGGACATGGTCGAGCACGTGGAGGACCGCAAGGGCCACGACCTGCGCTACTCCCTGGACATCAGCAAGATCCGCGAGGAACTGGGCTACGAGCCGCAGGTCCGCTTCGAGGACGGCCTCGCCGCGACCATCGCCTGGTACCGCGAGAACCGCGCGTGGTGGGAGCCGCTGAAGCAGAAGGCGGCGCTGCAGAAGTGAGCGACACCTCCTCGGGCCGGGTCCGCTGGCTCGTCACCGGCGCCGCCGGCATGCTCGGCCAGGACCTGTTGACGGTCCTGGCCGGCGATTCGACGGCCGAAGTGACCGCCCTCGGCCGCGGCGACCTCGACATCACCGACGCGGAGGCCGTGCTGGCCGCCGTGGAGGGCCACGACATCGTGGTGAACTGCGCCGCCTGGACCGCGGTCGACGCGGCCGAGACCGAGGAGGAGGCCGCCACCGCCGTGAACGGCACGGGTGTGCGCCACCTCGCCACCGCCTGCGCCAAGACCGGCGCCCGGCTGCTCCAGGTGTCGACCGACTACGTGCTGCCCGGGGACGCCACCGAGCCGTACGCCGAAACCGCGCCGACCGGCCCGGTCAACGCGTACGGCCGCGGCAAGCTGGTCGGCGAGCAGGCCGTGGCGGAGCTGCTCCCGCAGCACGGCTACGTGGTGCGCACCGCCTGGCTGTACGGCGAGCACGGCAAGAACTTCGTCGCCACCATGCTGCGGCTCGCCGCCCAGCGGGAGACGCTGGACGTCGTCGACGACCAGCAGGGCCAGCCGACCTGGTCGCTGGCCCTGGCCCGGCAGCTCGTCGAGCTCGGCACCGCCGCGCTCGCCGGGCGCGCCCCGGCCGGGGTCTACCACGGCACGGCGGCCGGCCGGACGACCTGGTGCGGACTGGCGCGCGAGGCCTACCGACTGAGCGGTCTCGCCCCGGAGCGGATCCGTCCGACCACCTCCGCGGCGTACGTCACGCCCGCCGCCCGGCCCGCGTTCAGCGTGCTGGGCCACGACCGGTGGGCCGCGGCGGGCCTCAGCCCGCAGCCGGACTGGCGCGAGCAGCTCGCCGAGGCGCTCGGCACCCCCGTGTTCACCGAGCTGGCCGTCAAGGCCCGGACACCCGAGAGCGACAGAACGCAGTGAGGAATCCGCTGACCAAGGTGGCCGCCGCGCTGCCGCCGGGAACCCTGGCGGTGGCGGGCGGCACCGTCGTGCTCGGCGCGGCTTCGTACATCCACCTCGGCGTGGCGGGCCACAGCCTCTCCGTCGACGACATGGCGAACGTGTCCCTGCTGTGGACCATCGTGATGTCCGTCGGCATCGGCGTCTTCTTCCCGATCGAACAGGAGCTGACCCGGATCGTCGCGGCCCGCGCCGCGCTCGGCCACGGTGCCGCTCCGGTGCTGCGCCGTGCCACCCTGCTGACGGGCGGGATCCTCGCCGCGGTGCTGCTGGTGCTCGGGATCGGGGCGCGGCCGATCGCCGACGCCATGTTCCACGGGGACCGCTCGCTGGTGCTGGCACTGGGCGGCGCCTTCCTCGGCATGGCGGTCTGCTACCTCACCCGCGGCGTCCTGGCAGGCCTCGGCCGGTTCGGTGCGTACGGCACCCAGCTCGGCATCGACGGCGGCCTGCGGATCGGGCTCGCCGCGGGCGCCGCGGTCGGCGGCGTGCACTCGGCGCTGGCGTTCAGCCTGATCCTGGCCGTCGCGCCGGTCGCGGCCACCCTGCTGACCCTGCCGCCGCTGTTCCGGGCCGTCCGGCCCGGCCCGCGGGTGCCGTGGTCGGAGCTCTGCTCCGGGCTCGGCCTGTTGATCTGCTCGACCCTGCTCTCCCAGGTCGTGGTGAACGCCGCCGTGGTGAGCACCAAGCTGCTCGCTCCCTCGAACTCCGCCCTGATCGCCGCCCTGCTCAACGCACTGGTGCTGGCCCGGGTCCCGCTGTTCGTCTTCGGATCGCTCCAGGCCTCGCTGCTGAGCGGGCTGTCCTCGGCGATCGCGGTCGGCGACCGGGCGGCTTTCACCGGTATGCTCCGCCGGATCGGCCTCGTGGTCGGTGGGCTCGGAGTGCTCGGCGGCATCCCGGCGGTGGCACTCGGCCCCTGGCTGATCCAGGTGCTCTTCGGCGCCAAGCCGGTGCTCGGCTGCCTCGACTTCTTCTGGATGTCCGCCGGCACCGTGGCGTACATGTTCGCGATGGTGCTCGGTCAGGCGCTGATGGTATTCAAGCGTCACAACCTGCAGCTGCTCTGCTGGGCGGTCGGGACCGCGCTCCTCGCCGGCGTCACCTTCCTGCCCGGCGACGTGGCCACCCGCGTGGTGGTGGCCTACACGGCCGGGTCGGTGGTCACCGTGCTCGGTATGCTGGCTGCACTCAGGCGCAGCTTCCCCGGTTCGACGGCGACCGATACCGCGCGGAGCACATCGGAGCAGGCCGTACCCTCCGCAAGTGCCGGGGCGGTCGGCGAATGACCGCACCGTCCAGCAACACACAGATTGCCGCGCACGAGCGCGGGAGACACCTCGAACATGGAGCCCCCGTGTCCCAGTACGACGACGTCTGGCTGGTGATCCCGGCCTACAACGAAGGTCAGGTGATCGCCGACGTTGTGGAGGGAGCGCGCAAGACGTTCCCGAACATCGTTGTGGTCGATGACGGCAGCGCGGACGACTCCGCCAAGCACATCATGACGACGGGCGCCCACCTGGTGCGGCACCCGGTCAACCTCGGTCAGGGCGCCGCGCTGCAGACCGGCCTCGCCTACGCGCTCGCCCAGCCCGGGGCCCAGTACTTCGCCACCTTCGACGCGGACGGTCAGCACCAGACGGCCGACGTCGAGAAGATGGTCGCCCTCCTCCGCACGGGCGAGGCCGACGTGGTCCTCGGTTCGCGCTTCATCGAGCAGAACGGCCAGGTGCCGTGGATCAAGCGTGTGGTGCTGAGGACCGCCGCGACGGTCAGCCCGACGGCGCGCAAGCTCAAGCTCACCGACTCGCACAACGGCCTGCGCGTGCTCAACCGCGAGGCCGCGAGCCGGATCCGCATCACCATGAACGGCATGGCCCACGCCTCGGAGATCGTCAGTTTCCTGGCCGGCGCTGAGCTCCGGGTGGCCGAACTCCCGGTGGACATCCTCTACACCGACTACTCACGCGCCAAGGGTCAGTCCCTGATCAACGGCGTCAACATCATCTTCGACATCTCGCTTCGGGAGCGTGGCCGCCGATGAACTACTTCTGGATCCAGCTGGTGCTGATCGTGGGTGCGGTCACCCTCGCGTTCATGTTCATCCGGCGCTGGGACGCGGCGAACACCCGGGCCTGGAAGCGCATCGCGTTCTCCGTCTTCGTGATCGCGAACATCTACGCGATCCTGCGTCCGAGTGATGTCACCTGGGTGGCCCACAAGCTCGGCGTCGGCCGCGGCACCGACCTGGTGCTGTACGTCATGGTCCTGGCCATGGGCTTCCTGACCCTGAACACCTTCCTGCGGTTCCGCTCGCTGGAGAAGAAGCTCACCGACCTGGCCCGCACCGTCGCGATCAACGAGGGCGCCCGGCTGAACGGGGAGCGCTTCGACCTGGACCTGCCGGTCTCCGCCCCGGTGAAGAGCGACGGAGTCTGAGCCACATGGCCACCTTCGAGTTCATGCTGCCGTACTACGGCGACGTGGCGTTGATGCAGGCCGCCGTGCGCAGCATCCTGGGACAGACCGACCCGGATCTCCGGCTGACCGTCATCGACGACGGCAAGGAGCCGGACGTCCCGGGCTGGTTCGCCGAGCTCGGCGACGAGCGGGTCCGGTACCTGCGCAACGAGCAGAACCTGGGGATCACCAAGAACTTCCAGAAGTGCGTGGAGCTGTCCACCGCGGACCACGTCGTGATCATGGGCTGCGACGACCTGCTGCACCCGCACTACCTGGAGACCGTCCGGGCGATCCTGGCGGCCAACCCCGGCCTGGGCATGGTGCAGCCGGGCGTCGAGGTGATCGACGGTGACGGCGTGGTCAGCTCGGGCCTGGCCGACAACGTGAAGGGCAAGCTGTACGCCCCGACCGTCAAGGGCCGGCGCCTGATGGGCGGCGAGGAACTCGCGGCCAGCGTGCTGCGCGGCAACTGGCTCTACTTCCCGTCGATCTGCTGGCGCGGTGACGCCCTGCGGGCGGTCAACTTCCGTGACGAGTACTCGGTGATCCAGGACCTGGCGCTGGTGGTCGACCTGCTGGAGCGGGGCGAGTCGATGATGATCGACAACACCACGGTGGTCTTCCAGTACCGGCGCCACGCCGTCAGCGAGTCATCGGTGCAGGCGTTCTCCGGCACCCGTTTCACCGAGGCGGAACGCTACTTCAACGCGGTGGCCGAGCGGATGGACGCCCGCGGCTGGCCCAAGGCCGCCCGCGCGGCCCGGGTCCGCAGCGCCTCCCGCTTCCACGCGCTCACGATGCTCCCCGGCGCCCTGCGCCGCGGCCAGACGGCCGGTGTCAAGGTGCTGGCCAAGCACGCGTTCACCGCGGGTCAGCGCCACTGACGCGCGGGCCCCGCGCGAATGAAGGAGCCCGGCCCCCTGCTCAGCAGGGGGCCGGGCTCCTTCATTCGCGGCCGGTCAGCCCGCGGACAGGGTCGTCAGCACGCTGCGGAGGGCGCCGGAGGCCTTCGGGCGGACGGGGAACGGGTCGTTCGGCGAGCAGCCCAGCGTGCCCTGGTCCGGGCCCTGGACGAGCCGGCCGGACAGGTCGCCAGGCTTGGAGCACTTGTTGTTCGGCGCGTACTTGGAGCAGTGCCCGTTGAGGCTCTCGGTCGTCTGCGACGCCAGGGCGAGGTGGCCGGTGTCGGTCTGGGTGGTGGGCATGAAGCGGTCGGCGGTGGCGGAGCCGGCCATCCCGTACAGCAGGCCGAGGGCGCAGAGCGCCCCCGTGGCGACCGCGCGCGGGGTCAGCCGGGGGAACGCGCGGACGGGCGCGGCCCCGCCGGCCGCGTCGCGCCGGGCGCCGTACCGCTGGGCGGCCAGGTAGCCGGCGAGGCCGACGAGCACGAGCGTGCAGTACAGCAGCTGGGCGCTGGTGCGGGGGTAGAGCATGACCGCCTGGTCCCGCTCCATGTGGGAGGCGTACCAGTACCGCATGAGCAGGGCGCTGGCCGCGCAGGCGGCGGTGACCAGGACGGAGGCGCGGTTGATGCCGAGCGCCAGGGCGAAACCGAGGCCGGCGAGCAGGACGACGGAGAACAGCCCGACCCCGCCCAGCTCACCGGGGATCGGCCAGGTGCTCCAGGCGTCGGTGCCGGGGAGGTCGTCCCGCCACATCGCGAAGTACGTCGGTTCGACGTAGGTGTCGAAGTAGCAGTACCGGTCGACGGTGGATCCGGCCGAGCCGAGCATCCGCACCAGGTAGCTGCCGGCCACCGCGAGGAAGACCGCGGTGGTCACCGCGAGGGTCGTCGCGGCCGTGACCAGCGCCCGGGTCCCGCCGTCCTTCCGGACCCGGACGAGGACCAGTGCGGTCAGCGCGACCACGCCGAGCGCCGACCAGACGAACCAGCCGGAGTAGAGGACGAACAGCAGGCCGATGACCAGGCCGAGGCCGGCGCCCTGCCACGCGGCGCGGCGGCGGGGGAGTTCCTTGGAGCGCTGGAGCAGCTGGACGAGTTTGCCGAGGACCGGCACCAGCGCGACCAGGACCAGGGTGGTGTACGGCTTGTAGGGCTGCATCATCGGCAGCGACGCGGTGACACCGACGCCCAGCGCCCACAGCGGCGGCAGCAGCAGTCGCCACGCCAGGTAGGCGACCGGGCCCAGCAGCCCGGTGAAGAGCAGGGAGAGCAGCTTCATCGCGTAGCCGACGTCGCCCCCGGTGAAGGCCTCGGCGGTCCAGGCGACCAGGTGCGGGAACACCGGGGGGTAGGCGCCGTCGAGGGGCCTGCCGTGCATGAGGGCCCCGGCCCACGCCTGGAGCGTGCCGGAGTCGCCGCCCTGGGCGTACAGCGGCCAGAAGGTGTCGCGCAGGGCGAGTGAGACGCCGGCCGCCACGACGCCGGAGGCGAGCCCGGCGACGGCTGCCGCCGCGAACCGCAGCGGGGCCTCCGGCCAGCGGCGCATCGCGGGGAGGCAGACCACCAGGACGAGGCCGAGCAGGAGCACCAGCTGGAGCTGCAGTGCGGCCAGGCCGCTGACCTGGCCGATCCGGGACATCGGGTCGAGGTGGACGAACCGTGCTAGGGCGGTCATCAGCAGGCTGGCGCCCAGGGCGACCAGGCCTTCGAGGACCCACAGCAGGAAGCCGTTGCGGGCCGGTCTGCTCGACCCCGGCGGCCGTACGGGACCTCGTATGTGGTCGGTGGGGAGAGCCGCGGTCTGGAGGCTGGTCACTGCGTGGTCCTTCGGGGCCGGGCCGTGGATGGTGGGCGAACTGTCCGAGCGCCCGGTTCCGGTCGCTCAACTGCTCGACCGATTCTGCCAGGGGGGCGGTAACCCGTTTGCTCCCGGATCGGACACACGTGCGGATATCCGATGCGGGTGATGCTCGACCGTGATCAAACCGTTGGAAAGGGACCGACCGGGGCCGCAACAGCGCTGAATCCTTGGACAGCAGGGCCGTTGGCGCTCACCGGGGCGAGGTAGTGTCTCCAAGGCGCCGGGTGTCCGGACCAGCCCTGTGGAAGTCCGCAGTCCTACGGAAGTGAAGCGACATGACCGATCTGGCAACCGACCGGCTCAGCGGACCGGATGCGAGACCAGAAGCGGACGGCGGCGCCCGTTCCGTCGGCCAGGCGGCCGCTCACCGGTGGTTCGAGCAGCGCCGGGTGCTGGTGGCCGGGGAGATCCTCGTCAGCGTGGTGGCCGCGCTCGGCTTCACGCTGCTCTGCCGCCACATCAGCGTGAACCCGCTGAACCGGATCGGTCAGGTCAGCGGCCTGGCCAAGATCCAGCAGTACGTGGCGATCCTCGGGCTGCCGATCCTCGCGGTCCTGGTGTACACCGCCTACCGCGGCGGGCTGCGCCGGCACGGCATCGTCCAGCGGCTGGCCTGCGCCGCCCTGGCGGGCCTGGCGACCGGCGTGGTGGCCGGCGGCGTCGTGGTCGCGCTCCGTGGCACCCCGTGGCCGCTCGGCGGTCAGGAGGGGGACCCGAGCGTCCTGATCGACATGGCGACGTCGATGATGCACGGCAAGGGGATCTCCGGCGTCTACCCGCCGCTGTTCCCGGCCGCGATGGCGCTCTGGTCCGAGCTGCACTACGGCGGGGTCGGCGGCGCCGGCTTCGCCCTGCACGACCTCCAGATCGTCTGCAGCGCGCTGGTCGGGCCGATGAGCTACCTGGCCTGGCGGCTGATGCTGAGGCCGTTCTGGGCGCTGGCCATCGCGGTGCCGTCCGCGCTCGTCTTCCTCGACCCGATCCGCCCGTACAGCCACGTCACGATGATCGTCCTGCTGCCGCTGCTGGCGGCCTGCCTGCGCGAGCTGCGCCGGGCGGGAGAGCTGTCGACCCGCTCGCTGTGGCTGCGCGGCCTCGGGTTCGGGGCTGTGTTCGGGATCCTCTTCCTCTGGTACTCGGGCTGGTACCTCTGGGCGGCACCGGGCGTCTTCCTGCTGACCCTGTTCCTCTTCCCCTGGCGCGCCGGCCGGCGGACCATCCGCCGTGCCCTGCTGTTCGTGGGGGTCGTGCTGGCCACCGCCGGGGCGATCGGTTCGCCGCTGCTCTACAACATCGTCAGGCTGGGGGCGGACACCCCGGACCGGTACGCCTACATCGCCACCTACGTCGACCCCGCCTACGTGCTGGGCTGGATGTCCGACCGCAACGGCACCTCGACCTACCACAACTGGCCGCAGGCGGGTGAGCTGGCCGGCCAGACCGGATTCGCGGTCATGCTGATCGTCGCGGTCGGCATCGGGGTGGGCCTGGGCCTGCGCAACCTGATGGTCCGGCTCGCCGCCGCGGTGCTGGCCGGTGCCTGGCTGATGCGGTTCTGGTTCGCCTCGCACATGGCGCACTCCCAGATGATCCAGCTCTACCCGCGGACCACCTGGATCATCATGTACTGCCTGCTGATCCTCGCGGTCGTCGGGCTGATGACCGGCCTGGAGCGCGGCGTCGGCTGGCTGGGGCGGCTGTTCCGTTCCAGCGGCCGCGCCCCCTCCGCGGGGCCGGTGATCCCGCACCGGGTGGTCAAGCAGCTGACGGCCGGCCTGATCTGCGCCCTGGCGCTGTTCGCGACCATGGGCGCCTCCTGGTCGGTGGACCGCTACATGCCGCAGCCGGAGTCCAGCAACAGCATGGGCCTGGACGCCTGGCGGGCGCACACGATCAAGAAGAAGGACGGCACCTGCCCGAAGTTCTCTCCGGTGGCGAAGTGCGCGGATCCGATCACCAAGGACTGGAAGCCGAACCCCGACACGCGCTTCATCTGGTGCGCCAACGTGACCACCGAGGACTGGCCGACGGTCTGCGGCCGGCAGGCCCCCTGGCTGACCGGCGAGAAGAAGTAATCCGCAGCAGCGGCGGTCGGGGCCGGTGAGGTACGCCTCACCGGCCCCGATTGGCATCCGGACTGCTCCATGTGGCAGTATGTCCAAGTTGCTCGGTTGAGTGCCGATGCTGCGCGCCTCCCGCCGGGAGGACTGGAAGCGAGTCCCATGTACTCGTCGTTCCCGTGATGGCCGTCAAGCGTGAGTTCTACGCCACGGCAGCTGCGGGGCGAAAGTACGGGAATCTTCCGGGAAGCGTGTGCGGGGCCTCGACCCGGCTGCCCCCCACCCCGAAAGTTCGAAACCGACGAAGTACTTCGCCGGTTTTTTGCAAGCGCGAGTGCGACACGCCCGAGCGCGGGGGTCGGAGGGGGGTCGTGAAGTGACTAAGGACAAAGGACTACTGAGTAGCCATGGCGGGACAGAAGATCCGCATCCGGCTCAAGGCCTACGACCACGAGGTCATCGACTCCTCGGCGAAGAAGATCGTCGAGACGGTGATCCGTACTGGTGCGCAGGTCGCGGGCCCGGTGCCGCTGCCCACTGAGAAGAACGTGTACTGCGTCATCCGCTCGCCGCACAAGTACAAGGACTCGCGCGAGCACTTCGAGATGCGTACTCACAAGCGTCTGATCGACATCCTCGACCCCACGCCGAAGACGGTTGACTCGCTCATGCGTCTCGACCTGCCGGCCGGCGTCGACATCGAGATCAAGCTCTGAGAGGCGCACCGAAGATGGCTAAGCAGATTAAGGGCATCCTGGGCGAGAAGCTCGGCATGACCCAGGTCTGGGACGAGAACAACCGGGTCGTCCCGGTGACCGTCGTCAAGGCCGGGCCGAATGTCGTGACCCAGGTCCACACCGCCGACAGCCCGGCCGGCTACAGCGCCGTCCAGCTCGGCTTCGGCGAGATCGACCCCCGCAAGGTGAACAAGCCCCTCGCGGGCCACTTCGCCAAGGCCGGTGTCACCCCGCGCCGCCACCTGGTCGAGATCCGTACCTCGGACGCGTCCGAGTACACCCTGGGCCAGGAGATCACCGCCGAGCTGTTCGAGGCGGGTGTCAAGGTCGACGTGACCGGCACCTCCAAGGGCAAGGGCTTCGCCGGTGTCATGAAGCGTCACAACTTCAAGGGTCTCGGCGCCGGTCACGGCACCCAGCGCAAGCACCGCTCGCCCGGTTCCATCGGTGGCTGCGCCACCCCGGGCCGTGTGTTCAAGGGCCTGCGCATGGCCGGTCGGATGGGCCACGAGCGTGTGACCACCCAGAACCTGACCGTGCACGCGGTCGACGCGGAGAAGGGTCTGCTGCTCATCAAGGGCGCCGTCCCGGGCCCGAACGGCGGCCTCGTCCTCGTCCGCACCGCGGCGAAGGGGCTGTGAAGGATATGAGCACCATTGACATCCTGTCGCCGGCTGGCGACAAGACCGGCAGCATCGAGCTGCCGGCCGAGATCTTCGACGCGAAGGTCAGCGTTCCGCTGATGCACCAGGTCGTCGTGGCGCAGCTCGCTGCGGCCCGTCAGGGCACCCACAAGACCAAGACTCGCGGCGAGGTCCGCGGTGGCGGCAAGAAGCCGTACCGCCAGAAGGGCACCGGCCGCGCCCGTCAGGGCTCGACCCGTGCGCCGCAGTTCGCCGGCGGTGGCGTCGTGCACGGTCCCGTGCCGCGCGACTACTCGCAGCGGACCCCGAAGAAGATGATCGCCGCCGCCCTGCGCGGTGCGCTCACCGACCGGGCCCGCCACAACCGCATTCACGTCGTCACCGGCGTGACCGCGACCGAGGCGCCGTCGACCAAGGCCGCCAAGGGCCTGTTCGGCAAGATCACCGACCGCAAGAACGTCCTCCTGGTCGTCGAGCGTTCGGACGAGCTGGGCCTCAAGTCCGCTCGCAACCTGCCGAACGTGCACATCCTGGACGCCGGTCAGCTGAACACCTACGACGTGCTCGTCTCCGACGATGTGGTCTTCACCCAGGCCGCCTTCGAGCGTTTCGTGGCCGGTCCGGCCGCGTCCGCCAAGGCCGTTGCCGCTGAGGGCGAGCTCGAAGGGAGCGCCGCCTGATGAGCGACGTTACGAGCAAGACGTTCACGGACCCCCGTGACGTCCTGGTGAAGCCGGTCATCTCCGAGAAGAGCTACTCGCTCCTCGACGAGAACAAGTACACGTTCATCGTGTCGCCGGGCGCCAACAAGACCCAGATCAAGCAGGCCGTCGAGGCGGTCTTCTCGGTCAAGGTCGAGGCTGTCAACACGATCAACCGTCAGGGCAAGCGCAAGCGCTCCAAGACGGGCTTTGGCAAGCGCAAGGACACCAAGCGCGCCATCGTGACGCTGGCCGAGGGCAACCGCATCGACATCTTCGGTGGTCCGGTCTCCTGAATCAGGAGATCGTGATCGTCGATTAGGACGAGGACGAGAGAGCCAAATGGGCATCCGCAAGTACAAGCCGACTACGCCGGGCCGTCGTGGCTCCAGCGTGGCCGACTTCGTAGAAATCACGCGGTCCACCCCGGAGAAGTCGCTGGTTCGCCCCCTGCACAGCAAGGGCGGCCGCAACAACGCCGGTCGTGTCACCGCTCGCCACCAGGGTGGCGGTCACAAGCGCGCCTACCGCGTGATCGACTTCCGTCGTCACGACAAGGACGGCGTGCCGGCCAAGGTCGCGCACATCGAGTACGACCCGAACCGCACCGCGCGCATCGCGCTCCTGCACTACGCGGACGGCGAGAAGCGCTACATCATCGCGCCGCGCGGCATCGCGCAGGGTGACCGGATCGAGAACGGCGCTGGCGCCGACATCAAGCCGGGCAACAACCTGCCGCTGCGCAACATCCCGGTCGGTACCACCATCCACGCGGTGGAGCTGCGTCCCGGTGGCGGTGCCAAGCTGGCCCGCTCCGCCGGTTCCGGCATCCAGCTGCTCGCCCGTGAGGGGCGCATGGCGCACCTGCGCATGCCCTCCGGTGAGATCCGCCTGGTGGACGCGCGCTGCCGCGCCACCGTCGGCGAGGTCGGCAACGCCGAGCAGTCGAACATCAACTGGGGCAAGGCCGGCCGCATGCGCTGGAAGGGCGTCCGCCCGACCGTGCGTGGTGTCGCCATGAACCCGATCGACCACCCGCACGGTGGTGGTGAGGGTAAGACCTCCGGTGGTCGCCACCCGGTCTCGCCGTGGGGTAAGCCCGAGGGCCGTACCCGTCGCCCGAACAAGGCGTCGGACAAGCTCATCGTGCGCCGCCGCAAGACCAACAAGAAGCGCTAGGAGCAGGTCAGATGCCGCGCAGTCTCAAGAAGGGCCCCTTCATCGACGGCCACCTCATCAAGAAGGTGGACGCTCAGAACGAGGCGGGTACCCAGAACGTCATCAAGACCTGGTCCCGTCGTTCCGTGATCTCCCCGAGCATGCTCGGCCACACGATCGCGGTTCACGATGGCCGTAAGCACGTCCCGGTGTTCGTCACCGAGTCGATGGTCGGCCACAAGCTCGGCGAGTTCGCTCCGACCCGCACCTTCCGCGGCCACGTCAAGGAAGACCGGAAGTCGAAGCGTCGCTAAGCCTGAGCTTGCGCGCCAAAAAGACTCAATGACTTACTCCATTAAGGGGACAACCATGGAAGCCAGGGCACAGGCGCGGTACATCCGCGTGACGCCCATGAAGGCCCGCCGCGTGGTGGACCTCATCCGTGGCATGAATGCCACGGAGGCCCAGGCCGTCCTGCGTTTCGCTCCGCAGGCAGCCACCGTGCCGGTCGGCAAGGTGCTCGACAGCGCCATCGCCAACGCCGCGCACAACTACAACCACTCCAACGTGGACGACCTCTACATCTCCGAGGCGTACGTTGACGAGGGTCCGACCCTGAAGCGGTTCCGCCCGCGTGCCCAGGGCCGTGCCTACCGGATCCGCAAGCGGACCAGCCACATCACCGTGGTCGTCAGCAGCAAGGAAGGGACCCGGTAATGGGCCAGAAGGTTAACCCGCACGGGTTCCGCCTCGGCATCAGCACGGACTTCAAGTCCCGCTGGTACGCCGACAAGCTGTACAAGGACTACGTCAAGGAAGACGTTGCCATTCGTCGCATGATGACGAAGGGCATGGAGCGCGCCGGCATCTCCAAGGTCGAGATCGAGCGCACCCGCGACCGCGTCCGCGTCGACATCCACACCGCCCGCCCCGGCATCGTCATCGGTCGCCGTGGCACCGAGGCCGACCGCATCCGCGGCGACCTCGAGAAGCTGACCGGCAAGCAGGTCCAGCTGAACATCCTCGAGGTCAAGAACCCCGAGCTGGACGCCCAGCTCGTGGCTCAGGGCGTCGCGGAGCAGCTGTCCTCCCGCGTCTCCTTCCGTCGTGCCATGCGCAAGTCGATGCAGGGCACCATGAAGTCCGGCGCCAAGGGCATCAAGGTCCAGTGCTCCGGTCGTCTCGGCGGCGCCGAGATGAGCCGTTCGGAGTTCTACCGCGAGGGTCGCGTGCCGCTGCACACCCTGCGTGCGAACGTCGACTACGGCTTCTTCGAGGCCAAGACCACCTTCGGCCGCATCGGCGTGAAGGTCTGGATCTACAAGGGCGACGTCAAGAACATCGCCGAGGTCCGCGCTGAGAACGCCGCTGCCCGCTCGGGCAACCGCCCGGCCCGTCCCGAGGGTGGTCGTCCCGCCCGCGGTGGCGAGCGCCGTGGTGGCGAGCGCGGTGGCCGTGGCCGTCGTCCCGCCGCTGCCGAGGCCCCCGCGGCTCCGGCCGTCGAGACTCCGGCTGCTGAGAACACCGGAACGGAGGCCTGACCCCAATGCTGATCCCCCGTCGGGTCAAGCACCGCAAGCAGCACCACCCGAAGCGCCGTGGCGCTTCCAAGGGTGGCACCGAGCTGGCGTTCGGCCAGTTCGGCATCCAGGCCGTGACCCCGGCCTACGTGACGAACCGTCAGATCGAGTCCGCTCGTATCGCGATCACCCGTCACATCCGTCGTGGCGGCAAGGTCTGGATCAACATCTACCCGGACCGCCCGCTCACCAAGAAGCCGGCCGAGACCCGCATGGGTTCCGGTAAGGGTTCGCCGGAGTGGTGGATCGCGAACGTGCACCCGGGTCGGGTCATGTTCGAGCTGTCGTACCCGAACGAGAAGGTTGCTCGCGAGGCGCTCACCCGCGCCGCGCACAAGCTGCCGATGAAGTGCCGGATCGTCCGGCGCGAGGACGGTGAGAGCTGATGTCGGCCGCTACCAAGGCTGCTGAGCTTCGCTCGCTGGACAACGAGGGTCTCGTTGCCAAGCTGCGCGAGGCCAAGGAGGAGCTGTTCAACCTCCGCTTCCAGGCGGCGACCGGGCAGCTCGACAACCACGGACGGCTCAAGCTCGTCCGCAAGGACATCGCGCGGATCTACACCCTGATGCGCGAGCGCGAGCTGGGCATCGAGACGGTGGAGAACGCCTGATGACTGAGAACACCAACGAGACGCGCGGTTTCCGCAAGACCCGTGAGGGTCTCGTCGTCAGCGACAAGATGGACAAGACCGTCGTCGTCGCCGTCGAGGACCGCGTCAAGCACGCTCTGTACGGCAAGGTCATCCGCCGTACGAACAAGCTGAAGGCGCACGACGAGCAGAACGCGTGCGGCGTGGGCGACCGGGTCCTCCTCGCGGAGACCCGCCCGCTGTCCGCGACGAAGCGCTGGCGCGTCGTCGAGATCCTCGAGAAGGCCAAGTAACGAAGCCGATGTGGTACGGCCGTATGTGCACCGGGTCCCAGGACGCCGGTGTGAGCAGCGGCCGGCCCGTCGACTCTCGTTGACGATCAGGAGAAAGCTGTGATCCAGCAGGAGTCGCGACTGCGTGTTGCCGACAACACTGGTGCCAAGGAGATCCTTTGCATCCGTGTTCTCGGTGGCTCCGGTCGCCGCTACGCCGGAATCGGGGACGTCATCGTCGCGACCGTCAAGGACGCGATCCCCGGTGGTTCGGTGAAGAAGGGTGACGTCGTCAAGTGCGTCGTCGTCCGCACCGTCAAGGAGCGTCGTCGTCCGGATGGCTCGTACATCCGCTTCGACGAGAACGCCGCTGTCGTGCTGAAGAACACCGAGGGTGACCCCCGTGGCACCCGCATCTTCGGCCCGGTCGGCCGCGAGCTGCGCGACAAGAAGTTCATGAAGATCATCTCGCTGGCGCCGGAGGTGCTCTAACCCATGGCGAACAGCATGAAGATCAAGAAGGGTGACCTGGTCCAGGTCATCACCGGCAAGGACAAGGGCAAGCAGGGCAAGGTCATCCAGGCCATGCCGGCTGAGAACAAGGTCCTGGTCGAGGGTGTCAACCGGGTCAAGAAGCACACCAAGCCCGGTCCGGGTACCCAGGGTGGCATCGTGACCGTCGAGGCCCCGGTGCACGTCTCCAACGTCCAGCTGGTCGTGGAGAAGGACGGCAAGAAGGTCGTCACCCGCGTCGGCTACCGCTTCGACGACCAGGGCAACAAGATCCGCGTTGCCAAGCGGACCGGTGAGGACATCTGATGTCTGAGACGACTGTTGAGAAGGTGGCCCCCCGCCTCAAGGAGCGTTACAACTCCGAGATCAAGGGCCAGCTGCAGGAGCAGTTCTCGTACGAGAACGTCATGCTGATCCCCGGCCTGGTCAAGGTCGTGGTCAACATGGGTGTCGGCGAGGCCGCCCGTGACAGCAAGCTGATCGAGGGCGCGATCCGCGACCTGACCGCGATCACCGGTCAGAAGCCGGCCGTGACCAAGGCTCGCAAGTCCATCGCGCAGTTCAAGCTGCGCGAGGGCCAGCCGATCGGCACCCACGTCACCCTCCGCGGTGACCGCATGTGGGAGTTCCTGGACCGTCTGGTTTCGCTGGCCCTGCCGCGAATCCGTGACTTCCGTGGTCTCTCCCCGAAGCAGTTCGACGGCCGTGGCAACTACACCTTCGGTCTGACCGAGCAGGTTATGTTCCACGAGATCGACCAGGACAAGGTCGACCGTCAGCGCGGTATGGACATCACCGTCGTGACCACCGCTCAGACCGACGACGAGGGCCGGGCGCTCCTGCGCGCTCTGGGCTTCCCGTTCAAGGAGGCGTGAGCCAATGGCGAAGAAGTCCCTCATCGCGAAGTCCGAGCGCAAGCCGAAGTTCGGCGTCCGGGCCTACACCCGGTGCCAGCGCTGCGGCCGTCCGCACTCGGTGTACCGCAAGTTCGGCCTCTGCCGTGTCTGCCTCCGTGAGATGGCGCACCGCGGCGAGCTGCCGGGCGTGACCAAGAGCTCCTGGTAGTCCTCTCCCCGTAGAGGGCCAGAACTCTAGGCACACAGCCAGCGAAGCAGAGGTGCCCGATCCCACACGGCCCGTTTTTGGGCTGCCGTACGGATTCCCGTAAGGTAGTGGGGTCGGGCCCCCTGCCACGGCTTCCCCATGGACGTCCGTGGCCCTCTTCAGGGAGGGCTCGCACCCAGTCTTACTACGTCGCAGGTCCCCTGCGCTTGTGCCCCTGACGAACTCGCGAGAGTGCGGAAGGGGGACCTGGCGCGGAGAAACCACGGCGAGAGAGGCCTGAGGCCATCATGACCATGACCGACCCCATCGCAGACATGCTCACGCGTCTGCGTAACGCGAACTCGGCGTACCACGACTCCGTGGCGATGCCGGCGAGCAAGATCAAGGCGCACGTCGCCCAGATCCTGCAGCAGGAGGGTTACATCTCCTCCTACAAGGTTGAGGAGCCCGCTGAGGGCGAGGTCGGCAAGAAGCTGACCATCGAGCTCAAGTTCGGCCCCAACCGTGAGCGCTCCATTGCCGGCATCAAGCGCATCAGCAAGCCGGGTCTGCGCGTTTACGCAAAGTCCACCAACCTGCCGAAGGTGCTCGGCGGCCTGGGCGTGGCGATCATCTCCACGTCGTCCGGCCTCCTGACCGACAAGCAGGCCGCCAAGAAGGGCGTAGGCGGAGAAGTTCTCGCCTACGTCTGGTAATTCGGGAAACGGAGGTACAGCAATGTCGCGCATTGGACGGCTGCCCATCCAGGTCCCCGCTGGCGTGGACGTCACCATCGATGGCCAGACGGTCGCGGTGAAGGGCCCCAAGGGTTCCCTCACCCACGTTGTCGCTGAGCCGATCGAGATCGGCAAGGGCGAGGACGGCACCGTGCTCGTCACCCGCCCGAACGACGAGCGTCGCTCGAAGGCCCTCCACGGCCTGACCCGCACGCTGGTGGCGAACATGATCACCGGCGTGACCGCGGGCTACCGCAAGTCGCTGGAGATCAGCGGTGTCGGCTACCGAGTCACGGCGAAGGGCTCCGACATGGAGTTCGCGCTGGGCTACAGCCACCCGATCCTGATCACCGCGCCGGAGGGCATCTCCTTCGTCGTCGAGTCGCCCACCAAGTTCCACGTGGACGGCATCGACAAGCAGAAGGTCGGCGAGATCGCCGCGAACATCCGCAAGCTGCGCAAGCCCGACCCGTACAAGGCCAAGGGTGTCAAGTACGCGGGCGAGGTCATCCGCCGCAAGGTCGGAAAGAGTGGTAAGTAAGCGATGAGTGTCTCTGTCAAGATCGGCAAGGGCAACGCCTACAAGAGCGCCGCTCGCAAGCGCCGCGCGATCCGCGTTCGCAAGCGCGTCGTCGGCACCGAGGTGCGTCCGCGTCTCGTCGTGACGCGCTCGAACCGTCACATGGTCGCCCAGGTCATCGACGACGCCAAGGGTCACACCCTGGCGTCGGCGTCCACCCTCGACGTGTCCATCAAGGGCGCCGAGGGCGACAAGACCGAGCTGGCCAAGAAGGTCGGGAGCCTGGTCGCCGAGCGCGCCAAGGCCGCCGGCATCGAGTCGGTCGTCTTCGACCGCGCGGGCAACCGGTACGCCGGCCGCATCGCCGCCCTGGCGGACGCGGCCCGCGAGGCCGGGCTCGACTTCTAAGCCGCTCGTCGACTCTGTCGACGGACGTAAACGAGAGAGGTAATTCCAATGGCTGGACCCCAGCGCCGCGAAGGCGGCGCCGGTCGCGGCACGGGTGGCGAGCGGCGCGACCGTAAGCGTGACGGTCAGGGCAACGCCCAGGCTGTCGAGAAGACCGCTTACGTCGAGCGCGTCGTCGCGATCAACCGTGTCGCCAAGGTTGTCAAGGGTGGCCGTCGCTTCAGCTTCACCGCGCTCGTCGTGGTGGGCGATGGCGAGGGCACCGTGGGTGTCGGTTACGGCAAGGCGAAGGAGGTTCCGGCCGCCATCGCCAAGGGTGTTGAGGAGGCCAAGAAGAACTTCTTCCGCGTCCCCCGTATCCAGGGCACCATCCCCCACCCGGTTCAGGGTGAGAAGGCCGCCGGCGTCGTGCTGCTGAAGCCCGCCGCCCCCGGTACCGGTGTTATCGCCGGTGGTCCGGTGCGTGCCGTCCTGGAGTGCGCCGGCATCCACGACATCCTGTCGAAGTCGCTCGGCTCGGACAACGCGATCAACATCGTGCACGCCACCGTGGCTGCTCTGAAGGGCCTCGTCCGCCCCGAGGAGATCGCCGCCCGTCGTGGCCTGCCGCTGGAGGACGTGGCCCCCGCCGCTCTGCTGCGGGCGCGTGCTGCTGGGGTGAGCGCCTGATGGCTCGCCTGAAGATCACGCAGACCAAGTCGTACATCGGCAGCAAGCAGAACCACCGTGACACCCTGCGTTCGCTCGGTCTCAAGCGCATGCACGACGTCGTGGTGAAGGAGGACCGTCCCGAGATCCGCGGGATGGCCCACACGGTCCGTCACCTGGTGACGGTTGAGGAGGTGGACTGATCATGGGCGACAACCCGATCAAGATCCACAACCTGCGTCCCGCCCCGGGTGCCAAGACCGACAAGATCCGCGTGGGTCGTGGTGAGGGCTCCAAGGGTAAGACCGCCGGTCGTGGTACCAAGGGCACCAAGGCCCGCTACCAGGTTCCGCAGCGCTTCGAGGGTGGCCAGATGCCGCTCCACATGCGTCTGCCGAAGCTGAAGGGCTTCAAGAACCCGTTCAAGATCACGTTCCAGGTCGTGAACCTGGACAAGCTGGCCGAGCTCTACCCGCAGGGTGGCGAGGTCACGGTCGAGGACCTGGTCGCCAAGGGCGCGGTTCGCAAGAACTCCCTCGTCAAGGTGCTCGGCACCGGCGAGGTCTCGGTTGCGCTGCAGGTGACGGTCGACGCCGTCTCCGGCTCCGCCGCCGAGAAGATCAAGGCCGCCGGCGGTACGGTCACCGAGCTCGTCTGAGCCCGCTGAACCCGCCGACAACCGGCTTCGAGCCCCGCACCTCCTCCGGGAGGTGCGGGGCTCGTGCTTTTACCGGCCCTTTCACTCCGGAGCCGAAATCCGGCGGCACCGGCCCTCGTTCTTTTGTGTGGCAAAACCGGGCATCCCGTACCCCCGTGAGTGGGGGAGCGGCCGTACGCGCTTCTTTCGAGTGGCCGCGCACTGTTAGAGTCCGTGGAGTTCCCTTGTAGGCTGCGCGTAGGCTCGCCTGTGCCGTCTGTACGGGAGCCCGAACCGCAAACTCCCCATTCCAGGACCGACCCTCCCGCCGACGACGCGCGGGAGGCGCAGGAGGCACCGTGCTCAGTGCGTTCGCGCGGGCGTTCCAGACGCCCGACCTGCGCAAGAAGCTGCTGTTCACGCTGGGCATCATGGTGCTGTTCCGGCTGGGCTCGCACATTCCGATCCCGGGCGTGAGCTTCACGGCCGTGAACGAGTGCGTGAAGGAGACCAAGAACAACGGCCTCTTCGGACTCGTCAACCTGTTCAGCGGTGGCGCGCTCCTCCAGCTGACGATCTTCGCCCTCGGCATCATGCCGTACATCACGGCGAGCATCATCCTCCAGCTCCTCACCGTCGTCATCCCGCGACTCGAGGCGCTGAAGAAGGAGGGCCAGGCCGGCACGGCGAAGATCACCCAGTACACCCGCTACCTGACCATCGCGCTCGCCGTGCTCCAGGGCACCGGCATCGTGGCGACGGCCTCCAGCGGTGCGCTGTTCTCGGGCTGCCCGCTGGCCAACCAGATCGTGCCGGACACCTCGGTGTTCCGGATCGCGGTCATGGTCGTCACGATGACGGCCGGCACCACGGTCATCATGTGGCTGGGCGAGCTGATCACCGACCGCGGCATCGGCAACGGCATGTCGCTGCTGATCTTCACCTCGATCGCCGCGCAGTTCCCGTCCTCGATGTGGGCCATCAAGCAGTCCGGCACCATCGGCGGCGGCTGGGTCGAGTTCCTCTCCGTGGTCGCGGTCGGCGTCATCGTCGTGATGCTGGTCATCTTCGTCGAGCAGGCCCAGCGCCGGATCCCGGTCCAGTACGCGAAGCGGATGATCGGCCGCCGTGCGTTCGGCGGCACCTCGACCTACATCCCGCTCAAGGTGAACCAGGCCGGTGTCATCCCGGTCATCTTCGCCTCGTCGCTGCTGTACATCCCCGCCCTGGTGGTCCAGCTGACCAACAGCCAGGCGGGCTGGGCGGTGTGGATCAAGCAGAACTTCGTCAAGGGCGACCACCCGATCTACATGGCGACGTACTTCCTGCTGATCGTCTTCTTCGCCTTCTTCTACGTCGCCATCTCCTTCAACCCCGAAGAAGTTGCCGACAACATGAAGAAGTATGGTGGCTTCATCCCGGGCATCCGGGCCGGCCGGCCGACGGCCGAGTACCTGAACTACGTGCTGACCCGTATCACGTGGCCGGGTTCGCTCTACCTGGGCCTGATCGCGTTGATCCCGATGATCGCCCTGGTCGCCTTCGGACAGCAGACCAACTTCCCGTTCGGCGGCACCAGCGTGCTCATCGTCGTCGGCGTCGGACTCGAAACTGTGAAGCAGATCGAGAGCCAGCTCCAGCAGCGCAATTACGAAGGGTTCCTCCGCTGATGCGTATCGTCCTCGTTGGTCCTCCCGGGGCCGGGAAGGGTACTCAGGCGCACCTGCTCGCCGCGACCCTGTCCATCCCCCATATCTCCACCGGCAACCTGTTCCGTACGAACATCAGCCAGGGCACCCCGCTGGGGCTCGAGGCGAAGTCGTACATCGACGGCGGTCGGCTGGTCCCGGACTCGGTGACCATCGGGATGGCCGAGGACCGGATGCTCCAGGAGGACGCCGCCAACGGCTTCCTGCTCGACGGCTTCCCGCGCAACCTGGGCCAGGCCGAGGCGCTGGACGAGTTCCTCACCGCGCAGGGCATCAAGCTGGACGGTGTGCTGGACCTGGAGGTCCCCGAGGACGAGGTCGTCAAGCGGATCGCGGGCCGTCGCCTGTGCCGCAAGAACGACACCCACGTCTTCCACGTCGCCTACAACCCGCCGAAGGTCGAGGGCGTCTGCGACGAGTGCGGTGGCGAGCTCTACCAGCGCTCGGACGACACCGAGGAGGCCGTGCGGGTCCGGCTGGAGGAGTACCACTCCAAGACCGAGCCGATCATCGGCTACTACAAGGAGCAGGGCCTCCTGGTGACCATTCCGGCCCTCGGCAAGGTGGACGAGGTCACCCAGCGCGCGATCGAGGCGCTGAAGCAGAACGGCTGAGGTCCCTCAGCGAGGTACGACGTACGGCCGGGGCGCCCGTGGAGCGGGCGGCCCGGCCGTTTCGGCGTCGTACGGTGGTAGGCAGTGGTAATCCGGACTTGGAAGGCGTGACCCTGATGGTGGAGATCAAGACCCCCGAGCAGATCGCGAAGATGCGAGCGGCCGGGCTGGTCGTCGCCGAGGCCCTGAAGGCCTGCCGCGAGGCGGTCGCTCCCGGGGTGACCACCCAGGAGCTCAACGACATCGCCGACAAGGTGATCACCGACCACGGCGCCACCTCGAACTTCCGCGCCCACCACGGTGGCCTGTGGTTCCCCGGGGTGATCTGCGCCTCGGTGAACAACGAGGTCGTGCACGGCATCCCGGGCGACCGGGTACTGCAGGAGGGTGACGTCATCTCGATCGACTGCGGCGCCATCCTGGACGGCTGGCACGGCGACTCGGCGATCACCGTGGCGGTCGGCGAGGTCCGCCCGGAGGTCGAGATGCTGAGCCGGGTGACCGAGGGCTCGATGTGGGCCGGCATCGCCCAGATGAAGAAGAACAACCGCCTGGTGGACGTCTCCAAGGCGATCGAGGGCTACATCCGCCGCCAGCCGCTGCCGCCCAAGGGCAAGTGGGGCATCACCGAGGGCTACGGCGGCCACGGCATCGGCACCGCGATGCACATGGAGCCGCACGTGCTGAACTACGTCGAGCGCGGCCGCGGCAAGGGCCCGAAGCTCGTCCCCGGCACCGTGCTGGCGATCGAGCCGATGGTCTCGCTGGGCACCCCGCACACCACCGTCCTGGAGGACGACTGGACGGTCGTCACCAACGACGGCACCTGGGCCTCGCACTGGGAGCACTCGGTGGCCGTCACCGAGCAGGGCCCGCTGGTGCTGACCGCCTTCGACGGCGGCAAGGCCGAACTCGCCAAGCTGGGTATCACCGCGGCTCCGGACCCGCTGGCCTAGTCGTCGCGGCGGCGGACCGCCGTTCCTGACAGGGGATCAGGGCCCTGGGGGTTTGGGCCCCCGGGGCTTTTGTCCTATTTTTATCGGCTGGTAGTGGCAGCAACGGCTTACGAGCGAGCAGGAGAGAGCACGTGCTCAAGGGATTCCGCGACTTCATGATGCGCGGCAACGTCGTCGACATGGCCGTCGGTGTGGTCATCGGCGCCGCGTTCACCGCGGTGGTGACCGGCTTCGTGTCCGCGTTCCTCACCCCGCTGGTCGGCGTGGTGGTCGGCGCGGCCGGCGACTTCAGCTCGTACAAGGCGACCGTCGCCGGGGTGACCTTCCCGTACGGCCAGTTCCTGAACGTGGTGATCGCGTTCGTGATGACGGCCGCGGTGCTGTACTTCTGCGTCGTGCTGCCCATCACCAAGGCCACCGAGCGCTACCTGCCGAAGAAGCCGAAGGCCCCGAAGCGCCCCTGCCCCGAATGCCTGACCGAGATCCCCCAGGCCGCCCGCCGCTGCTCGGCCTGCACCGCCCACGTCGAGCCGCTGACCGTCTCCACCGGCGTCTGAGGCGCGCGGTGTGACGGCGGACTCCTTCCGGTACCCCCGTTTTGGACCGCGGGGCGCGCTGGCGTAGGATGGACCGTCGGCTCACTCGTAGCGTGCTTCAGCACGCCCTCTTCCCCTCGGGGCTGGGGTGAACCCAGGTTCGCACGAGCGTTCCGCATACGGTAGCCGGTCCCGGAAGGTGGATCTCGCAGTTCATGGCTAAGAAGCAAGGCGCCATTGAGATCGAGGGCACCGTGATCGAGTCTCTTCCGAACGCGATGTTCAAGGTCGAGCTGCAGAACGGTCACAAGGTCCTCGCGCACATCAGTGGCAAGATGCGCATGCACTACATCCGCATCCTGCCGGACGACCGGGTCGTCGTGGAGCTCAGCCCCTACGACCTCACGCGCGGCCGGATCGTCTACCGCTACAAGTAAGAACGTCAGATCTAGACCCGGAGAACCTGAAACATGAAGGTCAAGCCGAGCGTCAAGAAGATCTGCGACAAGTGCAAGGTGATCCGCCGCCACGGCCGGGTCATGGTGATCTGCGACAACCTGCGCCACAAGCAGCGCCAGGGCTGATCTCTCCCCAGCATTTCTCGTAGTACTTCGCGCGACGCGAAAACGTCATAAGCGGGTCACCCGATCCGTCCCGAAGCGGGACGGACTGCCGCCCCCGGTCAGAGGCCGGGGCTCCATCGTCGAGAGGCGAAGGAGTAGGTGGCACGCCAGACCTCTGAAGAACCACAGGAGCCTTGAATGGCACGCCTCGCCGGCGTTGATCTCCCCCGTGAGAAGCGGATCGAGATCGCCCTCACCTACGTGTACGGCATCGGCCGTACCCGCGCCCAGCAGACCCTCGCCGAGACCGGCGTCAACCCGGATGTCCGCGTTCGCGACATCTCCGAGGAAGACCTGGTCAAGCTGAGCCAGTACATCGACGCCAACTACACGGTCGAGGGTGACCTCCGCCGTGAGGTGGCCGCCGACATCCGCCGCAAGGTCGAGATCGGCTGCTACGAGGGTCTGCGTCACCGCCGTGGCCTGCCGGTCCGCGGCCAGCGCACCCACACCAACGCGCGTACCCGCAAGGGCCCGCGTCGCGCGATCGCCGGCAAGAAGAAGCCGGGCAAGAAGTAGTCCGTCCCGTAACCGGACATCCCTCCGGCCCGCGGGTCAGCGGACCGACCACCTCAGTAGGAGAACAGACTTATGCCCCCCAAGGGTCGTCAGGCTGCCGGCGCGAAGAAGATCCGCCGCAAGGAAAAGAAGAACGTCGCTCACGGCCACGCGCACATCAAGAGCACGTTCAACAACACGATCGTCTCGATCACCGACCCCTCGGGCAACGTGATCTCCTGGGCCTCCGCCGGCCACGTCGGCTTCAAGGGCTCGCGCAAGTCCACCCCGTTCGCCGCGCAGATGGCCGCCGAGGCCGCTGCCCGTCGCGCGCAGGAGCACGGCATGCGCAAGGTCGACGTCTTCGTGAAGGGTCCGGGCTCCGGCCGCGAGACCGCGATCCGTTCGCTCCAGGCCACCGGCCTGGAGGTCGGCTCGATCCAGGACGTCACCCCCACCCCGCACAACGGCTGCCGTCCGCCGAAGCGCCGCCGCGTCTGACGCAGCGCCTTCGGGCACGCGGGTAACGCTTGAAACCTGGTACGGGGTCCCACAGCAGTCGGTTCAGACACTGCGTGCGGGACCCCGTACTCTTGGTCCTGTCGGCATCAAATAGTGGGTGCCGAAGACAACTGGAGGAAATCCCCTCATGCTTATCGCTCAGCGTCCCTCGCTGACCGAAGAGGTCGTCGACGAGTTCCGCTCGCGGTTCGTGATCGAGCCGCTGGAGCCGGGCTTCGGCTACACCCTCGGCAACTCCCTGCGCCGCACGCTCCTGTCGTCGATCCCGGGTGCCGCTGTCACCAGCATCCGCATCGACGGCGTCCTGCACGAGTTCACCACCGTGCCGGGCGTCAAGGAGGACGTGACCGACCTCATCCTCAACATCAAGCAGCTGGTCGTCTCCTCGGAGCACGACGAGCCGGTCGTGATGTACCTGCGCAAGCAGGGCCCGGGTGTCGTCACCGCCGCCGACATCGCCCCGCCGGCGGGTGTCGAGGTGCACAACCCCGAGCTGGTCCTCGCCACCCTCAACGGCAAGGGCAAGTTGGAGATGGAGCTGACCGTCGAGCGCGGTCGCGGCTACGTCTCCGCCGTCCAGAACAAGGCCTCGGGCCAGGAGATCGGCCGCATCCCGGTCGACTCGATCTACAGCCCCGTGCTGAAGGTCACCTACAAGGTCGAGGCCACCCGTGTCGAGCAGCGGACCGACTTCGACAAGCTGATCGTCGACGTCGAGACCAAGCCCGCCATGCGTCCGCGCGACGCCATGGCCTCGGCCGGCAAGACCCTGGTGGAGCTGTTCGGCCTCGCCCGCGAGCTGAACATCGACGCCGAGGGCATCGACATGGGCCCGTCCCCGACGGACGCCGCCCTGGCCGCCGACCTGGCGCTGCCGATCGAGGAGCTGGAGCTCACGGTCCGCTCCTACAACTGCCTCAAGCGCGAGGGCATCCACACCGTGGGTGAGCTCGTCGCCCGCTCCGAGGCCGACCTGCTCGACATCCGCAACTTCGGTGCGAAGTCGATCGACGAGGTCAAGGCGAAGCTGGCCGGCATGGGCCTGGCCCTCAAGGACAGCCCGCCCGGGTTCGACCCGACCGCCGCCGCCGACGCCTTCGGCGCCGACGACCTGGACGACGCGGGTTACGCGGAGACCGAGCAGTACTGAGAGACTTGACCGCGGGGGCGGTTCCCCGGAACCGCCCCCGTCGTCGTGAAAGCCGTACGGGCACAGTGCCCGTACGCCCGCTGCGGTACCTGGTACGGCCGCAGTCGGAGATTCGAGGAGTAATTCCATGCCGCGTCCCACCAAGGGTGCCCGTCTGGGCGGTGGCCCGCACCACGAGCCGCTGCTGCTCGCCGGTCTGGCCCGTGAGCTGTTCCAGTACGGCCGCATCACCACCACCGAGGCCAAGGCCCGCCGCCTGCGCCCGCTGGCGGAGAAGCTGATCACCAAGGCGAAGAAGGGCGACATCCACAACCGTCGCCTGGTGCGCAAGACCATCACCGACGTCTCGGTGCTGCACACCCTCTTCACCGAGATCGCGCCGCGCTACGAGAACCGCCCGGGTGGCTACACCCGCATCACCAAGATCGGTCCCCGTCGTGGCGACAACGCCCCGATGGCCGTGATCGAGCTGGTCGAGGCGCTGACCGTCGCGCAGACCGCCGTCGGCGAGGCCGAGGCCGCCACCAAGCGCGCCGTCAAGGAGGCCGACGAGGCCGCCGCCGTGGAGACCAAGGCCGACGAGGCCGAGGCCGCCGAGCAGGCCTGACACCTCTAGGTGTGTCGCGGGCCCGCTCTCCCTTCACCGGGGGAGCGGGCCCGTTCCTTGTTTCCGAGGTCCCCGGGAGAAGAGAAGCAGTGGTCAACGATTGCGCCGAGCAGCCGCCGGTGAAGGACGGCCCGGCCGACGGGTACGTCCGGGTCCGGCTCGACCTCGCCTACCAGGGCGCCGAGTTCTCCGGCTGGGCCCGCCAGAAGGGCGGCCGCCGGACGGTCCAGGAGGAGATCGAGACCGCGCTGCAGATCGTCACCCGCAGCCCGGAGCTCTTCCCGCTGACCGTGGCCGGGCGCACCGACGCCGGGGTGCACGCCCGCGGCCAGGTCGCCCACGTCGACCTGCCGGCCGAGCTGTGGGAGGCGCACCGGGAGAAGCTGCTGCGCCGGCTGGCCGGGCGGCTGCCCGGGGACGTCCGGATCTACCGGGTCGGCGAGGCGCCCGCCGGGTTCGACGCCCGCTTCTCGGCGATCTGGCGCCGGTACGCGTACCGGGTCGCCGACCACCCCGGCGGGGTCGACCCGCTGCTGCGCGGGCACGTGCTCTGGCACGACCGGCCGCTGGACGTGGAGAGGATGAACGCGGCCGCGGAGCTGCTGCTCGGCGAGCACGACTTCGCCGCGTACTGCAAGAAGCGCGAGGGCGCCACCACCATCCGCACCCTGCTGGAGCTGCACTGGGACCGCGTCCCGGTGGACACCTACGCGAGCCAGGAGGGCACCCTCGCGGTGGCGACCGTGCGGGCCGACGCCTTCTGCCACAACATGGTCCGGGCGCTGGTCGGCGCGATGCTGCTGGTCGGCGACGGGCACCGGCCGGTGGAGTTCCCCGGCGAGGTGCTGGCCGGCGGGGTCCGCAACTCGGCCGTCAACGTGATCCGGCCGTACGGGCTGACCCTGGAGGAGGTCGGCTACCCGCCGGACGACCAGCTCGCCGAGCGGAACCGCCAGGCCCGGCGGATGCGCACCCTGCCCGGTCAGCCCGCCGCTTCGTAATCCGTTTTGGCCCGGGGCGTGCGCTTGGGACAATCCTTCCCATGGGACACGTCGAGATTTCGCACCTGGAGTACTACCTGCCGGACGGGCGGGTGCTGTTCGACGACGCGTCCTTCCGGGTCGGCGAGGGCGCCGCGGTCGCCCTGGTCGGCGCCAACGGGGCGGGCAAGACCACCCTGCTGCGCATGATCGCGGGGGACATCCAGCCGCATGGCGGCTCGGTGACGATCAGCGGCGGGCTGGGCGTGATGCGCCAGTTCGTCGGCACCACCGGCCGAGAGGACCAGTCCGCCACCCCGGGCGCGCTGCCGGCCGACGCCTCGGTGCGCGACCTGCTGGTCTCGGTCGCCCCCGAGCGGATCGCCAGGGCGGCCCGCGCGGTGGACGCGGCCGAGCTGGCGATGATCGCCCAGGACGACGAGAAGACGCAGATGGCCTACGCCCAGGCGCTCTCCGACTGGGCGGACGTCGGCGGCTACGACTACGAGACCGACTGGGACGTCTGCACCACGGCCGCCCTGGGCGTGCCCTTCGACAAGGCCCAGTGGCGCGGTCTGAACACCCTCTCCGGCGGCGAGCAGAAGCGGCTGGTGCTGGAGGCGCTGCTGCGCGGCCCCGAAGAGGTGCTGCTGCTCGACGAGCCCGACAACTACCTGGACGTCCCGGCCAAGCGCTGGCTGGAGGAGGCCATCAAGGCCACCTCGAAGACCGTCCTGTTCATCTCGCACGACCGCGAGCTGCTCTCCCGCACCGCCGACAAGATCATCAGCGTGGAGTCCGGCGGCGCCGGCAGCAGCGTCTGGGTGCACGGCGGCGGCTTCGACACCTTCCACGAGGCCCGCAAGGCCCGCTTCGAGCGCTTCGAGGAGCTGCGCCGCCGCTGGGACGAGGAGCACGCCAAGCTCAAGAAGCTGGTCGTCACCCTGCGCCAGGCCGCCGCCGTCAGCCACGAGATGGCCTCCCGCTACGCGGCCGCCCAGACCAGGCTGAAGAAGTTCGAGGACGCCGGCCCGCCGGAGGCGCCGCCGCGCGAGCAGACCATCACCATGCGGCTCAAGGGCGGGCGCACCGGGGTGCGCGCCTTCACCATGGAGCGGCTGGAGCTCACGGGCCTGATGCAGCCCTTCGACCTGGAGGTCTTCTACGGCGAGCGGGTCGCGGTGCTGGGTGCCAACGGCGCCGGCAAGTCGCACCTGCTGCGGCTGCTGGCCGGTGACACCACCGTCGAGCACACCGGCGACTGGAAGCTCGGCGCCCGGGTCGTCCCCGGTCACTTCCGGCAGACCCACGCCCACCCGGAGCTGTTCGGCCGCACCGTCCGGTCGATCGTCGAGGAGGAGCACGCGCTCAGCCGCGGCGCCGCGATGGGCGCGCTGCGCCGGTACGAGCTGGACCGCCAGGAGGAGCAGAAGTTCGAGTCGCTGTCCGGCGGGCAGCAGGCCCGGCTGATGATCCTCAAGCTCGAACTCTCCGGTGTGACGGCCCTGTTGCTCGACGAGCCGACCGACAACCTGGACCTGGAGAGCGCCGAGGCGCTGCAGGCCGGGCTGGAGGCCTTCGACGGCACGGTGCTGTGCGTCACCCACGACCGCTGGTTCGCCAGGACCTTCGACCGCTTCCTGGTGTTCGGCGCGGACGGGCGGGTCTTCGAGTCGCCCGAGCCGGTCTGGGACGTCACCCGGGTCGAACGCGAACGCTGAGTGACGGCGGGAGGGGCGGCGGGCGATTTTTGACCGCTTCCCGCCCGCCCGGTAACCTGGACGCTTGATGTGCGTATTGGCTCGCTCTATCTCACGTGAGAGGTCGGTACGCCGGAGACATCAGGTCGACGACCAGCGGTCCCCCTTGAATTGCGTCCAAGGTTGGCCAGGCTGCTCTTCCGTCCGGGTGCTCCTGTCAGGACTCACTCACTGAAAAGCGAAGGCTACGACCGTGCGTACGTACAGCCCCAAGCCCGGCGACGTCCAGCGTCAGTGGCACGTCATCGACGCGACCGACGTCGTGCTCGGCCGCCTGGCTTCCCAGGCCGCCAACCTCCTCCGGGGCAAGCACAAGGCGATCTACGCGCCGCACGTTGACACTGGTGACTTCGTCATCATCATCAACGCCGACAAGGTGCACCTGTCCGGTAACAAGAAGACCCAGAAGCTGGCCTACCGCCACTCGGGCTTCCCGGGCGGTCTCCGTTCGGTGCGCTACGACGACCTGCTGGCGAACAACCCGGAGAAGGCCGTCGAGAAGGCCATCAAGGGCATGATCCCCAAGAACAGCCTGGGCCGTCAGATGCTCTCGAAGCTCAAGGTCTACTCGGGCGACCAGCACCCCCACGCTGCCCAGCAGCCGGTGCCGTTCGAGATCACCCAGGTCGCGCAGTAATTCGGCCACCAAGCCCCCCAACACTGAAAAGAGCTGAGGAACACCGTGGCCGAGACCACTGAAACCCTTGAGGTCGACTTCGACGAGGCCGTTGAGGCCGTCGAGGGCGAGTACACCTCCGAGGAGAGCTACACCTCCGAGTCGCTGGCCGGCCGCTTCGGCGAGGCCACCCCGGGCGCCGGCCTCGGCCGTCGCAAGGAGGCGATCGCCCGCGTGCGCATCGTCCCCGGCACCGGCCAGTGGAAGATCAACGGTCGCACCCTCGAGGACTACTTCCCGAACAAGGTGCACCAGCAGACCGTGAACGAGCCCTTCAAGCTCCTGGAGCTGGACGGCCGTTACGACGTCGTCGCCCGCATCAGCGGTGGCGGCGTCTCCGGCCAGGCCTACGCGCTGCGCCTCGGCGTGGCCCGTGCCCTGAACGAGGCCGACGTGGACAACAACCGCGGCGCCCTCAAGAAGGCCGGCTTCCTGACCCGTGACGCCCGCGCCGTCGAGCGCAAGAAGGCCGGTCTGAAGAAGGCCCGCAAGGCGCCGCAGTACAGCAAGCGCTAATCGCGTCCCCGGGGGTGCGGTCCGCCCTGGCGGCGCACCCCCTGGTTGCGCAAACCGTCGCCCCGGAGTACCTCGTGTACTCCGGGGCGACGTGTTCCCCGGCTAACGTGCGGCGGCCGGGATCATCGGTGGGTTCCGAGCATGGTGATGGAGGACGGGACAGTGGGACGACTCTTCGGTACGGACGGCGTACGCGGTGTGGCCAACGAGGGCCTGACGGCGGAGCTGGCGCTCGGCCTGTCGGTGGCGGCCTCCCACGTGCTCGGCGAGGCCGGCGCGTTCGACGGGCACCGGCCGGTCGCGGTGGTCGGCCGTGACCCCCGTGCCTCGGGCGAGTTCCTGGAGGCCGCGGTCATCGCCGGCCTGGCGAGCTCCGGCGTCGACGTCCTGCGGGTCGGCGTGCTGCCCACCCCCGCCGTCGCGTACCTCACCGGCGCGCTCGGCGCCGACTTCGGCGTGATGCTGTCCGCCAGCCACAACGCCATGCCGGACAACGGCATCAAGTTCCTCGCCCGCGGCGGCCACAAGCTGGACGACCGGATCGAGGACGCCATCGAGGCGCACTACCACAAGCACACCGTCGGCGGCGAGGACTGGAACCGTCCGACCGGCGCGGCCGTCGGCCGGGTGCGCGAGTACACCGAGGGCTTCGACAAGTACGTCGCCCACCTGATCGGCGTGCTGCCCAACCGCCTGGACGGGATCAAGGTCGTCATCGACGGCGCCCACGGCGCCGCCGCCTACGTCGCCCCCGAGGCCTTCGCGCGGGCCGGCGCCGAGGTCGTGCACACCCTGGGCGCCGAGCCCACCGGCCTCAACATCAACGACGGTGTCGGCTCCACCCACCTCGACCGGCTGCGCGCCGCGATGAAGGAGCACGAGGCCGACCTCGGCATCGCCCTGGACGGCGACGCCGACCGCTGCCTGGCCGCCGACGCCGAGGGCAACGAGGTGGACGGCGACCAGATCATCGCCATCCTCGCCGTCGCCATGAAGGAGGCCGGCACCCTGCGCCGCAACACCGCGGTGGCCACCGTGATGTCCAACCTCGGCTTCAAGCTGGCGATGGAGCGCGAGGGCATCGACCTGGTGGAGACCGCCGTCGGCGACCGCTACGTGCTGGAGGCGATGAAGGAGCACGGCTTCGCGCTGGGCGGCGAGCAGTCCGGCCACGTCATCCTGCTGGACCACGCCACCACGGGCGACGGCACCCTGACCGGTCTGATGCTGGGCGCCCGACTGGCCGCCACCAAGCAGCCGCTGGCCGACCTGGCCGCCGTGATGACCCGTCTGCCGCAGGTGCTCGTCAACGTCAAGGGCGTCGACAAGAGCCGGGTGAGGACCAGCACCGAGCTGGCCGCCGCCGTCGCCGCGGCCGAGACCGAGCTGGGCGCCACCGGCCGGGTGCTGCTGCGTCCCTCCGGCACCGAGCCGCTGGTGCGGGTCATGGTCGAGGCCGCCGACCCGGCGCAGGCCGAGACGGTCGCCCAGCGACTGGCCGAGGCGGTGCGCACCCACCTGGGCTGAGCCCCGGCGCGGGGGGGGGGCCCCCCCCCCCGCGGGGGGGGGGGGGGGGCGGGGGGGGCCCGCCCCGGGTTGGGCGCCCAGGCCCCCGCGCCGCGGGGGGGGCACCCCCAGCGGCGCACCGGGG
>NZ_JBIRJC010000013.1:88880-127800 GCF_044329365.1 Kitasatospora sp. NPDC017646 | reverse complement strand
CGCCCCCCCCCGCGGGGGGGCCCGGGCCGCGCCCCCGCGGGGGGGGGGGGGGGGGCCCCCCCCCCCGGGGGCCGCCCCCGGGGGCCCCCGCGCCCCCCGGGGGGGGGGGCCCCCCCCCCCCGCGCCCTGGCGGCGCCTCAGAGCTTGCGCAGCAGTGCCCGGCGGACCTTGTGGTCCGAACCCTTCTGCAGGATCAGGGTGGCCCGGCCACGGGTGGGCAGCACGTTCTCCAGCAGGTTGGGCTTGTTGATGGTGCGCCAGACCTGTCGGCCGTACTCCATCGCCTCCTCCTCCGGCACCTCGGTGAAGCGGCGGAAGTAGGAGTTCGGGTCCTGGAAGGCGGTCTGCCGCAGCTTGCGGAAGCGGTCCAGGTACCAGTGCTCGATGTCGTCGGTGCGGGCGTCCACGTAGATCGAGAAGTCGAAGTAGTCGGCCACCGCGAGCCGGGTGCGCCCGTCGGTGCCCGGCAGGGCCGGCTGGAGCACGTTCAGCCCCTCGACGATCAGGATGTCGGGGCGCTCCACGGTCAGCCGTTCGTCGGGCACGATGTCGTACACCAGGTGCGAGTACACCGGCGCGGTGACCCGCTCCTTGCCCGCCTTCACGTCCGCGACGAAGCGCATCAGCGCCCGGCGGTCGTACGACTCCGGGAAGCCCTTGCGGGCCATCAGGCCGCGGCGGCGCAGCTCGGCGTTGGGCAGCAGGAAGCCGTCGGTGGTGACCAGCTCGACCCGGGGGTGCTCGGGCCAGCGGGCCAGCAGGGCCTGGAGCAGGCGGGCGGTGGTGGACTTGCCGACGGCGACGGAGCCCGCCACGCCGATGATGAACGGGGTGCGGGTGCGCTCGGTGTCC
Source organism: Kitasatospora sp. NPDC017646 (assembly GCF_044329365.1). Lineage (NCBI taxonomy): Bacteria > Bacillati > Actinomycetota > Actinomycetes > Kitasatosporales > Streptomycetaceae > Kitasatospora > Kitasatospora sp. NPDC017646. Next base: position 126,948 of record NZ_JBIRJC010000013.1, on the reverse strand, counting down.
GGAGTGTCCAGGAAGGTGCCCAGCGTGCCGCGCAGTTCGTGCGTGGCGTGGATGTACAGGTTCAGCAGCCGGGACAGGGGCAGGTAGACGTCCCGGACCTCGTCGAGGTCGAGGGCCGTGCCGAGGCCGCGCAGCTGCTCCACCTCCTCGGCGGTCAGCGGCAGCGGCGTACGCTCGCGCAGCGCGCTCCACTCGGCCCGGCTGAGGTCCACGTAGGGGGACGGGGACGGGCCGGGCGTGGCAGCGCCCCGCGTACAGAGTTCGGTCAGCACATGCTCCATTGTGAGCCGTAGCGGTGTTCACCGTGGTTGTGGTGTCGGTCACGCAGCGTTCGCGCGAGACGGGAAAACGGCCACAGAACCGCCCTTATGCTGGCACGCATGTGCGGAATTGTTGGATACGTGGGCGCGCAGTCCGCCCTCGACGTAGTAATCGCGGGCCTGCAGCGACTGGAGTACCGGGGCTATGACTCGGCCGGTGTCGCGGTGCAGGCGCAGGACTCCCAGGGGCAGTGGAGTCTCGTCACGGACAAGCGGGCCGGAAAGCTCGGCAACCTGGAGAAGTCGCTCGCCGAGTCGCCCCTGCCCGGCGGCACCACCGGCATCGGCCACACCCGCTGGGCCACCCACGGCGGCCCGACGGACGCCAACGCCCACCCCCATCTGGACGACGACCTCCGGGTGGCCGTGGTCCACAACGGCATCATCGAGAACTTCGCCCAGCTGCGCGCCGAGATCGCGGAGCGCGGCCACACCCTCCGGTCCGAGACCGACACCGAGGTCGTCGCCCACCTGCTGGGCGAGGCCTACCGGGGCGACCTCGCCGAGGCGATGCGGACGGTCTGCCGCCGCCTGGACGGCGCCTTCACCCTCGTCGCCGTCCACGCGGACGCGCCCGGCGTGGTCGTCGGCGCCCGCCGCAACTCGCCGCTGGTGGTCGGCCGAGGCGAGGGCGAGAACTTCCTCGCCTCCGACGTCGCCGCCTTCATCGCGCACACCCGCGAGGCGATCGAGCTGGGCCAGGACCAGGTCGTCGAGCTGCGCCGGGAGGGCGTGACCGTCACCAACTTCGACGGCACCCCGGCCGAGGTGCGCGAGTACCACGTCGACTGGGACGCCTCCGCCGCCGAGAAGGGCGGCTACGACTACTTCATGCTCAAGGAGATCGCCGAGCAGCCGAAGGCCGTCGCGGACACCCTCCTCGGCCGGATCGGCACCGACGGCCGGCTCACCCTCGACGAGCTGCGCATCTCCGACGCGGACCTGCGCTCGGTCGACAAGGTCGTCATCGTCGCCTGCGGCACCGCGTTCCACGCCGGCATGATCGCCAAGTACGCGATTGAGCACTGGACCCGCATCCCCTGCGAGGTCGAGGTCGCCTCGGAGTTCCGCTACCGCGACCCGATCATGGGCCCGGGCACGCTGGTCATCGCCATCTCGCAGTCCGGCGAGACCATGGACACCCTGATGGCCCTGCGGCACGCCCGTGAGCAGGGTGCCAAGGTCCTGGCGATCTGCAACACCAACGGCTCGACCATCCCGCGCGAGTCGGACGCGGTGCTGTACACCCACGCCGGGCCGGAGGTCGCGGTCGCGTCCACCAAGGCGTTCCTGACCCAGCTGGTCGCCTGCTACCTGGTCGCCCTCTACCTGGGCCAGGTGCGCGGCACCAAGTGGGGCGACGAGATCTTCACCATCATCCGCGAGCTCGGCGACGCGCCGAAGCAGGTGGAGCAGGTGCTGGAGACCATGGAGCCGGTGCGCGAGCTGGCCCGCTCGCTGGCCGACGCCCGCTCGGTGCTGTTCCTCGGCCGCCACGTCGGCTTCCCGGTGGCCCTGGAGGGCGCGCTCAAGCTCAAGGAGCTGGCGTACATGCACGCCGAGGGCTTCGCGGCGGGCGAGCTCAAGCACGGCCCGATCGCGCTGATCGAGGAGGGGCTGCCGGTCGTGGTGGTCGTGCCCTCGCCGCGCGGACGGTCCATCCTGCACGACAAGATCGTCTCCAACATCCAGGAGATCCGGGCCCGCGGCGCCCGCACCATCGTGATCGCCGAGGAGGGCGACGAGGCGGTCGTGCCGTACGCGGACCACCTGATCCGCATCCCGGTCACCCCGACCCTGCTCCAGCCGCTGGTCTCCACCGTCCCGCTCCAGGTCTTCGCCTGCGAGCTGGCCACGGCCAAGGGCCACGAGGTCGACCAGCCGCGCAACCTGGCGAAGTCGGTCACCGTCGAGTAGTGACTCCTACGGCGTCCCTGCGGTGGCTGCGTCCTACCGCAGGGGCGCCGTGTCGAGCGTGAAGGAGAACGGGGCGGGCAGGTCGATCGGTTTGCCGAAGTCCGTCTGGGCAAGGGCCCTGTAGTCACCGTCCTCCGGTTCGGTGAACAGCGTGACCTTGCCTTCAGTGCGGTCGATCAGCAGGTAGCAGGGGATGCCCGCAGCGGCGTAGCCCTTGCGCTTGGGCTCGCGGTCCTTGCGCGGATTGGTCGACGTGATCTCGAACACGAGCAGGACTCCTTCAGCCGGAGCCCAGGAGTCCAGGTGATCGAAGTGATCTTCCGGGACCACCGTGCCGTCGGGGACGAAACGGCCTCCGGGGGTGACGAGGCCCTTGTTGCCCGCGATGTCCAGTTCGATCGAGGCGTTCCGGAAGAACTGCTTGGCGACCTTCGAGAACGCGCCCTCGTGCGGCCCGTCCGGTGGTGGCGTCACAACGATCTCCCCTTCGATGAGCTCGGCCTTGAATCCGGGCGGCGTGTCCAGCTCCAGAAATGCCTGGAGGAGACCGTCCTGGCCCAGCGGCTGCTCGACAGCTGGCATGGCGACCATGGCCCTTCTCCCTCCTGTGGGTCCGTGCCGAGCCACAAGGTAGGCGTACGGACCGACACCGGCGGGGCATCGAAGTGGGTGTCACTCGAAAGTGTGCCGCAGGCCGGGCTCCCGTGGGGCGGTGGCGCGGGCTAGCGTCGGCGGCGGTAGCCGACCGCTGAAGGAGTTCTCCCCATGCGTCATGCACACCCTGTGGAAACCGTCCGGGCCGCCGAGGCCGCGTTGATGGCGCGGCTGCCGGAGGGCACCCTGATGCGGCGGGCGGCCGCCGGGCTGGCGGTGACCTGCGCGCGACTGCTGACCCGGCGTCGGGGACGGGTGTACGGCAGCCGGGTGACGGTGCTGGCGGGCAGCGGGGACAACGGGGGTGACGCCCTGTACGCCGGGGCGGCGCTGGCCCGGCGCGGGGCGCGGGTGACGGCGGTGCTGCTCGCGCCGGAGAAGGCGCACCGGGGCGGGCTGGCCGCGCTGCGGGCGGCGGGCGGACGGGTGACGGCGGAGCAGGAAGTCGGCCTGGCCGACTTCTCGCGTGCGGACCTGGTGCTGGACGGCATCGTCGGCATCGGCGGCCGCGGCGGGCTGCGCCCCGAGGCCGCGCCGTACGCCCGGGCCGGGCGGAGCGGGATCGTGGTGGCGGTGGACCTGCCCAGCGGGGTGGAGGCCGACACCGGTGAGGTGCCCGGCGAGGTGCTGCGTGCGGACGTCACGGTCTGCTTCGGCACGTACAAGCCCGGGCTGCTGATCGACCCGGGAGCGTCGTGCACGGGTGCCGTGCAGCTGGTGGACATCGGACTGGAGCTGCCGCAGCCGCAGGTGACGGCCCTGCAGCACGCGGACGCGGCGGCGCTGCTGCCGCTGCCGGGCGCGGAGAGCGACAAGTACCGGCGCGGCGTGGTCGGGGTGGCGGCCGGTTCGGCGCGTTACCCGGGGGCGGCGCTGCTGGCGGTCGCCGGGGCGCTGCGGAGCGGTGCGGGCGCCGTCCGGTACGTCGGCACGGCGGCCGAGGAGGTGGTGCGGCGCTTCCCGGAGACGCTGGTCACCGAGGGCGGACCGGCCGGTGCCGGGCGGGTGCAGGCCTGGGTGGTGGGGCCGGGCGGCGGCGAGGGGGCGCGGCAGGCGCTGACCGAGGCGCTGGCGAGCGACGTCCCGGTGCTGGTGGACGCCGACGGGCTGACCGAACTGGGCCGGCTCGGGCCGGACGCGCTGGCCGGCCGGACCGCGCCCACCCTGCTCACCCCCCACACCGGCGAGGCCGCCCGGCTGCTGGCCGGCGCCGAGGGCGGTGCGCCGCCCGCCGCCGAGGACCTGGCCGCCGCCAGGCTGGCCACCGCCCGCCGTCTGGCGGCCGCCTATCGGGCCACCGTGTTGCTCAAGGGCTCCACCACCGTGGTCGCCGACCCGGGCGGGGCCGTCCGGGTGAACCCCACCGGCACCTCCTGGCTCGCCACCGCGGGCAGCGGCGACGTGCTGGCCGGCCTGGCCGGCTCGCTGCTGGCCACGGGCCTGCCCCCGCTGGACGCCGCCTCGCTCGCGGCCTACCTCCACGGCCTGGCCGCCCGGGAGGCGGCCGGCGACCCGGGCGCGCCGGTGACGGCCCTCGCGGTGGCGGAGGCCCTGCCCACGGCCTGGCGGAGGGTGCGGGAGGCGTAGGCGAGGACCGGCCGCCCCGCCCGCCGCGCGCTCCGGCGGGCCGCCGTTCGCCGGGTGGGTGGCGGCAGGGGGTGTGAGCGGCCGGGCGGACCACGGGCCCGCGCCCGCGGCCGCGCGGCGGTCCCGGCCCGGGCGACCGACCCCGACACGGAACCGGAACGTCCGTTCGGGGCGTCCTCACCGGGGTGGAGGGGCCGTTCGCCGCAGGTCGGCGGGGTGCGGGAGGACGCGGCGCCGATCGCCGCGCCGACGGGCCGTTCGGCGGGGACTCCGGGACGTCTGGGAGACTGACCCTGATGACAACTGCGAACACGACCGGCACAGCCACTCTCACCGACGGCGTACGGGCCGAGGCGACCATCGATCTCGCCGCCCTGCGCGGCAACCTCGCCGCCTTGCAGGAGCGCGTCGGGAGCGCGGCGGTGATGCTCGCGGTCAAGGCGGACGCCTATGGCCACGGCGCGGTCGAGTGCGCCCGTGAGGCGGTCGCGAACGGGGTCGGCTGGCTCGGCTGCGCCACGCCCGACGAGGCGCTGGCGCTGCGGGCCGCGGGCATCCGCCCCGAGCAGGCCCGCGTCCTGTGCTGGCTGTGGACGCCCGGCGGGCCGTGGCGCGAGGCGCTGCGCGCGGACCTGGACATCTCGGTCAGCGGCCAGTGGGCGCTGGACGAGCTGCTGACGGCCGTTCGGGAGACCGGCATCCCGGCGCGCGTGCACCTGAAGGCCGACACCGGCCTCGGCCGCAACGGCTGCCAGCCGCACGACTGGCCGCGGTTGGTGGCCGAGGTGCGCCGGGCCGAGGCCGAGGGCCTGCTGAAGGCCGTCGGCATCTGGTCGCACTTCGCCGCCGCCGACGAGCCCGGCCACCCGTCGATCCAGGCCCAGCTGGACTCCTACCGCGCCGCGCTGGCGCACGCCGAGGCCGCCGGGCTGCGCCCCGAGGTCCGGCATCTCGCGAACTCCCCGGCCACCCTGCTGCTGCCCGAGTCGCACTTCGACCTGGTCCGCACCGGGCTGGCCGCGTACGGGCTGTCGCCGGTGCCGGAGGTGGGCTCGCCGGCCGACTTCGGGCTGCGCCCGGTGATGGCGCTGACGGCCCGGCTGGCGCTGGTCAAGCACGTGCCCGGCGGGCACGGGGTCAGCTACGGCCACCACTACGTGACGCCCGGCCCGACCACACTCGGCCTGGTCCCGGTCGGCTACGGCGACGGCGTCCCGCGGCACGCCAGCGGCACCGGACCGGTGCAGATCGGCGGCAAGTGGCGCACGGTGGCCGGCCGGGTGGCGATGGACCAGTTCGTGGTGGACCTGGGCGGCGACACCCCCGAGACCGGTGACGAGGTGCTGCTGTTCGGCAACGGCGAGCACGGTGAGCCGACCGCCGAGGACTGGGCCCGCGCCAGCGGGTCCATCTCGTACGAGATCATCACCCGGATCGGTGCCCGGGTGCCCCGCCGCTACCTGGGCGGCAGCCACGACGGGGGCCGCACGGCATGACCGGGACACCGGACGGGACCAACCCGGTGGCGGCGGTGGCCAAGGCGGCCGGTGCGGCCACCACCGGGGTGAGCCGGGCCGGTGTGATCGGGATCTCGGTCGGTGTGCTGGCGGCCGGGGCGGCCGCGGGCGTGGCGATAGAGCGGCTGACGGTCGGCCGGGCGACGCGCCGCAGGGCCCGGGCCGAGCTGGAGGCGACCGCCCCGTACGGCTCGCTGCGCGGGCGCCCGCTGACGGTGGCCGCGCCGGACGGCACCGAGCTGTACGTCGAGCTGGACGGCACGGGCTGGGACGAGCCGGATGCCGACCCCGGCACCCAGGAGCCGCTGACCGTCGTGTTCAGCCACGGCTACTGCCTCAACCAGGACAGCTGGCACTTCCAGCGGGCGGCGCTGCGCGAGGGCGTGCGGCTGGTCTTCTGGGACCAGCGCAGCCACGGCCGCTCGGAGCGCTCCCGTTCGTACCTGGCGGGCGAGCCCGCCGGGATCGACCAGCTGGGCGGCGACCTCAAGGCGGTGATCGACGCCGTCGCGCCGACCGGGCCGCTGGTGCTGGTGGGCCACTCGATGGGCGGCATGGCGGTGATGGCGCTGGCCGACCAGCACCCTGAGCTCTTCCGGGAGAGGGTCGCCGGGGTCGCGCTGGTCGGCACCCTGGCGGGGGACTGGAACGAGGTGAACCTCGGCCTGCCGAAGGCCGGGGCCAGGTTGTTCAAGAAGGTCGCGCCCGGCGTGGTGAAGCTGCTGGGCCGTCAGGTCGAGCTGGTGGAGGCGAGCCGGCGGATCGGCTCCGAGGTGGCCGCCGTGTTCTACCGGCGGTTCTCCTTCGGGGGACGGGACGTCGATCCCGGCGTGGTGCGCTTCGCCGAACAGCTGTTGGACGCCACCCAGATCGACGTGGTCGCCGAGTTCTACCCGGTGTTCGGCGCGCACGAGAAGTACGAGGCGCTGGGCGCCCTGCGCGGTCTGCCGGCCCTGGTGCTGGCCGGGACGAAGGACCTGCTGACGCCGTCGGCGCACAGCGAGGCGATGGCCGAGCGGCTGCCGGGCGCCGAACTGGTGCTGGTCGAGGGCGCCGGGCACCTGGTGCTGCTGGAGTGCCCGGAACCGGTCGGCCGTGAGCTGGCGCTGCTGCTGCGCCGGGCCGCCGACTTCGCCGGCGCCGCGCCGCTGCCGCCCGCCGTCCTCGCACTGGCCGAGGAACGGCGCGAGGACCCGTCCGGGGGCGCGGCGGCCACGGATCCGGCCGTCGACTCCGTCTGAGCCCCCCGCCCGCCGCGGCGCGGTGCGCCGGTGTGGCACCGTAGCGGTGGCGGCCGGTGGTCGGCGCGCCGATACGGACGACCGAAGGGCAAGACACGCGCATGGGCTCGCACGCCACTCTCACCGTCCCCACTCCGGAGCGGATGGGCCGGCTCGGCCGGGAGCTGGCCGCGCTGCTGCGGCCGGGTGACCTGGTGCTGCTCTCCGGCGAGCTGGGGGCGGGGAAGACCACGCTGACCCGGGGTCTGGGGGAGGGGCTGCGGGTCCGCGGGGCGGTGACCTCGCCGACCTTCGTGATCGCCCGGGTGCACCCCTCGCTGGTCGGCGGCCCGGCCCTGGTGCACGTGGACGCGTACCGGCTGGGCGGGGACCTGGACGAGATGGAGGACCTCGACCTGGACGTCTCGCTGCCGGAGTCGGTGGTCGTGGTCGAGTGGGGCGAGGGCAAGGTCGAGCGGCTGTCCGAGGACCGGCTGGAGGTGCGGATCGAGCGGGCGATCGGCGACACCGCCGGGGAGGACCACGATCCGCGCCGGGTGGTGCTGACCGGCCTCGGGGAGCGCTGGGCGGGCGTGGAGCTGACGGAGCTGGCCTGACGCGTGTCCGGCGCAGGTCGATCGGGTTCCACCGTCTTGCCGACAGGCCGTCGGCAAGATGTTGCGGGCGGGGGGCCGGGCGTGGTGGGATGGGTGCTGCGGTTAGGTCTGCCTAACTAGGGAGGCGCCATGTCGAGCACCACCCCCGCCCCGGAGCGCGCCGCGCGCACCGCCGGGGACGGAGAGTCCGCCCACCGCGCTCCGGGGGAGCCGATGCGGGCACTGCTGGCCGCCTGCGCGGCCGCCGAGGCGGTGTCCACCCCGCCCGAACCGCGGCCCCGGCAGGCCGAGGAACCCGAGGCTGGGACGCCCCGGGCCGCGTAGTCACCGTCCCCCCGCGTGCCGCCCGCCGTGCGGGCGCGCGGATCAGGCGACCACGACCACCTTGGTGCCGTTCGAGGCGAAGTCCCAGAGCAGCTGACCGTCGGCGCGGCTGCTGCGGATTCCGCCGGTCTTGGTCTTCGGATCGGCGGTCGGGGTCGCGTCGTCCAGTGCCGCGCCGAAGCCGAACACCACGCCGCTCTGCTGCGCGAAGCGCACCACGTGCTCGATCTTCCGGCCGTCCGTACCCGTGCCGGCCGCGGTGCGGCTGTACACCGAGTAGCTGCCCGGGACGGGCTCGACCGAGCCCGGGGTGACCGGGAAAGCGGCCGCGACCTGCGGGTTCTTCTTCGGATCGACCAGCCAGACGAAGTGGCTGCCGACCGAGTAGACCACCCGGGTCCCGCTGCCCGAGGAGACCGGCAGCGGCGGGACGGTCGGGGTGGCGGAGGCGCTCGGCGTGGCGGAGGCGACCGGGCCGGTGGACGTCGAGGCGACGGTGGGACGGGCCCCGCCCGCGCGGTCCTGGGCGCCGTTGGCCTGGAAGGCCAGCAGGCTCACCACCGCCAGGGCCCCCAGGGTCAGCCCCGTGACCACCACTCCAGGACCCATCTTCGCCACGTGCCCGCTCCCGCCGCCGTCCGCTGTTCGTACCGCCCTAATCGTGCCAGGTCCCCCCAGCCGCTCGGCAGCGCCCTTGGACGTGTGTTCCGGATGGGGACACCAGCTCGATCAACCGGTCGGCCCGACGTCGGTCTAACCTTGACCCCGTGCTGCTGCTCGCGTTCGACACCGCTACCCCCGCCGTCACCGCCGCCGTCCACGACGGCACGGCGGTCCTCGCCGAGACCCACCAGGTCGACGCCAGGCGCCACGGCGAACTGCTGCTGCCCGCGATCGACCAGGTCCTGCGGGCCGCGGGGGTGGACAAGCACCGGCTCACCGGGATCGCGGTCGGGGTCGGCCCCGGCCCGTACACCGGCCTGCGGGTCGGCCTGGTGACCGCCGCCGCCCTCGGCCACGCGCTCGGCCTGCCGGTGCACGGCGTCTGCACCCTGGACGCGATCGCCTTCCAGGCCCGCGCCGAGGGTCTGGCCGGGGAGCCGTTCACCGTCGCCACCGACGCGCGCCGCAAGGAGGTCTACTGGGCCTCGTACGACGCCGACGGCAGCCGCACCGAGGGCCCCGGCGTGGACCGCCCGGCCGAGCTGACGCCCGCCGCCCGTTCGGTCGGCGCCGGCGCGTTGCTCTACCCCGACGCCTTCCCGGGCGCGCACGGCCCCGAGCACGTCTCGGCAGGCGCCGTGGCCGGCTTCGCCGCCGCAGAACTGGCCGCCGGGCGCGAGCTGCTGCCGAACGTGCCGCTGTACCTGCGCCGCCCTGACGCCCAGGTCCCGGCTGCCTACAAGACGGTTCTGGGGGGCAAGGCGGTGCTCCCGGCGTGAACCACGGCACCACCCTGCGCCCGATGCGCTGGTGGGACATCGAGCCGGTGATGGACCTGGAGCTCAGGCTGTTCCCCGAGGACGCCTGGTCCCACGGGATGTTCTGGTCCGAGCTCGCCGAGGCCCACCCCGGCGGCACCCGCCACTACTCGGTCGCCACCGCCGCGGACGGCACGATCGTCGGCTACGCCGGTCTGATGACCGTCGCCGGCGAGGGTGACGTCCAGACCATCGCCGTCGACGAGCGCCACCAGGGCGCAGGCCTCGGCACGGCGCTGCTCACCGACCTGATCCACGAGGCCGCCCGGCGCGGCTGCGCCGACCTGCTGCTGGAGGTACGGGTGGACAACCAGCGCGCCCAGCGGCTGTACGAGCGCCACGGCTTCCAGCCGGTGGGCATCCGGCGCGGTTACTACCAGCCGGCCAACATCGACGCGCTGGTGATGCGCCTCGACCACCCCAGCACCGACAGCACCGACCCGAAGGACATTGAGGACACCCCCCATGGCTGACGAACCGCTCGTCCTCGGCATCGAGACCTCCTGCGACGAGACCGGCGTCGGCATCGTGCGCGGCACCACGCTGCTGGCCGACGCGGTCGCCTCCAGCGTCAACGACCACGCCCGCTTCGGCGGTGTCGTCCCGGAGATCGCCAGCCGCGCCCACCTGGAGGCGATGGTCCCGACCATCCAGCGCGCCCTGGACACCGCCGGGGTCAAGGCCAGCGACCTGGACGGCATCGCCGTCACCGCCGGCCCCGGCCTGGCCGGTGCGCTGCTGGTCGGCGTCAGCGCGGCGAAGGCGTACGCCTGGGCGCTCGACAAGCCGCTGTACGGGGTCAACCACCTCGCCTCGCACATCTGCGTCGACCAGCTGGAGCACGGCCGGCTGCCCTCGCCGACGATGGCCCTGCTGGTCTCCGGCGGGCACTCCTCGCTGCTGCTCAGCGAGGACATCACCACGGACGTCCGCCCGCTCGGCGCGACCATCGACGACGCGGCCGGCGAGGCCTTCGACAAGGTCGCCCGGGTGCTCGGCCTGGGCTTCCCCGGCGGCCCGATCGTCGACCGGACGGCCCGCGAGGGCGACCCGAAGGCGATCGCCTTCCCGCGCGGCCTGAGCGGGAAGAACGACCCCGAGTACGACTTCTCCTTCTCCGGCCTGAAGACCGCCGTCGCCCGCTGGGTGGAGGCCAAGCGCCGGGCCGGCGAGGAGGTGCCGATCGCCGACGTCGCGGCCTCCTTCCAGGAGGCGGTCACCGACGTGCTCACCCGCAAGGCCGTCAAGGCGTGCCGGGACAACGGCGTCGACCACCTGATGATCGGCGGCGGCGTCGCGGCCAACTCCCGGCTGCGCGAGATGGCCCAGCAGCGCTGCGACCGGGCCGGCATCCGGCTGCGGGTGCCCCGGCCGGGCCTGTGCACCGACAACGGCGCGATGGTGGCGGCACTGGGCTCCGAGATGGTGTGGCGCGACCGCACCCCCTCCGCCTTCGACCTGTCGGCGGACTCCTCGCTGCCCGTCACCGACGTCCACGTGCCGCACACCCATTTCCACGGCCAGGCCTACGACGCCCTCGGCGGCGGCGCCGCGTGACCGTTGCCGCGATGTGGGAGGCCCGGGCGGCGGACGGCCGAGCGGCCGAACTCGCCGCCTGGGTGCGGGAGTCCGCGCTGCCCACGCTGCGCGGCGCGGCCGGGCTGGCCCGGACCGAGCTGTTCTCCGCGCCCGGTGAGCGGGTGCTGCTGATCACCTGGTGGGACGGTGAGCCCGCGCCGGTCGCGGACCCCCCGGCCGAGCTGCTGGGCCGCCCGGTGCACCGCTGGTCCTTCACCAGCGAACACGTCGAGTAGACCGTGGTCGGGAACCGCCGCGCCGACCGCTACCGTGCATAGCTGAGAGAAAGCTGGACGGGACCGGGAGCGCGGTGCGGTGAACAGGGACGGGCGGAGCAGGACCAGGGCCAGGACGTACGCGGCGGGGGCGCTGGCCCTGCTGGCCTTCGCCACCGCGTGCGGCGACAACGGGGACGGCGCCGCCGCACCGGCCGGGACCAGGGCCGCGTCGGCGGCTCCCCAGCCGTCCGGCGGTGGCGCCGCGCCGGCCGCCGCGGCCACCACGCCCGGCGCGGCCCCGGCCGAGGGCGACGCCGCGGCCTGGGCGAAGTGGAACCTCAAGCCGTTGGCCCCGGCCCCCGCGCCGCCCGCCGACAAGCCCATCAAGCTCGAACGCACCGGCACCGTACCGGTGTTCAGCGATGTGAAGACCTCCGACAAGGTCGTCTTCATCACCATCGACGACGGGGCCGAGAAGGACCCGAAGTTCGTCGAGATGCTGACCGACCTCAAGGTGCCGATCACGATGTTCCTGACGAAGGACATCGTCAAGAACGACTACGGCTACTTCAAGCCGCTCCAGGCCCTGGGCAACCACATCCAGAACCACACGGTCACCCATCCGGTGATGAGCAAGCTCTCGCCGGACAAGCAGAAGTCCGAGATCTGCGAGGACCAGGCCGCGCTCACCCAGCAGTACGGCACGGCCCCGCTGCTGTTCCGCCCGCCGTTCGGCGACGGCGCCAACACCCCGACGCTCAACAACTCGGTGCAGCAGTGCGGCCCGCGCGCGATCGTGCTCTGGCGCGAGTCGATGCAGATCCACGACATGCAGTACCAGGCGGGTGACAAGAAGCTGAAGCCCGGCGACATCATCCTGGCTCACTTCCGCGGCCCCAAGGAGCTCAAGGGCGCCACGATGACCCAGATGTTCGCGGACCTGCTGGCCCGGATCCAGGAGCAGGGCTTCTCGGTGGCCCGGCTGGACGACTACATCCAGCCGCCGGCCTCCTAGGACCGGACAGCCCCCGGGGCCTGCACGGGCCGGCCCAGCATCATCAGCGGCCCGTTGTCGGTGCGGCTGAGGATCACCGTGACGGTGTTGGGCCCGGAGGGCTTGAGCTGACGGCGCAGCTCCTCCGGGGTGATCGCCATCCCGCGCTTCTTGATCACCACCGTGCCGACCCCGCGCTCGCGCAGCAGCGCCTTCAGCTTCTTGATGTGGAAGGGCAGCACGTCGGTGAGCTCGAAGGCGTGCGCGTACGGGGTGGCGACCAGCCGGTCCGAGGTCAGGTAGGCGATCTTCGGGTCGATCAGCCGGCCGTCGACCTGCTCGGCCACCTCGGCCACCAGGTGCGCCCGGATCACCGCGCCGTCCGGCTCGTACAGGTACCGCCCGACCGGGCCGGCCGGCGGGTCGGGCAGGTCGCCGCCGGTCAGGCTGGCGGCCTGCGGCAGCAGGGTGGCGCGGTGCGGGCGGGCCGCCCCGGTGCCGAACCAGAGCACCGCCTCCTTGACGTCCCCGTGGTCGGACACCCACTCGGCCTCGGCGTCCGCCGGCACGGCCTCGTGCGGGATGCCCGGGGCGACCTTCAGGGCGCCGATCGGGGTCCGCCGCCCGGTCTCGATCGCCCAGGAGAGCGGCGGCGCGTACGCCTCCGGGTCGAACACCCGGCCGCGCGAGGTGCGCCGGGCCGGGTCGGTGAACACCGCGTCGTAGCCGGTCACGTCCACCTCGGCGACGTCCGCGCAGACCACCTCGACCAGCTCGGTCAGGCCCAGCGCGGCGGCGTTGGCCGCGGTGGCGGCACAGGCCGCCGGGTCCTTGTCCACGGCCAGCACCCGGATCCCGGCCCGGGCCAGCGCCAGCACGTCCCCGCCGATGCCGCAGCACAGGTCGGCCAGCCGCCGTACGCCCAACTCGGCGAAGCGGCGCGCCCGCCACTCGGCCACGCTGCGTCGGGTGGACTGCTCCACCCCGTTGGGCGTGAAGTACATCAGGTCGGCGTCCGCCCCGAACTTCGCCCGTGCCCGCTGCCGCAGCCGCGCCTGCCCGAACGCCGCCGACACCAGCTCCGCCGGGTGCTCCCGTCGCAGCCGGGTGGCCAGCGCCAGTTCCTCCTCGGGGGCGAACTCGCGCAGTTCGGCGAGCAGGGCCTGGCCCTGGGGGGTCAGCAGGGGCTGGAGGTTCTCGGTGTCCACACGGTCATTCTGACCGGTCGGCCGATCAGCGGGAGCCACAGCGCGAGGACGGACGGCGTCACCAGGATGACGACCGGTGCGATCGGGTGACCGAGCCGCCGACCGCCCCGGGCCGTCCACGGGCCCAGCCCGGCCGGGACCGCGAAGTCGACGGCCGGGGCCGTGCCGGCGGCGGCCGTCGAGCGGTGGTGACGGCCCCACAGGTAGACGCCGCCGCACCGCACATGAGTACGGCTACTCGTCCGCGATCCGAGTCCGCCGGGCGCGCCGTTGGCACTCTGGTTGACTGAGTGCTAACGGCAGCCTATGGTCGTCCTTGGCACTCCCCACTGGGGGAGTGCTAACGCGAAGACGTGTGTCTGACCCCCGCGACGGCAGGCCCGCAGGTTCGCCCCTACCCGTTAGAAAACCCCGTAATCTCCGAAGGGGAGCTCGGACGTGACCACCAGCAGCAAGGTTGCCATCAAGCCGCTCGAGGACCGCATCGTGGTCCAGCCGCTCGACGCCGAGACCACCACGGCCTCCGGCCTGGTTATCCCGGACACCGCCAAGGAGAAGCCCCAGGAGGGCGTCGTCCTGGCCGTCGGCCCGGGCCGCTTCGAGGACGGCCAGCGTCTGCCGCTCGACGTCGCCGTCGGTGACATCGTCCTGTACTCGAAGTACGGCGGCACCGAGGTGAAGTACCAGGGCGAGGAGTACCTCGTCCTCTCGGCTCGCGACGTTCTCGCCATCATCGAGAAGTAAGCAGCACCGAGAAGTAAGTCGTTCCGACCCGCCCCGGATCCGTGTCCCAAGTGACAGGGGCCCGGGGCGTGGTTGTTGGTTCACGTAGTTCGGCGGCCGGTGGGCCGGCCGCAGCCCCGAGGGAATAGGGAACATGGCGAAGATCCTGCAGTTCGACGAGGACGCCCGCCGCTCGCTGGAGCGCGGTGTCAACAAGCTGGCCGACACCGTCAAGGTGACCATCGGCCCCAAGGGCCGCAACGTCGTCATCGACAAGAAGTTCGGCGCCCCGACCATCACCAACGACGGTGTCACCATCGCCCGTGAGGTCGAGCTGGACGACCCGTACGAGAACCTTGGCGCGCAGCTCGTCAAGGAGGTCGCCACCAAGACCAACGACGTCGCCGGTGACGGCACCACCACCGCCACCGTGCTGGCCCAGGCCCTGGTCAACGAGGGTCTGCGCAACGTCGCCGCCGGTGCCGGCCCGGCCGCTCTGAAGAAGGGCATCGACAAGGCCGTCGCCGCCGTCTCCGAGCACCTGCTGTCCGTCGCCCGCGAGATCGAGGGCAAGGACGACGTCGCCGCCGTCGCGTCCCTCTCCGCGCAGGACACCCAGGTCGGCGAGCTGATCGCCGAGGCGATCGACAAGGTCGGCAAGGACGGTGTCATCACCGTCGAGGAGTCGAACACCTTCGGCGTGGAGCTGGACTTCACCGAGGGCATGCAGTTCGACAAGGGCTACCTGTCGCCGTACTTCGTCACCGACGCGGAGCGTCAGGAAGCGGTCCTCGAGGACCCGTACATCCTGATCAACCAGGGCAAGATCTCCTCCATCCAGGAGCTGCTGCCGCTGCTGGAGAAGATCCTGCAGAGCGGTGCCTCCAAGCCGCTGCTGATCATCGCCGAGGACGTCGACGGCGAGGCGCTGTCGACCCTGGTCGTGAACAAGATCCGCGGCACCTTCAACGCCGTCGCCGTCAAGGCCCCGGGCTTCGGCGACCGCCGCAAGGCGATCCTCGGCGACCTGGCCGTCCTGACCGGCGGCACGGTCATCTCCGAGGAGGTCGGCCTCAAGCTCGACCAGGCCGGCCTGGACGTGCTGGGCACCGCCCGCCGCGTGACCATCACCAAGGACGCCACCACCATCGTCGACGGTGCCGGTGACTCCGAGGCCGTGGCCGGCCGCGTCGCCCAGATCAAGGGCGAGATCGCCGCGACCGACTCCGACTGGGACCGCGAGAAGCTGCAGGAGCGCCTGGCCAAGCTGGCCGGCGGCGTCTGCGTCATCAAGGTCGGCGCCGCCACCGAGGTGGAGCTGAAGGAGCGCAAGCACCGCCTGGAGGACGCCATCTCGGCGACCCGCGCCGCGGTCGAGGAGGGCATCGTCGCCGGTGGTGGCGCCTCCCTGGTCCACGCCGCCAAGGTGCTGAACGACGGCCTGGGCCTGTCGGGCGACGAGGCCACCGGTGTCGCCGTGGTCCGCAAGGCGCTGCACGAGCCGCTGCGCTGGATCGCCCAGAACGCCGGCCTGGAGGGCTACGTCATCACCTCCAAGGTCTCCGAGCTGGAGATCGGCCAGGGCTACAACGCCGCCAGCGGCGAGTACGGCGACCTGGTGAAGGCCGGCGTCATCGACCCGGTCAAGGTCACCCGCTCCGCCCTGGAGAACGCCGCCTCCATCGCCTCCCTGCTCCTCACCACCGAGACCCTCGTGGTGGAGAAGAAGGAGGAGGAGGCCGAGGCCGGTCACTCGCACGGCGGCCACGGCCACTCGCACTGACGCCGAACGGCTGACCGGAGGCCCGGTCCGCGCCCCGAGGGGCTGCGGGCCGGGCCTCCGGCCGCTGTGCGCCCGCTCGGCGGGCCTCCGGCCGTGCGGGCCTCCAGCCGGGTTGCGTCGGTGCTCCAGCCTTCAACTATCAGCAGAATTTTGCAGAATGCAAAGATTGCCTTATAACTGAGGCATGATCGAGGCCCGCCATCTGCGCGTCCTGCGTGCCGTCGCCCGCACCGGCTCCTTCTCCGCCGCCGCTCGCGAGCTGGGGTGTACGCAGCCTGCCATCAGCCAGCAGATGAAGGCCCTGGAGAAGTCGGTGGACACCCCGCTGGTGGTCCGCTCGGGCCGCGGGATGCAGCTCAGTGAGGCCGGGCGCGTCCTGCTCAAGCACGCCACCGGAATCCTGGCCGGGCTCTCCGCCGCCGAGGAGGAGGTCGCCGCGATAGCCGGGCTGCGGGCCGGGCGGGTGCGGCTGGTCTCCTTCCCGACCGCGAGCTCCACCCTGGTGCCGCCCGCGGTCGCCCGCCTGCGGGACAGCCATCCGGGGGTGCGCGTGTCGCTGGTCGAGGCCGAGCCGCCGGAGTCGCTGGCGATGCTGCGCGGCGGCGAGTGCGAGATCGCGCTGGCCTTCCGCTACCCGCAGTCCGACGGCGCTACCGCGGCGCCCGCGCCCGCGCACGGCTCGCCGCGCGAGGCGAGGGCCGAGGCGAACCTGGAGGCGCAGCAGCTGTCGGCCGGCACCGACTGGTCCGATCTGGTGGTCACCCCGCTGTTGGACGACCCGCTGGTGGGCCTGCTGCCCGCCGCCCACCCGCTGGCCGGGAGGGGCGGCCCGGTGGGGCTGGCCGAACTGGCGGGGGAGCAGTGGATCGCCGGCTGTCCGCAGTGCCGGGGGCACCTGGTGGAGCTGTGCGCGGGGGCGGGCTTCGAGCCCCGGATCGACTTCGCGACCGACGACTACCCGGCGGTGGTCGGCCTGGTCGCGGCCGGGCTCGGGGTGGCGGTGCTGCCCCGACTGGCGCTGCAGTCGGTGCGTCCTGACGGCGTGTCGACGGTGCCGGTGCGGACGGCCGCCGGGGTGCCGGCGGTGCGCCAGGTGGTGGCGCTGACCCTGCCGGACCTGGCCGAGGTCCCGGCCGTCGCGCTGATGCAGGAGCGGCTGGCGGGCGCGGCGGCCGACCGCTGACGGGTGGGCGACGGGGGGCGTCGTGCCCCCTGCCGGGCGGTAGCAGCTTGAGGTGGCGCGAAGAAACGTTTCTCCACGCTGCACCGCGGAGGCGGGTCTAGCGGTGCGCGATCGCCGGCGGGGCCAGCGGGACCTCCACCAGGCGGTGCCGCGAGCGGCCCAGCATCTCCTCGCGTTCGTCCTCCGTCATCCCGCCCCAGACGCCGTACGGCTCACGGACCGCCAGGGCGTGCGCGGCGCACTCCGCGATCACCGGGCAGCGCATGCACACCTCCTTGGCGCTGGCCTCGCGCGAACTGCGCGCCGCCCCGCGCTCGCCCTCGGGGTGGAAGAAGAGCGAGCTGTCCACGCCGCGGCAGGCTGCCGAGAGCTGCCAGTCCCAGAGGTCCGCGTTGGGACCGGGGAGACGGGAGAAATCTGCCATGGCTCATTCCCTTCAGAGGCGGTCGGCGGCGGCCGGGCTTCTCGGCGGGCTGCTGCCGAGCGGTGCCCGGCGGGGCGTCCCGCGCTGGTGTGGACACCTGGAAATATGACTTAAGGCAACTCCATGGACAAGTCACCCACACACTGGCACAACAGTCAATGACCATACGAAAGCTATAAAAACGGGCAAACTGGGCAAGGGCTTTCGTTGGTCCGGGTGCGGCAATCGAGTGGCAGAGGGGCGCGCGACACGCCGCACCGGTGTGCGGGTCGTACGCCGACCGCGCGCGAGCTGCGCAAAAGTGCGGCGTGTGCACCGCGATGCGGCTGATCGGTAACGGATCGGCCACGTACAGTGGTGGAGATGCCCTGAAGGCCGTAACTCATTCGAGTGACGGTCGTTGGAAGTGTGGAGGCGGTTAGCGGGCGCCGGACGTCGGGAACGATCGCGGGCAAGTCGGGGCG
Source organism: Kitasatospora sp. NPDC017646 (assembly GCF_044329365.1). NCBI lineage: Bacteria > Bacillati > Actinomycetota > Actinomycetes > Kitasatosporales > Streptomycetaceae > Kitasatospora > Kitasatospora sp. NPDC017646. The sequence goes on along the minus strand of NZ_JBIRJC010000013.1, from coordinate 108,736 downwards.
ATCAGTACGAAGTCTGTCGCCGATCGGCCGTGTCGGAGAGGTTCGTACCAGCCAGGAGGCTCAACGTGACGCGGATCAGCTGCGGAGGACGACGGTCATGACTTCCGTTCTCGTTTGCGACGATTCCCCGCTCGCCCGCGAGGCGCTTCGCCGCGCCGTCGCGACCGTACCCGGTGTGGACCGGGTCACCACCGCGACGAACGGGGAGGAGGTCCTCCGCCGCTGGGTGGCCGACCGCTCCGATCTCGTCCTGATGGACGTCCGGATGCCCGGCCTCGGCGGGGTCGAGACCGTCCGGCGGCTGCTGTCCGCCGACCCGGGCGCCCGGATCATCATGCTCACCGTCGCCGAGGACCTCGACGGCGTCGCGCTCGCGGTGGCCGCGGGTGCCCGCGGGTACCTGCACAAGGACGCCTCGCGCGCCGAACTGCGGGCCACCGTCACCCAGGCCCTCGCCGACCCGACGTGGCGGCTGGCCCCGCGTCGGCTACGCAGCCCCGACATGGGCGCGGCGCCGACCCTGACGGCGCGTGAGATCCAGGTGCTGGAGGGCATGAGCCACGGACGCAGCAACGCCGAGATCGGGCGCGAGCTCTTCCTGTCCGAGGACACCGTGAAGACCCACGCCCGACGGCTGTTCAAGAAGCTCGGGGCGTCCGACCGCGCGCACGCGGTGGCGCTGGGTTTCCGCTGGGGCCTGGTCCGCTGACCACCGGCGGCGCCGCCGGTGGCGGCGCGCCGCCGTCGAATTCCGGAGCGGACGCCGCACAGGCGTGTGACGTTACGGTCCCGAGGTTGCACCATGGAGGAGTGGAGCACCTCGGGGACCAGCGGACAGGCACTGCGGCGAACCACGCAACCGCAGGACACTCGGCGGACGGGACCACCCACGGCGGCGGGGCGGGAGGCGGCACGGTGCAGGAGGGGCCGGTGGTGCGCGGCGCGCCGGGCGGTGCCGCAGCGCATAACGTTCCGGTGCACAACTCCGGACGCGGTGCCGCGTTTTCCCGGCCGACCAGGCACCATGGACCGATGCGCGACGATGTCGCCGGTGTGGCCGGCCAGGTGGACCCGGGGGAGGCCGAGCCCTCCGACCCGGGCCACGATCCGTCGTACGCGGATCCCGGCGGCGCCGAAGTCGGCCCGGGCCGCCCGCCGGTGCTCGGCACGGGGGGCTCGCCCCTGGTGGGCGAACTGGTCGCGGCCGCCGTGCGCGGCGAGGGGCCGGCCATCGACGCGCTGCTCGCCTACGTCCACCCGCTCGCGCTGCGGTACTGCCGTGCCAGGCTGGTCCGGCTGCCCGGCGGGGCCCGGCACCACGTGGACGACGTCGCCCAGGAGGTCTGCGTCGCGGTGCTGTGCGCGCTGCCCCGGTACAAGGACCAGGGACGGCCGTTCGAGGCCTTCGTCTACGGCATCGCCGCACACAAGATCGCCGACCTGCAGCGGGCCGCGATGCGCGGACCCGGCTCGACCGTGGTGCCCCAGGACGACCTGCCGGAGGTGCCGGACGAGGCGCTCGGCCCGGAGGAGCAGGCACTGCTCAGCAGCGACGCGGCCTGGGCCAAGGAACTGCTCTCCAACCTGCCGGCGCGTCAGCGCGAACTGGTGCTGCTGCGGGTGGCCGCCGGACTGTCGGCGGAGGAAACCGGCGAGGTGCTCGGGATGTCGCCGGGGGCCGTCCGGGTGGCCCAGCACCGGGCGCTCAGCCGGCTGCGGGCGCTCGCGGAGGAGTCCTCCTGAGCGCAGGCGCAGGCCAGGGGCGGTCCCGTGGGTGGAATGAGCGGGCGGGGGCGCTTGTTGTCAAGGGCATACGAGGGCACATTCACGGTGCCAGTACCATGGGGTATCGGCGCCTGGGCAGGTTGCCAAAGTTTCGCGGGTGCGCACGGGGTTCCCTTGGAGGTTCCTCCAACCCACCCGGCTTTCGGCGGTCTGCGCGAGTGAGCGATCAACGCGCCCCTTCCCTCTGGGCGCGAGCGGATTAGGCCGGCCACGGAAGGTACTCCCCACATGTCTTACAACGCCGCAGGCGTACCCGAGAAGTTCGCCATGCTCGGGCTCACGTTCGATGACGTCCTGCTGCTGCCCGGGGCCTCCGAGGTGCTGCCGAACCAGGTCGACACCTCCTCCCGGGTCTCCCGGAACGTCCGCGTCAACATCCCGCTGCTGTCCGCGGCGATGGACAAGGTCACCGAGGCGCGGATGGCCATCGCGATGGCCCGTCAGGGCGGCGTCGGCGTGCTGCACCGCAACCTGTCGGTCGAGGACCAGGCCAACCAGGTCGACCTGGTGAAGCGCTCCGAGTCCGGCATGGTCACCGACCCGATCACGGTCGGCCCGGACACCACGCTCGCCGAGGCCGACGCACTGTGCGCCAAGTTCCGCATCTCCGGCGTCCCGATCGCCGACGAGGCCGGCAAGCTGCTCGGCATCGTCACCAACCGTGACATGGCCTTCGAGTCGGACCGCAGCCGCCAGGTCCGCGAGATCATGACCCCGATGCCGCTGATCACCGGCAAGGTCGGCATCTCCGGCGAGGACGCGATGGCGCTGCTGCGCCGCCACAAGATCGAGAAGCTCCCGCTGGTCGACGACGAGGGCCGGATCAAGGGCCTGATCACCGTCAAGGACTTCGTCAAGGCCGAGCAGTACCCGAACGCCGCCAAGGACGCCGAGGGCCGTCTGCTGGTCGGCGCCGCGGTCGGCGCCAGCGCCGAGGCCTTCGACCGGGCCCAGGCCCTGGTCGAGGCGGGCGTGGACTTCCTGGTCGTCGACACCTCGCACGGCCACAGCCACAACGCGCTGGCCTGGATCGAGAAGATCAAGTCGGCCGTCCGGGTCGACGTGGTCGGCGGCAACGTCGCCACCCGGGACGGCGCCCAGGCGCTGATCGACGCCGGCGTGGACGGCGTCAAGGTCGGCGTCGGCCCCGGCTCCATCTGCACCACCCGCGTCGTCGCCGGCATCGGCGTCCCGCAGATCACCGCCATCTACGAGGCCGCCCAGGCCTGCCAGGCGGCCGGCGTGCCGGTCATCGGCGACGGCGGCCTCCAGTACTCCGGCGACATCGGCAAGGCGCTGGCCGCCGGTGCCGACACCGTGATGCTGGGCTCGCTGCTGGCCGGCTGCGAGGAGTCCCCGGGCGAGCTGCTGTTCATCAACGGCAAGCAGTTCAAGTCCTACCGCGGCATGGGTTCGCTGGGCGCCATGCAGTCCCGCGGCCAGGGCCGCTCCTACTCCAAGGACCGCTACTTCCAGGCCGAGGTCGCCTCGGACGACAAGCTCGTGCCCGAGGGCATCGAGGGCCAGGTGCAGTACCGCGGCCCGCTGTCCGCCGTGCTGCACCAGCTGGTCGGCGGCCTGCGCCAGACCATGGGCTACGTCGGTGCCGGCACCATCGCCGAGATGGAGAGCAAGGGCCGCTTCGTCCGGATCACCTCGGCGGGCCTCAAGGAGAGCCACCCGCACGACATCCAGATGACCGTCGAGGCGCCGAACTACTCGTCCCGCTGAACGCACTGATCGGCCGAGGGGCCCGCCGCTGCACCGCAGTGGTGGGCCCCTCGCCTGTTCGGGGCACGGGCCGTCGGGGCGCCGCAGGCGGTAGTACGGGATACTGGGGGCGGCCGGGGTGACCCGGCGGGCATGAGCAACAAACCAGAAGGGCTCGAAGTGACTGAGATCGAGATCGGGCGAGGCAAGCGCGGCCGCCGGGCGTACGCCTTCGACGACATCGCCGTCGTCCCCAGCCGCCGTACGCGTGACCCGAAGGAGGTCTCGATCGCCTGGCAGATCGACGCCTACCGCTTCGAGCTGCCGTTCCTGGCCGCCCCGATGGACAGCGTGGTCTCGCCCCAGCAGGCCATCGCCATCGGCCGCCTCGGCGGCCTGGGCGTGCTGAACCTCGAAGGCCTCTGGACCCGCTACGAGGACCCCCAGCCGCTGCTGGACGAGATCGCCGCGATCACCGACGAGGCCATCGCGACCCGCCGCCTCCAGGAGATCTACGCCGCGCCGATCCGCGCCGAGCTGATCAAGCAGCGGATCCAGGAGGTGCGCGACTCCGGCGTGGTCACCGCCGCCGCGCTCTCGCCGCAGCGCACCGCCGAGTTCTCCAAGGCCGTCGTGGACGCCGGGGTCGACGTCTTCGTCATCCGCGGCACCACCGTCTCGGCCGAGCACGTCTCCAGCGCCGCGGAGCCGCTCAACCTCAAGCAGTTCATCTACGAGCTGGACGTCCCGGTGATCGTCGGCGGCTGCGCCACCTACACCGCGGCGCTGCACCTGATGCGGACCGGCGCGGCCGGCGTGCTGGTCGGCTTCGGCGGCGGTGCCGCCCACACCACCCGCAACGTGCTGGGCATCCAGGTGCCGATGGCGACCGCGGTCGCGGACGTGGCGGCGGCGCGGCGTGACTACATGGACGAGTCCGGCGGGCGCTACGTGCACGTGATCGCGGACGGTGGCGTCGGCTACAGCGGCGACATCCCGAAGGCGGTCGCCTGCGGCGCCGACGCGGTGATGATCGGCGCCGCGCTGGCCCGGGCCACGGACGCGCCGGGCAAGGGGTTCCACTGGGGCATGGAGGCCGTCCACGAGGAGCTGCCGCGGGGCAAGCGGGTGGACCTCGGGACGGTCGGCACCACCGAGGAGATCCTGACCGGGCCGTCGCACACTCCGGACGGGACCATGAACCTGTTCGGTGCGCTGCGGCGGGCGATGGCTACTACGGGGTACACGGAGCTGAAGGAGTTCCAGCGGGTTGAGGTGACGGTGAACCCGGCGCTGGATCACCGCTGAGGATGAGCTGATGCAGTGAGGGAGGCCTCTGCCGGGTTGCCGGTGGGGGCCTTCGGCTTTTGTGTGGGGTGGGGGTGCTGTGGTGGGGGGTGTTGTTGGGGGGTGGGCTCTCGGGAGGGTGGGTGACGCCGGGGGCGGTTCCGGGGGTGGGCGCTCCGGGGGCTGGGTGATTTTCGGACTGCCGACTCTGTGGGTGGGGGGTTGGGCGTCGTTGGCAGTCTGAAAATCACCCGTCACGCCCCTCTCCGCACCCACCCCCTCCACCGCCCCCTCCCGCAGCGCGTCCCTCTCGCCTGGTCGGGGTGTGGGGGTGGGGGCGGTGAGGGGGTGGGGCGTGGGGTCGGGGGGCCGTGGGGGTGGTCAGGGGCGGTTGGCCAGGCGGTGGGTGAGGAGGAAGCCGCCGATGAGGGCGATGGCGTAGAAGGCGAGGTCGAGGGGGCGGAGGTCGGCGCGCCAGGAGGTGAGGGTGGTGTGGAGGAGGGTGCGCGGGGTGGGGGTGTCGGGGTGTACGAGGCGGAACTGCTGGGTGAGTTGGCCGAGGAGGAGGGCGGCGGCGGAGAGCAGGGCGCCGAGGGGTGGGAGTAAGCGGTTCCGGCCGCCGAGCAGGCCGAGGGGGAGGGCGACCAGGCCGGCTTGGGCGATGGCCAGCCAGCCGAGGCTGTCGGCGGCGCGCAGGGGGGCGCAGCCGTAGGCGAGGCCGGCGAGGAGGGCGGCGAGTGGGGCGAGGAGGAGGGCGAGGGCGGTGCGGCGGCGGGGTGGGCGTCGGGGGGCGGCGGGGGTGCCGGGGTCGTAGCCGGTGACCGGGACGCCGGGCATGCCGGGGGCGACGTAGCCCTCGGGGGTGTCGAGTGCGGGTGCGACCGAGTAGTGCTGGGCGGTGCGCGAGCGGAGCGATGGGCCGTCAGCGCCCGGTGCGGGTGCGGTCATGGGCGTCGAGTCCCCCCGGAAAGACGATGAGCTGCCGAACGGTAGCAGCGCTTCGGGCAGATCTTGGCGAGTTTTCGATCACAGATCGGGCACAGAGCGTCGCACCCGTTCCGGTTCGTCCCGGCTTGGGCCGGGGGGCGGGTGGTAGCCGCCCCTCCGGACAGGGGATGATGGAGGCTTGGGCGTTCGGGCCCGGGCCGGGCCGACGCGCCGTCACCACGACCGCCAGCAGCACATGGGGGAACGTTCCGAATGACCCAGGCGCAGGGTTCCACCGGCCGCCTCCTGGCCGGCCGCTACCGGCTGAACGGCGTGCTCGGACGCGGTGGCATGGGTACCGTCTGGCGCGCCGAGGACGAGATGCTGGGCCGGACCGTCGCGGTCAAGGAACTGCGGATGAACGCCAGCGTCGAGGAGGAGGAGAAGCACCGGCTGATCGTCCGGACGCTGCGCGAGGCGAAGGCGACCGCGCGGATCCGGCACAACTCGGCGGTGACCGTCTTCGACGTGGTCGACGAGGACGACCGGCCGTGGATCGTCATGGAGCTGGTCGAGTCCCGCTCGCTGGCCGACGTCGTCCGGGAGGACGGGCCGCTGGCACCCGCCCGGGCGGCGGAGATCGCGCTGGACGTGCTGGGCGTACTGAGCGCGGCGCACGCGCTGGGCATCCTGCACCGGGACGTGAAGCCGTCCAACGTGCTGATCGGCGAGGACGGCCGGGTCGTGCTCACCGACTTCGGGATCGCGAGCGTGGAGGGCGACGCCTCGATCACCTCCACCGGGATGCTGGTCGGCGCGCCCTCGTACATATCCCCGGAGCGGGCACGCGGGCAGAAGCCCGGGCCGCCGGCCGACCTGTGGTCGCTGGGCGGCACGTTGTACGCGATGGTCGAGGGACGGCCGCCGTACGACCGGGGTTCGGCGCTGGCCACCCTGACCGCGGTGATGACCGAGGAGCTGACGGTGCCGGCGAACGCCGGGCCGCTGCTGCCGGTGATCGAGGGGCTGTTGGAGAAGGACCCGACGAAGCGGCTGGACGCCTCGCAGACCCGGTCGATGCTCAAGCGGGTGGTGGCGGAGGCGACCGCGAAGGCGGAGTCGACCACCGAGCACGCGATGCCGGTCGGGGGCGGGAAGGACGAGAAGGGCGGGGGTGGGGCGGAGGAGGCCGAGCCGCCCCTGAAGGCCGCGGGCGCGGAAGCGCCGACTCCCAAGCGGACCGTGGGTGGGCTGCTCGGGACGGTTCGGGTGGGCAGTCGGGCCCGGGACGAGGAGTCCGCGGCGGAACCCGTCGCGAAGGCCGTGGTCGAGCCGGCGCCGAGTCCGGCGGCCGAGCCGATCCGGCCGGTGACCAGTGAGTGGACGATGGGGGCGACCCAGGCGGCCGGGGCCGATCCGCGCAAGGGGCGGCGGCGGCTGGCGGTGGTCACCGTGGTGCTGGTGCTGCTGTTGATCGCCGGGATCGTCGCGGTGGTTCAGGCCGTGGGGGGCGGGGACGGCGGTGCGAAGGGGGCGAGCACCCACAGTGCGGGTGCCACCTCGCCGGTCGCGGCGACCACGGAGGCCACGCCGGGTCAGAGTCCGGCGGCGGCCACGGCGGAGCCGGCTCCTGCGGGGACGGCCGCGGAGCCGGGCGCGACCACGCAGTCCTCGGTCGCCGCGCCGCCGGCGACCACGGCGGCCCAGGCGCCCGCGACCGAGCCGGCGCCGGCGCCGGCGCCGGCGCAGAGTACGGGCGGTGCTGTGCCGGCCGGCTACCACGCGTACCAGGACCCGAGCGGGTTCTCCGTCACGCTGCCGGACTGGTTGCAGCCGGCCGGGTCGGACTCCAACCGCCGGATCTTCAAGAACTCCGCCGACGGCAGCCAGCTGCGGATCGAGTGGACCACCTCGCCCGGTGCGAGCGCCCTCGCCGACTGGCAGGAGTCGGAGCCGAACGTCCGCGGCCAGGTGACGAACTACCAGCGGTTGAACCTGGCGGCGATCACCTACCGGCAGTGGAGCAACGCGGCGGACTGGGAGTGGACCAACGGGACGCCCAGGACCCACTCGCTCAACCGGGGCTTCGTGACCGGCAACCCGGCCAAGTACGGGTACTCGATCTACTGGATCGTCCCGGACGCGCAGTGGGCCGCTCAGGCCCCGGCCCGGGACGTCGTCTTCAACAGCTTCCAGCCGGCGCCGTAGGGCTCAGCCGATCAGGCGTTGCTCCGCCCGGCCGAACTCCTCATCGGTGAGTGCGCCGGACGCCCGCAGGGCGGCCAACCGCTCCGACCGGTCGACGAGTCGGTCGACGGAGGGAGCGGCGTCGGAGGGCATCCGTTCGGCGAAGACCACGCCCTTGGTGACGTCCTCCAAGCGGTGGGAGCCGGTCGGTGCGACGATCGTGAGCACCTCGCCGTTGAACTGGTGCGGGTCACGGTGGCGTCGGTGACGGCCGTGAGCGGAACCGGTACCGGTGGTTTCCCGTCTCTCAGGAAGAGCAGACGGTGGGCGGTGAGGACCAGCACGCCCCTGCGGAAGTGGTCGGGGTGTCGCCCGGCCGTGGAGGCCACCGGGTCCTCGGACGGCCTCGGCCTGGTCGGCTCGGTCGCTGTTGCCCGTCACCTTGAAGGCGGTGTCGATCAGATCGGTCCAGTCCATGGGATCGAGCGTGAAGGAGCCGCTCAGTAGGCTGCTCGGTGAGCGAGAGGAACTGGCATGCGAGGCGACCCCGGCCAGTTGATGGCGGGTCGGTACCGGCTGACGGACCGTCCCGAACTGCTGCGCGCGTTCGCGGTGGACGAGCGCACCGGTGAATCGGTGCTGCTGCGCGCCGTGGAGCTGCCCGCTCTGCTGACCGGGGGGCAGGAGCCGGACGAGCCCGATCCCGGGCACGGGGACCGGCTGGTGCGGCGGGTGGCGGCGGTCGGCTCGGCCGCGCCGGCCTGGCATCCGCGGTTGCTGCGCGGGGTCGGTGCCTTCGTCGACGGCGAGTTGCTGTGGACGGTGGACGAGCGGCCGGCGGGCCGGACGCTGGCCGAACTGCTCACCGCCGGTCCGCTCCCGCCGTACCGGGCGGCCGAGTTGGCGGCCGACCTGACCGGTGCGCTGCGGGCGCTGCACGAGGCCGGACTCTCCCACGGCAATGTGACCGCCGAGTCGGTGCTGGTCTGCGAGGACGGCGCGGCGATGCTCGGCGGGCTGCTCGCCGGGGTGGCGCAGGAGGCGCTGGCCGAGGACCTCGGCGGGCCGGGCGGGCGGCGGCGGTACGAGGTGCGGGCCACGCTGGTCGGCCCGGTGACCGAGCGCTGGCCGCTGGACGGCGGCCCGGCGGGGGACTGCTGGGCGCTCGGGGCGCTGCTGCAGCGGATGGTCACCGGCCGCTCGCCCTACCCGGAGGTCGGGGTGCCGGAGCTGGTGACGGCGGTTCGGGACGGGCGGCGTGAACCCTCCGTGGTCTGCGGGCCGTTGGCACCCTTGGTCGAGCGGCTGCTGCAGCCCGACCCCACGCTGCGGCCCACCGCCCAGGCGGTGCGGGGCGAGCTGGCGGCGCTGCTGGCGGGTGCCCCGGAGCCGGCCGACGAGGAGCGGACGGCGCGGGAGGTGGAGCTGAAGCCGGAGGCGCCGTTGGTGCCGCTGCGGCCGCGTCGGCGCGGGCGGTCGGACGGGGTCGCGCCGGAGTCCGGCCCGGCGCGGGGCGGGGGGAGGAGCTCCCGGACGTCACCGGCCCTGCTGGGACCGCTGCTGGTGGGAGGGGTGTTCCTGCTGCTGGTGCTGGGCATCGTTGCCGTGGTGCTGTTCGCGGGCTGACGGCCCGCTCACCCGCCGGTCCGCCGGTCCGGGGGGTGGGCGAGATTACCGGGCTCGGCGAGGTGCGCCTAGGGTGTCCGTGGGATCTGTTCGAACAGTGGTCTGCAGCGGGCTTTCCGCCGCGGTGACGGCAGGTGGAATCGAGAGGGGGAGCGGTCGCCGATGGGCGTGCAGGACCGGCCGGAGGCGGCCGAGGTGGAGCGGTTGCTGGCCGGGCGGTACGAGCTCGGCGAGCGGCTCGGCCGGGGCGGGATGGGCACGGTCTGGCGGGCCTGGGACCGGATGCTGGACCGCGAGGTCGCGGTCAAGGAGCTGACCGTCAACCACCTGCCGGAGGAGGACCTGCAGATCCTCCACACGCGGATGAAGCGCGAGGCCAGCGCCGCCGCCCGGATCAAGCACCCCGGCGTGATCACCGTGCACGACGTGCTGGAGCAGGACGGCCGGCCGTGGATCGTGATGGAGCTGGTCGACGGCCGCTCGCTGGCCGACGTGATCAGCCAGGACGGCACCCTGCCGCCGCGCGCCGCCGCCGAGGTCGGCAGCCAGGTGCTCGCCGCGCTGCACCGCGGCCACCAGCTCGGCGTGCTGCACCGGGACGTCAAGCCGGCCAACGTGCTGCTGGAGCGCGGCACCGGGCGGGTGGTGCTGCTGGACTTCGGGATCGCCAAGTACGAGGGCTCGACCGAGCTGACCCGGCCGGGCGACCTGGTCGGTTCGCCGGACTACCTGGCGCCCGAGCGGGCCCAGGGCGAGCGGCCCGGGCCGGCCTCCGACCTGTGGGGCCTCGGGGCGACGCTGTACGCGGCGGTGGAGGGCCAGTCGCCGTTCCGCCGGGACTCGCCGATCACCACGCTGGCCGCGGTGGTCGACGAGCCGCTGCCGGAGTCGCGCCGGGCCGGGCCGCTCGGGCCGGTGCTGGCCGCGCTGATGGCCAAGGACCCGGCCGACCGGCCGAGCGCCGACGAGGCGGCCCGGATGCTGGCCGAGGTGCAGGCCGGGCACACCATGGGCCTGAAGACGATCGGGTCGCCGGCCGCGCCGGTGCGCACGCCCACCCAGTCGGTGCCGGTGGTGGACCGCAGCGCGGGGCAGGACGGGACCGTCCTCGTGACGCCGGAGGGTCCGGGCGGCGTGGAGGGCTCGGAGGACCCGACGGATCCGCGTCCGGTCGCGACCGCGGTGGCGGCCGTGCCGTCCTCCCAGCCCGTTCCGGTCGTCCCGGTGGTTCCGGTCGGGGCCGTCGCGGACACCTCCGGGGGCACGGCCGTCGTCGGGCAGGCGCACACCTCCGCGGGCGCGCCGGTCGTGCACTCCTCCGCGCCCGCTCGCGGTCCGGCCAAACGCCGTAGCCGGATGAAGCTGGTCGCCATCGCGTTGGCGGTCGGCGTGCTGGCGGCCGCGGCGACCTTCCTCGCCACCCGGCACATCACCGGCTCCCACGACGCCGACCCGGTGCCCACCGGGCAGCCGGACACGCCCGAGCCCACCGAGACGGACCCGACCGGCACCCCGACCCCGGACGCGCCCGCACCGGCCGGCTACCGCTGGGTCGACGACCCGGCCGGCTTCCGCTTCCCGATGCCGGTCACGACCCCGGCCTGGCAGCGCAGCCTCGGCACCGACGCCAACCAGATCTTCTACAGCCCCGACAACCGGGTGCACTACCTGCAGTTCGCCGTCACCGTCGGCCAGTCGGTCAGGCCGTTGGACCACATGCGGCAGATGGAGGCCAACGTCTCCAAGTCGCTCAAGGACTACAAGCAGCACCGGATGGCCGGCGCCGTGGTGAACGGCCACGAGGCGGCCACCTGGGAGTTCAGCTACGCGGCCAAGGAGGGCGGACGCCGGCGGGCGATCGAGACCGAGTTCATCGACGAGGACGGCACCGCCTACGCGATCTACGCGTCCAGCCCGGACAAGGGCGACGAATGGCAGCAGACCGAGCAGCGGTTCACCACGGTGCTCAACCACTTCACGCCCACGCGCTGAGCGGGATCCGTGGCGGGGCCGCCCCGTAAGGGCGGAGCGCCCCGCTTTCGCCCGACTGCGGCAGATTCTTGTTACCGACGGGTACCGCGTCGGGCGCCGAAGGCCTAGGCTGCGCCGTATGTCGGACCTCACAGCAGACGCAGTGGCCACCGAACACCCCGGCGCCTCCCCCGCGGGAGGCAATCCGACCGCCCCCGGCGGCGGCCGGACCGTCGCCTCCGCCGTCCCCCGGTCCCTGGTCGACCGGCTGGCCGCCGGGGTCACCGCCACCGCCGAGCCCAGCGTGGTGGAGACCGTCGCCCCGCTGACCGGTGAGCGGCTGGCCGGTCTGCCGCAGTCCACCCCGGCCGACGTCGAGGTCGCCTTCCAGCTGGCCCGCCGCGCCCAGGCCGCCTGGGCCGCGCTGCCGGTGCGCCGCCGCGCGGCCGTGCTGCTGCGCTTCCACGACCTGCTGCTCAAGCGGCAGGACGAGGCCCTGGACCTGGTCCAGGCCGAGACCGGCAAGGCCCGGCTGCACGCCTTCGAGGAGGTCCTGGCCGTCGCCATGGCCGCCCGGCACTACGGGCGCGCCGCCCAGGGCTACCTGAAGGACCGGCGCCGCGGCGGTGCGCTGCCGGTGCTCACCCACACCGTGGAGGCCCGTCGCCCCAAGGGCGTGATCGGCCACATCTCGCCGTGGAACTACCCGCTGGAGCTGTGCGTCGGGGACCTGCTGCCCGCCTTCGTGGCCGGCAACGCGGTGGTCAACAAGCCCGACACCCAGACCGCGCTGACCGGCCTGTGGGCCCGGGAACTGCTGATCGAGGCCGGGCTGCCGGCCGACCTGTGGCAGGTCGTGATCGGCGACGGCCCGGTGATCGGCCCCGCCGTGGTGGAGCACGCCGACTACGTCTCCTTCACCGGCTCCACCCGCACCGGTCGTGAGGTCGCCCAGCGCGCCGCCGCCCGGCTGGTCGGCGCCTCGCTCGAACTCGGCGGCAAGAACGCCATGCTGGTGCTCTCCGACGCCGACGTCGACGCGGCCGCCGCGGGCGCCGTGCGGGCCTGCTTCTCCTCGGCCGGGCAGCTGTGCATCTCGATCGAGCGGCTGCTGGTGCACCGCTCGGTGGCCGACCGGTTCCTGGAGCGCTTCGTCTCCCGCACCCGGGCGCTGCGACTGGGTGGCGGCCTGGCGTACGGCGCCGACATGGGCTCGCTGGTCTCCGCCCGGCAGCTGGACACCACCGCCCGGCACGTGGAGGAGGCGGTCAAGGCCGGTGCCACCGTCCTGACCGGCGGGCGGGCCCGGCCCGACCTGGGACCGTACTTCTACGAGCCGACCGTCCTGGACGGGGTGACCCCGGAGATGGCGGTCTGCGGCGAGGAGACCTTCGGCCCGGTGGTCTCGGTCTACCGCTTCGACACCGAGGAGGAGGCGGTGTCCGCCGCCAACTCCACGCCGTACGGCCTGAACTCCAGCGTCTGGACCAGGGACCTTCGGCGCGGCCGGGCGGTCGCGGCCCGGCTGCGCACCGGGACGGTCAACGTCAACGAGGCCTACGCGGCCGCGTACGGCTCGGTGGCCGCGCCGATGGGCGGCATGGGCGACTCGGGGCTGGGCCGGCGGCACGGCGCCGACGGCATCCTGCGCTTCACCGAGGCGCAGACCATCGCCACCCAGCGGCTGATGCCGATCGCGCCCTCGTTCGGGCTGGACGACGAGCAGTTCGCCGCCGTGCTGACCGGCGGGCTGCGGGCGCTCAAGGCGCTGCGGTTCAAGTAGCGCCGGTTCGGGTGGCCCCGACTCGCGTTCCCCCAGACAGGTTCGACCCCCTAAGGAGCAGTGGCAGATGGTGGAGTCCGGCGGTGCGGCGGAGTTCGACTACGACGTGGTCGTGGTCGGCTCCGGCTTCGGTGGTTCGGTCGCGGCGCTGCGGCTGACCGAGAAGGGCTACCGGGTCGCCGTCCTGGAGGCCGGGCGGCGTTTCGAGCGGGACGAACTGCCCCGCAACTCCTGGGACCTGCCCAACTACCTGTGGGCGCCGCAGCTCGGGCTGTACGGCATCCAGCGGATCCACCTGCTGGCCAACGTGCTGATCCTGGCCGGCGCCGGGGTCGGCGGCGGCTCGCTGAACTACGCCAACACCCTGTACGTGCCGCCGAAGGCGTTCTTCGAGGACCGCCAGTGGCGCCACATCACCGACTGGCAGGAGGAGCTGGCGCCGTTCTACGACCAGGCGCAGCGGATGCTCGGGGTCCGGCTGAACCCGACCGTCACGCCGTCCGACGTCCACCTCAAGGCGGCGGCCGAGCGGATGGGCGTCGGGGACACCTTCCACATGGCACCGGTCGGCGTCTTCTTCGGGGACGGCAAGGACACCGACGGGACCGCCGGGGCGGCACCCGGCGAGGAGGTCGCCGATCCGTACTTCGGCGGCGCCGGCCCCGCCCGCAAGGCCTGCGTGGAGTGCGGCGAGTGCATGACCGGCTGCCGGCACGGTGCCAAGAACATGCTCACCGAGAACTACCTGTACCTGGCCGAGCGGGGCGGCGCGGAGATCCACCCGCTGACCACGGTGGCCCGGATCCGGGAGCTCGGAGAAGCCGGGAACCGCGGCTATGCGGTGGACGTGCGCCGCACCGACTCCCGGTCGAGGACCGACCGGGTGAAGGCGGGCGCCCGGACCATCACCGCGGCCCGGGTGGTGGTCGCGGCCGGCACCTACGGCACCCAGTCGCTGCTGCACCGGATGCGCGACGCCGGCCACCTGCCGAGGATCTCCGACCGGCTCGGCGAGCTGACCCGCACCAACTCCGAGGCGCTGGTGGGCGCGCAGACCACCGACCGGCGCTACGGCACCAAGGCGGACTTCACCAAGGGCGTCGCGATCACCTCCTCGATCCACCCGGACGCCAACACCCACATCGAGCCGGTCCGCTACGGCAAGGGCTCCAACGCGATGGGCGCGCTGTCGATCGCCCAGGTCAAGGGTGGTGGGAAGGCTCCGCGTTGGCTGCGCTACCTGGGCAACTCGGTGCTCCACCCGGTGACCTTCGCCCGCTCGATGAACCAGTGCGGCTGGTCCGAGAAGACGATCATCGGCCTGGTGATGCAGTCGCTGGACAACTCGATCACCGTCTCGCTCAAGAAGGGCCCGCTGGGCAAGCCCCGGCTCACCTCCAGCCAGGGGCACGGCACCCCCAACCCCACCTGGATCCCGGCCGCCGAGAAGGGCGCCCAGGCGCTGGCCGACGAGATCAACGGCTTCCCGGGCAGCACCGTCGGCGAGATCTTCGACGTCCCGATGACCGCGCACTTCCTCGGCGGCTGCCCGATCGGCGACGCCCCCGAGACCGGCGTGGTCGACCCGTACCACCGGCTGTACGGGCACCCCGGGATCAGCGTGGTGGACGGCGCGGCCGTCTCCGCCAACCTCGGCGTCAACCCCTCGCTCACCATCACCGCGCAGGCCGAGCGGGCGCTGTCGATGTGGCCCAACAAGGGTGAGGCGGACCGGCGCCCGGCCCAGGGCGAGGCCTACCGCCGGGTCGACCCGGTGGCGCCGGTGCGTCCGGCCGTTCCGGAGGGCGCCTTCGGTGCGCTGCGACTGCCGCTGCTGCCCGTCCCGGAGGTCCCGAAGAAGAGCGGCTGAACCGGGCCCGGAGGGCCAACCCGCCCGGGCCGCTTCCCGGTTGACATCCGTTCGGGTCCGATGGGATAAACGGGCTCCCTGGGGGACCAGGGACTCGTCGAGCGGGGGGAATGCGGGCCATGGCCAACTGCGCATCGTGCGGCGCGACTTCGGCGGCGGGGGCGCCCGCCTGCGGTTCGTGCGGACGGCCGACGGCACCCCCGCCCCCGCCCCCGCCCCCGCCCCCGACGGCCGTCGCCCTGCCCGCCGTACCGCAGCCGGCCGTGCCGCCGTCCGCCGCGGCGCCCGGGTCCCACCCGCCGTCGCCCGGTCAGGGCGTCGGGTACCCGCCGGTCGGCGGGCCGCCCGCGGTGGGCAGTTGGGGCGCCGGGCAGCCGTACTACCCGAAGGCCGCCCAGTCGCCGGTGGTGCGCTGGCTGACCGGCGCGAACTGGCGCCCGGCCCTGCGGGTGGCCGTCGGACCGACCGTGGTGCTGCTCCTGGCGGCGCTGGTCGCGGCGATCCCGAGCGACTACACCCTCGACCGGGCCTTCCCGACGCCCGGCTTCGGCGACCGCTTCCTCTCGACCCTGGCGATGGCGCTCAACGCGCTGGGCGCGCCGTTCCGGCTCGGCTTCCGGAACCCGGTCACCAGGAGCCGCTCGGAGAACCTGGACATCACCTTCTGGATGGTGCCGATGACGGTCACCGTCCTGTGGTGCCTGGCGCTCTGGCTCGGCCTGCGGGCCGGGCTGCGCCGGCGCAAGGCCGACGGCTCCCAGCTGACCCGCGTCCAGGCCGCCGGCGAGGCGCTGCGCACGGCGGTGGTGCTCGGACTGGTGACCGTGGTGCTCGGGCTGGTCGCCGGTACCGACTGGAACCCGGGGAACACCGACGGCGGCTACTACGGCACGGGCCCGGGCCTCAAGCCGTCCTTCAGCACGGACTCCGGCTGGATCTGGGCGGTGGGCTGGACCCTCCTGGCGGGCGGGCTGCTGGCCTTCGTCGTCCACGGCACCGACGCGCTGCGCTGGGCCGCCTGGCGCAGCCGGTCGGTGCGCGGCTGGGCGGTGGCCGCGCTGACCGCGGGCCAGGCGCTCGCGCTGACCCTGGGCCTGGCCTCGGTGACGGCCTTCGTGCTGGTCGCGGCCACCAGCGACCAGGGCTGGCAGACGGCGCTCTCGCTGGCCTTCCTGCCCAACCTCGGCCTGTTGCTGCTCGGTCTGGGCTCGGGCGCCACCCTCCGGTCGGGCAGCACCGTGGGCGGCGTCCCGGGGTGGAGCGAGAACCGGGACAGCCACCGGGAGTTCTCCTTCTTCGACCTGCACGGCGAGACCGCCGACTGGCGCTGGACCGGCCTGCTGGCGCTCGCCGCGGCGGCTGTGCTCGGCTGGACGGCCTACCGGCGGCGGCTGGACGCGGCCGACCGGCTCCGGCTGGCGGTTGTGTACGCCGTGCTGCTCACCGCGCTGACGGCGGCCTCCGGCGGGCTGGCCAGCACCTCGGTGTCCTTCCTGGCGCCGACGTCGGGGAGCTGGGGCGGCGTGAACAACTCGACGTCCACCCAGGAGACCTCGGCGGGCCTGGTGTTCCTCGGCGTGCTGGCGGCCTGTGCGGTGTGGGCCCTGGTCGGCGCCCTGCTGGTGCCCGCGCTGCTGGCGGCGCTCGGCGGGCAGGGCGCGAAGGGGCCGTACGGACCGGTGCCGCCCGGCGCGACGCCGTACGGGGCCTACGGGACGGTGCCGCCGGAGGTGCCGTACCCGGCCGGGCCCGGCTACGCGGGCCCGCCGCAGGGACCGCCGACGGGGCCGGTGCCGCCGGGCGTGCCGCCGCAGGTGCCGTATCCGGCCGGGCCGGTCGCGGACGCGGCGGTGATCGGGGTGAGCGAGGTGCTCGGCTCGCACGACGCCCCGCCCGGCCCCGCCACCGGGGCGCCGCTGCCCGGGGCCGCGCCGCGGCCGCCGGAGGAGCCGGTCGATCCGAGCGTCTGGCGCGACCACCCGTAGGAGGGGCACGGGAAAGGGCAAAGGGCCCCGCGGGGGAACGGGGCCCTTTGTCGGTCAGCACTCGGCGTCAGGGCTGCGCCAGGTGCTGGGGTGACGGCGCCGGGGGAGGAGCGCCGTCCTGTCGGTTGGCTCGCGGTCGCGTCCCTACGGCGCCGACGTGGATGGCCGGCGGAGCGGGGCGCGGTCCCGTGCGACGGAGGGTCGGCGGGCAGGTCTGCACCGGTCCCCCGCTCACGGAGCGTGAAGTGACAACCGCTGTCGCCTCCCTGCGCGGCGACGGCGGAGATGTCGGTCCCGGACCTCCGCGGCGCGCCTGCCGACGGCCGGGAGAACCGTTCACAGGGAGCATCGTGCTGGACGGAGGCCTTGCTCTGCAACCGGTTCGGCGCAGTTGGAACCAGTCCGTGTGCCGACGACGGTGCGCCGAATGATCACGGACCGTAGTGGTCCAGAGGGCAGCGGCGCACGGGGACGCGCGTAGCGGCGCGGGACGGTGGGGGGAGTGCGCCGGGAGCGCGCCCCGGAATCGAACGGTCGGTGCGACGGCCGGCTCCCGGGCGTCCCCGGGAGCCGGCCGTCCCACCTCGGCCCAGTCGCGGCCGGGGTCGCTGTCCCCTGCTGGCCGGCCGCGGCACCCGCGCACGGTCCCACGGCGCCGCGCTCCCGGCGGGCCGGGGCGGCGGCGCCACGTGCGCCGGTGGACTGGGGTGAAGCTCCACGCGTGGTCCTGCTGTCCGTACGGCGGTGCCCCCGGTCGGGGGCGGCGGCGCGTCTGGCGGACGCGGCGCCGCCGTCCGGTCGTCAGAAGCAACGAACCGCGGCCCCGCCCGGTCACGGTCCTTTGGACGGGCAGACGAGTGAAACCGGACAGCCCGGTAGAATCGGTGTCCAGACACCCCACACCCGTCCGCCGCCGCAGCCCCCGCCGGGGAGGCGGTTCAGCGCGACACCTCGATACCGCTGCCGGAAGGCCGTCTGTGTCCTCTGCAATTCCCGTCCAGTCCGTGCCGGACAACGACACCGTCCTGGTGGTCGACTTCGGTGCCCAGTACGCCCAGCTCATCGCCCGTCGGGTGCGTGAGGCGCGGGTCTACAGCGAGATCGTGCCGAGCAGCATGCCGGTCGCCGAGATGCTCGCCAAGAACCCCAAGGCGATCATCCTCTCCGGCGGTCCGTCGTCGGTCTACGAAGAGGGCGCGCCGCAGCTCGACCGCGCGATCTTCGAGGCCGGTGTCCCGGTCTTCGGCATGTGCTACGGCTTCCAGCTGATGGCCAAGACGCTGGGCGGCACCGTCGACAACAACGGCGCCCGCGAGTACGGCCGCACCCCGCTGACCGTCTCCCGCACCGGCTCCACCCTGTTCGAGGGCGTCCCGGCGCAGCACTCGGTGTGGATGTCGCACGGCGACGCCTGCTCCGCCGCCCCGGAGGGCTTCACCGTCACCGCCTCCACCGACCTGGTCCCGGTCGCGGCCTTCGAGAACGACGAGGCCCGCCTTTACGGCGTCCAGTACCACCCCGAGGTGCTGCACTCCGACCACGGCCAGCAGATCCTGGAGCACTTCCTGTACCGCGGCGCCGGCATCGCCCCGACCTGGACCACCGGCAGCGTGGTCGAGGAGCAGATCGCCCTGATCCGCGAGCAGGTCGGCGACAAGCGCGCGATCTGCGGCCTGTCCGGCGGCGTGGACTCCGCGGTCGCCGCCGCCCTGGTCAACAAGGCCATCGGCGACCGGCTGACCTGCGTCTACGTCGACCACGGCCTGATGCGCAAGGGCGAGACCGAGCAGGTCGAGAAGGACTTCGTGGCCGCCACCGGCGTCCAGCTGAAGGTCGTCGACGCCTCCGAGCGCTTCCTGGACGCGTTGAAGGGGGTCACCGACCCCGAGGAGAAGCGCAAGATCATCGGCCGCGAGTTCATCCGCG
Source organism: Kitasatospora sp. NPDC017646 (assembly GCF_044329365.1). Lineage (NCBI taxonomy): Bacteria > Bacillati > Actinomycetota > Actinomycetes > Kitasatosporales > Streptomycetaceae > Kitasatospora > Kitasatospora sp. NPDC017646. Next base: position 89,679 of record NZ_JBIRJC010000013.1, on the reverse strand, counting down.
TCTTCGAGCAGGCCCAGGCCGAGATCGTCGCCGAGGCCGGCGTGCACGGCGAGTCGGTCGACTTCCTGGTCCAGGGCACCCTGTACCCGGACGTGGTGGAGTCCGGCGGCGGCACCGGCACCGCCAACATCAAGTCCCACCACAACGTCGGCGGCCTGCCCGAGGACCTGCAGTTCCAGCTGGTCGAGCCGCTGCGCAAGCTGTTCAAGGACGAGGTCCGGATGGTCGGCCAGGAGCTCGGCCTGCCGGAGGAGATCGTCCAGCGCCAGCCGTTCCCGGGCCCGGGCCTGGGCATCCGGATCGTCGGCGAGGTCACCAAGGAGCGCCTGGACCTGCTCCGCGATGCCGACGCGATCGCCCGCGAGGAGCTGACCGCGGCCGGTCTGGACCGCGAGATCTGGCAGTGCCCGGTCGTGCTGCTCGCCGACGTGCGCAGCGTGGGCGTGCAGGGCGACGGCCGCACCTACGGCCACCCGATCGTGCTGCGCCCGGTCTCGTCCGAGGACGCCATGACCGCCGACTGGTCGCGACTGCCGTACGACGTGCTGGCGAAGATCTCCACCCGGATCACCAACGAGGTCCGCGACGTGAACCGCGTCGTCGTCGACGTCACCAGCAAGCCGCCGGGCACCATCGAGTGGGAGTAGCACTCCCGCGCGGCTGAGGCCCGCCCTCAGCCGGTGCCGAACGGCCGCGGGGGGGGGGGCGGGGGGCGGGACCGCCCCCCGGGCCGGCGGCCCCCCCCCCGGCCGGACGACGCCCCCCCCCCGGCCCCCCCCCCCCACCGCCCCCGCCCCGG
>NZ_JBIRJC010000013.1:52599-88870 GCF_044329365.1 Kitasatospora sp. NPDC017646 | reverse complement strand
TCGGGGGTCGCCCACGGCCGCGGCGGGGTTCCCTTTAAGCGTAACCGCGGGCGCGGCCGTTCGTCCCCCCGGCGGGAGTATCACGGCCCCCGGCGGGACCTCCCACCGAAAGCGCGCAGGAGCGGGCAGAATGCGGACCGGACCTGTCAGGAGTGGCAGGCCGTGAGGGAAGGTGTGAGGGATGTCGGAGGTCAGCAACTCCGAGGCGGTCGGCGGGGAAGCGGCCGACCAGGCCGACCAGGCGGCGCACCGGCGCGCGGTCGCGTCCCGGTACGCGCTGCTGCCGCTGCGACTGTTCCTCGGCGTCACCTTCGTCTACGCCGCCCTGGACAAGCTCTCCGACGCGCACTTCCTGGCCGGTGCGGGTGACCCGGCCTCCTTCGTGTCGCAGACCCAGGCGGCCAAGGCCGGCGGCAGCCCGATCGCCTTCCTGCTCGGCCCGGCGCTGGACACGCCCACCCTGTCCGCGCTGGCCATCGCCTTCGGCGAGCTGGCGGTCGGCCTCGGCACCCTGCTCGGCCTGTGGGGCCGGGTCGCGGCGCTCGGCGGCGCGCTGATCAACCTGAGCCTGTGGTTCACCGTCAGCTGGAACGTCTCGCCTTACTACCTCGGCAACGACCTCGGCTACCTGATGGCCTGGACGCCGCTGCTGCTGGCCGGCACGCCGTACCTGTCGGTGGACGGCTACCTGGCCCGCCGGTCCCGGCGGGACCGCGCACGGGGACTCACCGCGGACCACGTCAAGCGCCGGGCGCTGGTGGACGGCGGGATCGCGGCGGTGGCGATCGGCGGCGCCGGGCTGCTGACCGGCTCGCTGACCCGTACCTTCGGCCGGGGCAAGCAGGCCGCGCCCAAGCAGTCCGCCGCCCCGGCCCCGAGCGCCACGGCGCCCGCCCCCACGGCGCCCGCCGCCGTGGCCGCCGCCACGGTGGCGGCGGCGAGCGTGCCGGTCGGCGGCTCGGCCCAGGTCAAGGACCCGGCCACCGGGGACGCCGTCTACATCGTGCAGCCCAAGGCCGGCCAGTACTGCGCCTTCTCCTCGGTGTGCACCCACTCCGGCTGCGCGGTGGACGCGCCGAAGAACGGCCAGCTGTACTGCCCCTGCCACGGCTCCCGCTTCGACGCCGCGACCGGCGCGGTGGTCAACGGGCCGGCCGTCAAGCCGCTGCCCAGGTACGGCGTCAGCAAGGACGGCGACAAGCTGACCCTGGGCCCGCTGCAGAGCTGAGCGTCCGGGGGCTACTCCCCGCGGTCCGGCCTGCCCCTGCGGGCCACCGCGGCGACCGCGCCGGCCAGGCCGCCGGCGCCGAGCACGATGAAGGTGACCGGGACGACGATCCGTCCGTTCACCGACCGGTCGTTGAGCGCGGCCACCAGGTAGAGCACGGCGATCACGGTGAACAGGCCGCCCGCGATCAGCGAGAACAGGTCGAGCCGGTGCTTCCTCACTGCTGGACCACCTTGATGTCGCCGAGGCCGAGGCCGAGTTGGAGTTCGAGCGTGCCCTTGGACGGCCGGCCGTCCAAGGGGTCGAGCCGGTAGGTGCGCCGCCCGGTGCCGCCGTCGCGGTCGCCGGGGACGGTGACGTTGCCCACGCCGACCCGGGTCACCAGGTTCACCGTGACGTCCGGCGGCAGGGTGACCACGAGCTCGCCGGCGCCCAGGTCGACCTTGGTGGTCAGGGTGCCCCCGGCCGGGTCGAGCCCGGACAGGTCCAGCCGGACGTTGCCGGCGCCGAGGTTGTAACGGTCCTTCAGGTCGGCGGCCGAGCTGACCGTCCAGGAGCGGTCGCCGATGGCGTCCTGCACGGTGTGCGGCGCGTGGCCGGTGAAGGCCAGCGCGAGGGTGGTCAGCAGGCCCAGCACCGCGAGCCTGCGGGCCTTGCCGAACTTCGCGGCCAGCAGCAGGGTCAGGCCGATCACCAGCAGCCCGGTGGCCAGGACGACGGTGCTCAGCTTGGTGACGTCGGTGTGGCCGACCGAGGCGGACCAGACCGCGGTGGCCGCGCCGATCGCCAGCAGGAAGCCGAAGAAGCCGAGCGGCGAGCGCTCCCTCGGGTGCCGGACGGCGGCCGGCTCGCGGCGGCGCTCCGGGCGCTCCTTGCGCAGCGGGTCGCCCTCCGGCAGGTCGGTGCGCTGCCACCAGGCCGGCGTGGGGCCGCCGGGCGGCGGCACCTTGGTGCCGTACGCGGGCGTGGGGCCGGCCGGGTCGGCGGCGCCGTACGGGTTGCGCTCGGGGTGGCGCGGGTCCCACAGGTAGCCGCTGGGGCCGGGGACGGGGGAGTCGGCGGGGACGGTCCCGGCGGCCCGGTCGGCGGCGTGCCGGGCCCGCGCGGCCTCGTCCTGGGGCCGGCCGTGGTCGTCGGACTCGGGGAAGTGGCGGTCGTACGGGCCGCCGCGGCGGCGCCCGCGGACCCGGCCGCGGCGGCGCTCCGGGTCGTAGCGCACCGCCAGGAAGACCAGGCCGCCGAGCAGCAGCAGCGGGAACATCTGGTCGCCGTCGCCCATCGAGGAGAAGAACACCCCGGTGCCGATCACGGTCAGCAGCACCGCGCCGATCGACTGGCCGTCGACCCGGCCGGTCAGCACCCGCTGGAGCTCGGTGCGACCGCCGCGGCCCTTGCCGTCGGCGCCGTCCTCGGTCGGGACGATCAGCCAGGCCAGGCCGTAGAGGAACAGCCCGAGGCCGCCGGAGAGGCAGAGCACCACGGTGACCACCCGGAAGACCACCGGGTCGATGTCCAGGTGCCGTCCGAGGCCGCCGCAGACGCCGGCCACCACGCGGTGGTGCTCGGTCCTGGTCAGCGGGGGGCGTTCCGGTTCCGGCGGGGCGGTGGGCCCGGCCTCCTGGATGCGGTGGTCCTCGGTCATGGGCACCATCCTTCCGGCAGGGGGCGGGCGGGCCCAACCGGGTACGGCCCTGCCCGTACCCTGACTTGTCCCTGATAAGGGTGGGGGACCCACCCTGATGCGCCCGGAGGCGCGCGCGTGGAACCATCGGTGACGTGGCAGCACCCGGTACCGATCCCCGCCCCCTCGCCTCCGACGCCGCGGCGTCGGCCGGCGCCGACCCGAACGTGCCCGACGGCGGGCGCCCGCCCTACCGGCGGCTCTACCGCAGCCCGCAGGGGCGGATGTTGGGCGGCGTCGCGAACGGCCTGGCGGTGCACCTCGGGCTGCCGGTCCGCTGGGTGCGGCTGGCCTTCGTGCTGCTGTTCTTCGCACAGGGGATCGGCGCGCTGCTGTACGCGGTGTTCTGGTTCATCGTGCCGATCGGCATCGGCGAGCCCTCGCAGCGCGGTGCCACCCACTGGGTGAACGTCAACGGCGTCTACGTCCCGACCTCGCCCTGGCTGCGGCCGGGCACACCGCTGACCAAGTCCGGCGGCGGCTGGATCGGCCGGCTGCGCGAACTGCTCCAGCACGCGCTCCAGGGCGAGCCGGTCACCGCGGCTCCCGCCGTCGAGGGCGACACCGGGACCGGGAAGTCCGCCACCAGGGCCGGGCAGGGCGGCCTCGGCCAGCTCGCCGCCCTGGTCATGGTCGTGATCGGCCTGATCGCCCTGCTGAACGTGCTCGGCTGGCAGACCGCCAAGCCGTACACCTGGCCGCTGCTGGCGATCGGCGTCGGCGTCGCGCTGGTCTGGCGGCAGGCCGACGACTCGCGCTGGCAGCGCTGGTTCGGCATCGAGGAGGGCGAGAAGCGGCGCGGCGCCTACACCAGGGTCGGCGCCGGCGTGCTGCTCGCGGTGGCCGGCACCATCGCGCTGCTCGCGATGCAGGGCAGCGGCTCCACCCTCGGCTCGGTGGTCCAGGCCTCGCTCGCCGTGCTGGCCGGGGTGCTGGTGCTGCTCGGCCCGTACGGCCTGCGGCTGTGGCAGGACCTGGGCGCCGAGCGCACTGCCCGCATCCGCGCCCAGGAGCGCGCCGAGATCGCCGCGCACATCCACGACTCGGTGCTGCACACCCTCACCCTGATCCAGCGTCGGGCCGAGGACCCCAAGGAGGTGCTGCGCCTCGCCCGCTCCCAGGAACGCGAACTGCGGCTCTGGCTGTACCGCCCCGAGGCCGCCGCCGAGGCCGCGCCGGACACCATGGCGGAGACCCTGCGGGCCGCCGTCGCCGAGGTCGAGGACCGGCACGGCGTCCCGGTCGAGCTGGTGATCGTCGGCGACTGCCCGATGGACGAGAAGGTCGCGGCACAGATGCAGGCCGCGAGGGAGGCGACCGTCAACGCGGCCAAGTACGGTGGCGGGGGACCGGTCCAGGTCTACGCCGAGGTGGAGGGGAGGACGGTGTCGGTGTTCGTCCGCGACCACGGCCCCGGCTTCGACCCCGACACGGTGCCCGAGGACCGGATGGGCGTACGGGAGTCGATCATCGGCCGGATGAAGCGCCACGGTGGCACCGCTCGGGTGCGGCCGGCGGCGGGCGGCGGCACCGAGGTCGAGCTGGAGATGGAGAGAACGAATGACTGAGGCAGCTCCGGAGCGCACGGCGAGGGTCGTCCTGGTGGACGACCACCGGATGTTCCGGACGGGGGTCCGGGCCGAGATCGGCCGCACCGAGGTGACCGGCATCGACGTCGTGGGCGAGGCCGACGACGTGGACTCGGCGGTCCGCGTGGTCGCCGAGACCAGGCCCGACGTGGTGCTGCTCGACGTCCACCTGCCCGGGGGCGGCGGCGTGGAGGTGCTGCGCCGCTCGGTCGGCGTGATGGGCGAGCAGGGCGGGGTGAAGTTCCTGGCGCTGTCCGTGTCGGACGCCGCCGAGGACGTCATCGGCGTGATCCGCGGCGGCGCGCGCGGCTACGTCACCAAGACCATCACCGGCACCGACCTGGTCGACGCGATCTTCCGGATCGCCGACGGCGACGCGGTCTTCTCGCCCCGGCTGGCCGGCTTCGTGCTGGACGCCTTCGCCGCCACCGACACCCCGCCGGTGGACGAGGACCTGGACCGCCTCACCCAGCGCGAGCGCGAGGTGCTCCGGCTGATCGCCCGCGGCTACGCCTACAAGGAGATCGCCAAGCAGCTCTTCATCTCGGTGAAGACCGTCGAGAGCCACGTCTCCGCCGTGCTGCGCAAGCTCCAGCTCAGCAACCGCCACGAGCTCACCCGCTGGGCCACCGCCCGCCGCCTGGTCTGATCCGGCCCTGCCGGGCCCGCCCGCCCCGGATCCCTCGGGCCGGGCGGGCTTGTCGGTGGGTGGCCATAGACTCGATGTGCCATGAGTAGCCTCTTTGACGACCTCCCGCTCCCCGGTTTCGAGGCACCCGCCGCCGGGTCGAAGCAGCCCGCCGTGCCCGCCGACGCGATCGACGAGGAACCCCCGCCGTACGAGGACGAGGTGCCGTACGACGCGTACGAGGAGGCGATCCCGGAGGGGCTGTTCCACACCGACCACGCCGCCGAGGCCGAGCGGGACTCCTGGTACCGCAACGGCGCCGCCCGGACGGTGGTCGACCCGGCGCAGCTGCTGGAGGGGATGAACGACCCGCAGCGCGAGGCCGTCCTGCACGCCGGCTCGCCGCTGCTGATCGTGGCCGGTGCCGGCTCCGGCAAGACCCGGGTGCTGACCCACCGGATCGCCCACCTGCTGGGCGCCCGCGGGGTGCAGCCGGGCGAGATCCTGGCGATCACCTTCACCAACAAGGCGGCCGGCGAGATGCGCGAGCGCGTCGAGGCGCTGGTCGGCCCGCGCGCCCGGGCGATGTGGGTGTCCACCTTCCACAGCGCCTGCGTGCGGATCCTGCGCCGCGAGTCCAAGCAGCTGGGCTTCACCTCCAGCTTCTCGATCTACGACTCGGCCGACTCGCAGCGGCTGATGTCGCTGGTCTGCCGCGACCTCGACCTGGACCCGAAGCAGTTCCCGCCGAAGTCCTTCACGGCGAAGGTCAGCAACCTGAAGAACGAGCTGATCGACGAGGAGACCTTCGCCGATCAGGCCGCCAACCCGATGGAGAAGAAGCTCGCCGAGGCGTACGCGCTCTACCAGCGGCGGCTGCGCGAGGCCAACGCGCTGGACTTCGACGACATCATCATGACGACGGTGAACCTGCTGCAGGCCTTCCCGGACGTCGCCGAGCACTACCGCCGCCGGTTCCGGCACATCCTGGTCGACGAGTACCAGGACACCAACCACGCCCAGTACATGCTGGTCCGGGAGCTGAGCGGCGGATCCGTCGCGGCCGCGCCCAGGCGCACCGCGGACGGGGACTTCGTGAACCCGGCCGCCGGGCGGCTGGCCGAGGTGCCGCCCGCCGAGCTGTGCGTGGTCGGTGACGCGGACCAGTCGATCTACGCCTTCCGCGGCGCGACCATCCGCAACATCCTCCAGTTCGAGGAGGACTACCCGAACGCGACCACGATCCTGCTGGAGCAGAACTACCGCTCCACCCAGACCATCCTGAGCGCCGCCAACGCCGTCATCGAGCGCAACGCCAACCGGCGCGAGAAGAAGCTCTGGACGGCCGGCGAGCACGGCGAGAAGGTCGTCGGCTACGTCGCGGACGACGAGCACGGCGAGGCCCAGTTCATCGCCGACGAGATCGACCGGCTCACCGACAAGGGCGAGGCCAAGCCCGGTGACGTCGCGATCTTCTACCGCACCAACGCCCAGTCCCGCGTGTTCGAGGAGGTGTTCATCCGGGTCGGCCTGCCGTACAAGGTGGTCGGCGGGGTGCGCTTCTACGAGCGCAAGGAGGTCCGGGACGTCCTGGCGTACCTGCGGGTGCTCTCCAACCCGGAGGACACCGTGCCGCTGCGCCGGATCCTCAACGTCCCCAAGCGCGGCATCGGCGAGCGGGCCGAGGCGATGATCGACGCGCTGGCCGCGCGGGAGCGGATCTCCTTCGCCCAGGCGCTGGTGCGGGTGGACGAGGCGTACGGGATGGCCGCGCGCTCGGCCAACGCCGTGAAGAAGTTCAACACCCTGATGGCCGGGCTGCGCCAGGTCGTCGAGTCGGGCGCGGGCCCGGCGGCGGTGCTGGAGGCCGTCCTGGAGGAGACCGGCTACCTGGCCGAACTCCAGGCCTCCACCGACCCGCAGGACGAGACCCGGGTGGAGAACCTCCAGGAGCTCGCCTCGGTGGCGCTGGAGTACGAGCAGGACCCGGGCGAGCGGCCGGACGCCGAGGACGAGGGCGCGCCGCCGGTCGGCTCGCTGGCCGACTTCCTGGAGCGGGTCGCGCTGGTCGCCGACTCCGATCAGATCCCGGACGAGGACGAGGAGGGGCAGGGCGTCATCACGATGATGACCCTGCACACCGCCAAGGGCCTGGAGTTCCCGGTGGTCTTCCTGACCGGCATGGAGGACGGGATCTTCCCGCACATGCGGGCGCTCAACCAGGTCAAGGAGCTGGAGGAGGAGCGCCGGCTCGCGTACGTGGGGCTCACCCGGGCCCGCGAGCGGCTCTACCTGACCCGCTCGGTGCTGCGCAGCGCCTGGGGGCAGCCGGCCTACAACCCGGCCTCGCGCTTCCTGGAGGAGATCCCGGAGACGCTGGTCGAGTGGAAGCGGACTGGGGCGGCGCAGGCGCCGGTCCAGCGCGGCTTCTCCTCGGGCTCGTCCTGGGGCAAGTCCTCGTCGGGGGGCGGGAGTTCGCGTTCCTCCTCGGCGGCCTCGGCCGCGCCGAAGGCGGGCTGGGGGCAGTCGGCCCGGCGCGCCGGCAAGGTCGTGGACCGCGAGGTCGTCGCGCTCGCGGTCGGCGACCGGGTCACCCATGACACCTTCGGGCTGGGAACGGTGACGGGCGTGACGGGCGTCGGCGACAACGCGCAGGCCGAGGTGGACTTCGGCTCCGGCGGCCGCAAGCGGCTGGTCCTGCGCTACGCGCCGGTCGAGAAGCTCTGACCGGTCCCGGCTGGGGCGCGTCCGTCGGACGCGCCCTACCGCGGGTCCAGACCGTTCGAGAGGAACCAGGGCAGCGGGTCGACCGGCCCGCTGCCCTGCGGCCGGATCTCGAAGTGCAGGTGCGGCCCGGTGCTGTTGCCGCTGCTGCCGACGTAGGCGATCACGTCGCCCTGCTTCACCGGCCCCTTGCGGACCTTGTACGCCCGCAGGTGGCACATCCAGGCCTCGGTGCCGTCCGGCATCTTCAGGATCGACATGTAGCCGTAGAACGGGTTCCACTGCGTCCGGATCGTGCCGTCGGTGACGGCGTACACCTCGGAGCCGCCGTCCACCGGGAAGTCGATGCCGGTGTGCCGGTTCATCCAGTGGGTGCCGGCCGCGCCGAACAGTTCGCCGAGGCCGTGCTCGGCCACCGGCATCACCACCTTGGGCTTGACCGGTTCGGCGGCCGGCTGGGCGGTCGGCGCGTCGGTGGGCTGTCCGCCGCCGGGCTGGGCGCCGCCCAGCGGCTGACGGGCGTTCCCGCGCGAGGCCTGGGCGGCCTGGTCGGCGTCGGTGGCGGCCTGCTGGGCGCTCTGCTTCGCCGCGGTCCGGTCGGGGGCGTCGGCCGCCGACGCCTGCGAGGGCACCCGGTCGGCCTGCTCCTGGACCACCGTGATGCCCGCCGCCCCGGCGACCCCGAGCGCGGCCACCGACGGGACGGCGACCCGGAACAGCGCGGCCCGGGTGGCCGCCTTGGCGGCGCCGCGGCGCTGGGCGCGGGACTGCTCGCGGGCGGCGAGGCGCAGCTCCGCACGGGTCGGACGGGCGGCTGCTTCGGGAGCCATCGGGGGCTGCCTCCTCGGTGGGCCTCGGGCACGTCATCGTGTGAGGTGAACAGCGGTGACTGTAGCCCCAGGCCCGACACCCCGGAAAAACCGCCGGTTGTCAAGGGGGCGGGCGGGGGTTCACCGGATCCGTACGGGGGGTCCGCGGACGGACGTACCCGCTGGTAGCAAGGCCTGGGGCTGTGACTTTGCCCTCCTCTTGGGAGGCGGCTCGGCCAACCGGGCCGGGTGGCGCTAATCTCCCCTCAGGTCGGTTGGTTATCGAGCGTTAACCGCGTCAACCGCGCCCGTGGGCCCACGAGGTCCGGTCGGATGATGGACGACGAGGTCCAGGAGGCAGTGATGAGTGTGTCGGGGCCGATCCGTGTGGTGGTCGCCAAGCCGGGGCTCGACGGTCACGACCGTGGCGCCAAGGTCATCGCGCGTGCCCTGCGCGACGCCGGTATGGAGGTCATCTACACCGGGCTGCACCAGACGCCCGAGCAGGTGGTCGACACCGCGATCCAGGAGGACGCGGACGGCATCGGGCTGTCGATCCTCTCCGGCGCCCACATGACGCTGTGCGCTCGGGTGCTGGAGCTGTTGAAAGAGCGCGACGCGGCGGACATCAAGGTCTTCTGCGGCGGGATCATCCCGGACGAGGACATCGCCGAGCTCAAGGCGATGGGCGTCGCGGACATCTTCACCCCGGGTACGCCCACCCGGGACGTGGTCGCCTGGGTCGAGGCCAACCTGCGCGCCGCCGGCTGATCATCGGGAGTCACTGAGCGGGCCGGTCCTGGTGCGGACCGGCCCGCTCGGCCGTTCTCGGCCTGTCGGTCCGTCAGCTCGTCAGCTCGCTCAGCATCGCGGCCCGGAAACGCAGCGTCCCGGCCAGCCGGGCGAAGGTCTCCGACCAGGCCGAGTCGGGGGAGGCCCCGGCGGCCAGCTCCTCCACCGCGGCGGCCGTCTCCGGGGCGAGCGCGCGTTCCGTCATCCCGAGCACCCCGCTGTGGCTCCACGGGTACGCGCCGGAGGACGCGGCCCGGGCCAGCGCCGTCACCACCGCGGTGGACAGCGGCGGCGTCCACGGGGTCGCGCAGGCGCCGAGCGGTTGGAAGGCGTCGCCCAGGCCGTGCACCTCGATGAAGGCGGCCGTCCAGGCGGCCCGCTCCTCGGGCGGGAGGACGGCCAGCAGCTTGGACGGTGCACCCGTGACGCGCGCCCCGCGGGCCCGTCCGGCGCCGCGGGGCGGCGGAACGGGCGCCGGGCCGAGCAGCGCCCGGGCCCAGTCGGCGTCGTGCTGGCGCACGGCGGCGCGCGCCCAGGCCTCGCGCAGGTCGTCGGCCCAGCTGCTGCTGGTCTCGTCCACACTGTCACCGACCCGCAGGGTGAGCAGTTGCTCGGGCGTCAGGCCGGTGCTCTCCGCCCAGACCGCCAGCGGGGCGGCGGCCACCACCTCGCCGAACCACCAGGCCCGTTCGCCGCGCCCGGTGGGGGACTTGGGGGCGATTCCGTCGCGCTGCATCCGTTCGTCGCACTCGACGGGCGGGGTGACCAGCAGGTGGGTGCCGCCGTCGGCGAGGCGGACGGCGGCCCGGGCCCGCTCGGCCATCCGCTGGGCGAGCGCCGAGGTGGGCAGGGTGGAGAGCAGTTCGGCGGCGGTGGCGCGGACGTTCTTGCTGCGGTCGCCGAGGGCGGCCTCCAGGAAGGGCTCGTCGGCGGGGGAGAGGCCGTCCTGGAGGGCGTCCAGGAAGAGCAGCCGGTCCTCGGCGCGCTCGGTGGGCCAGGTGCTGCGCAGCAGCGCGAGGCCGGCGGCCGGGTCGCGGCGGCGCAGCAGGGTGAGGTGGGTGACCCGCTCGGCGAACAGGCCCTCGTGCCACGGCCGGTGGTCGGCCGGGTCGTCCGGCTGCCGGTCCGGCTCGGGGGCGGCGGTGCGCAGCACGAACCGCCAGTCCGGGTTGTGCGAGGCCAGCCAGCGGCCCAACGGGCCGGCCAGCGCGACGGCGTCGCCGCGCAGTTCGCTGCGCGCGCGGGCGGCGTCGAGCAGCGCGGGTATCAGCGCGGCGGGCGGCCGCAGACCCTCGAACCGGGCGGTGGTGAGCCACTGGGGCAGCAGCTCGGCCAGGTTGGCCAGGGTGCCGCCGCCGCTGCCGCCGTTGCCACCGGTGCGCCCGGCGAGCAGGACGGCCAGCCGGCGGGCGGCGGCCTCGGGCATCTCCGGACGGGGGTCCTCGGGCGCGGGCGGCCCGGGAGGCTCGGTGGCCGGGACGGGCAGGGCGCCGGCCCGGCGGCGGACGGTGGCGAGCGCGGCCAGCTCCAGCAGCGCGGTGGCCGGGTCGGACGGGTCGACGGCCTCGGCGAGCGGTAGCACGGCGGCCGGGAGCGGGCGGCGGTCGGTGCCGAGCAGGGCGCTGGTCCGCAGGGGCTCCCACGGGTCCTGGGTGATCGTCATCGTGGCTTCTCCTGGGCGTGCTCGTGGGTTCTGTCGGATCAGGCCGCGGCGTCGGGGCGCGTGCGTCGCAGGGCGGAGGTGGGGGCACCTCCCGGCCGGAGGCCGGGGGAGCGTCGCGGGACCGGCGAGGACCCGCCGGACACGCCCTACACGGATGTGAGGCCCACCGGGCGGTGCTCGGCGGACCAGGCGGTGACCGGGGCGAAGCCCTGGTGGCCGTACTCGCCGAAGACCGTCAGGGGGCGGCCGGTGGAGACCGCGACCAGCCGCCACATCGCCGCCTCCGGGACGGCCGAGGGGCGGACCGGGACGGTGTGGTGGCCGTCCGTCAGGTGCCAGCCGTCCGGGGCGCGGACGGGGACGACGCCGGCGAGCGCCGTCGGCCAGCTGTCCAGCCACGGGTCGTCGGCCACCGCGGTGCCGTACCCGGCGACCGCCTCGGCGACGGTGAGTCCGGCGGGCGGGGCGGCCGGGCCGGGCTCGGGGGCGCCGTAGCGGGTGCCGAGCGCGGCGCGCAGCGGGCGGGCGCCGGGGTGGTAGGCGAGTTCGGCCTCCAGCAGGTGGCCGGTGGGCAGGGCGAGGTCGGGGGCGTGGCCGGGGCGGCCGAAGGCGAGCAGCAGGGCCGGGCGGCCGGTCTTGGCGCCGCGCAGCCAGACCCGGCGGGTGGTGAGCCGTTCGTCGGCGGTGTCACGGCTGCCGAGCACCAGCCAGCGGTCCCGGACGGTCGGCCCGGCCAGCACCTCCGCGGCGTCCAGGGTGTAGCCGACCCGGGCGCGGACGGTGGCGGCCAGCTCGGGAGGAAGGTTGTCGACCCGGGTGGCGGCGGTGGCGAGCAGGTGGAGCATCGCGTACTCCTCCAGCAGCCGTTCCTCCGGCAGGGTGTCCAACTCCCTCACCCGGGCGGCCAGTCCGGGAGCCTGGGCGTCGACCATCCGGGCCGCGACCTCCTCCCAGGGGCCGGCCGTCGACTGGTCGGCGAGGCCGTGCCGGATCCGGTCGGCCAGTCGCAGCCGCAGCTCGGCCGCGCCGGCCGCGACCCGGGCGCCGCGCCGTTCGGCCCGGCGGCGGGCGGCCTCCGGGTCGGCCGGGGGCGCCGCACGCTTCTCGGCGCGCTCGTGGCGGGCCCGGAGCCACTCGGCTGCCCACTCGGCGGGCGGGCCGGCCGGCACGGCCTCGGGGGCGCCGCTCCACAGCAGGAGGAGCCCGAGCGCGTGCTTGCACGGGAACTTCCGGCTGGGGCAGCTGCACTGGTAGGCGGGCGTGGCGAGTTCGATCACGGTGCGGTACGGCGTGCGGCCGCTGCCCCGGCACTCGCCCCACAGCGCGGCGCCGTCGGTGCCCGTCCCGGACCAGGGCGCGGGCGAGGACAGCTTGCCCGCGGCCTTCTGCGACGCGGCGTCAGGCGCCAGGGACAGGACGTGTTCGGTGCTCCAGCGTTCCTCCATGCGACCGACGGTAGGCGGCGGCACTGACAGCGGCTGACTGCCCGTCCGGATCCGGGCGCCCGTTGTCAGTGGCACGTTGCAGGGTGGTTCCACAGGCCGGGACGCCGACCTGGCTCCCTCCCCCGATCCCTTTGCCGCCCGGGCACCCGTGTGCCCGGCGGCCGACCCGAAGGAGCCCCGATGACCGACGTTCTGCGGCAGCACGCCGAGGACGCCTTCGCCGGCGAACTGGCCGCGCTGGCCGCGCAGGACGACCGCCCGCGCCCCGAGCGCTGGAAGCTCTCGCCGTGGGCCGTGGCGACGTACCTGCTCGGCGGCGAGCTGCCCGACGGCACCCGGATCACCCCCAAGTACATCGGCCCGCGCCGCGTCGTCGAGGTCGCCGTCACCACTCTGGCGACGGACCGGGCGCTGCTGCTGCTCGGCGTGCCCGGCACCGCCAAGACCTGGGTGTCCGAGCACCTGGCGGCCGCGATCAGCGGCGACTCCACACTGCTGGTGCAGGGCACCGCCGGCACCCCGGAGGAGGCCGTCCGGTACGGCTGGAACTACGCCCAGCTGCTCACCCACGGCCCCAGCCGGGACGCCCTGGTGCCCTCGCCGCTGATGCGGGCGATGGCGGACGGCAAGCTCGCCCGGATCGAGGAGCTCACCCGCATCCCCGCCGACGTGCAGGACAGCCTGATCACCATCCTGTCCGAGAAGACGCTGCCGGTACCGGAGTTGGGCAGCGAGACCCAGGCCGTGCGCGGCTTCAACGTGATCGCCACCGCCAACGACCGCGACCGCGGCGTCAACGAGCTGTCCAGCGCGCTGCGCCGCCGCTTCAACACCGTGGTGCTGCCGCTGCCGGGCTCGCTGGACGAGGAGGTCGACATCGTCACCCGCCGGGTCAACCAGCTCGGCCGCTCCCTCGACCTGCCCGAACTGCCCGGCGGCGCCGAGGAGATCAGGCGCGTGGTGACGGTCTTCCGCGAGCTGCGGGCCGGTCTCACCGTGGACGGCCGGACGAAGGTCAAGACCCCGACCGGCACCCTCTCCACCGCCGAGGCGATCTCGGTGGTGACCAACGGCCTGGCCCTGGCCGTCCACTTCGGTGACGGCGTGCTGCGCGCCGGGGACGTGGCGGCCGGCGTCCTCGGCGCGGTCGTCCGCGACCCGGTCGCGGACCAGGCGGTGTGGCGCGAGTACGTCGAAGGGGTGGTGCGCGAGCGCGACGGCTGGAAGGACTTCTACCGCGCCGCCCGCGAGGTGGGGGCATGAACGAGGCCGAGGTCGCCCTGCTGGGCATCCGGCACCACGGCCCCGGCTCGGCCCGGGCGGTGGCCGCCGCGCTGGCGCAGTGGCAGCCGGACGCGGTGCTGATCGAGGGCCCGGCGGAGGCCGACGCCGTCGTCCACCTCGCCGCCGGGAAGGACCTGGTGCCGCCGGTCGCCCTGCTCGCCCACGCCGTGGACGACCCGGCGAAGGCCGCGTTCTGGCCGTACGCGGAGTTCTCCCCGGAGTGGGTGGCGATCCGGCACGCCGTGGACCACGACCTGCCCGTCCGCTTCATCGACCTGCCCGCCGGGTACGGCTTCGCGCCGTCCGCCGACGGCGACGGCGACGCCGACGGGGACGGGTCCGACGGGGACGCGCCCGACGGGCTGCCCGCCGACCCGCTGGCCCTGCTCGCCGAGGCCGCCGGTCACGACGACCCGGAGCGCTGGTGGGAGGACGTGGTCGAGCACCGCGCCCCCGGGGCGGACGCGCTGGCGCCCTTCGCCGCCGTCGCCGAGGCGATGGGCGCGCTGCGCGCCGAGGGCCTCGGCGAGTCCCGCCGGGACCAGCTGCGCGAGGCCCACATGCGCCAGCAGATCCGCGCCGCCCGCCGCGCCGGGTACCGCCGGATCGCCGTGGTCTGCGGGGCCTTCCACGTCCCCGCGCTGGAGACGATGCCCACCGTCGCCCACGACCGGGCTCTGCTGGCCGGCCTGCCGAAGAGGACGCGGGTGGACATCACCTGGATCCCGTGGACGCACCGCCGCCTCTCCCAGGCCACCGGCTACGGCGCGGGCATCCAGTCGCCCGGCTGGTACCACCACCTGTTCACCGCCGAGGGCGACCCGGTGCCGCGCTGGCTCACCCGGGCCGCCGAGCTGCTGCGCGCGCAGGACCACCCGGTCTCCTCCGCCCACGTGATCGAGGCGGTCCGGCTCGCCGAGACCCTGGCCGTACTGCGCGGCCGCCCGCTCGCCGGGCTGACCGAGACCCTGGACGCCGTCCGCGCGGTGCTCTGCGAGGGCTCGGACGTCGCCCTGGAACTCGTCCGGGAGCGCCTGGTGGTAGGCGACGCGCTCGGCGAGGTGCCGGACGCCGCACCCGCGGTGCCGCTCCAGCGCGACCTGGCCCGGCTGCAGCGCTCGCTGCGGCTCAAGCCCGCGGCCGCGCCCCGGGACCTCGACCTCGACCTGCGCAAGGACACCGACGCGGCCCGCTCCAGGCTGCTGCACCGGCTGCGGCTGCTGGGCGTCGAGTGGGGCGCACCGGCCAGTTCCCCGGTGAACTCCACCGGGACGTTCCGGGAGAGCTGGCGGCTGTGCTGGCAGCCCGAGTTCGCGGTCCGGATCGCCGAGGCCGCCCAGTGGGGCACCACGGTCGAGGAGGCCGCGGTCAACAAGGCGGTCGGCACCGCCCGGTCCGCCGTCGAACTCGCCGAGCTGACCGGCCTGGTGGAGACCTGTCTGCTGGCCGGGCTGTCCGGCGCCCTGCCCGCCGTGATGCGGGTGCTCGCCGACTGCGCGGCCCTGGACACCGATGTCGCACACCTGGCGGGCGCGCTGCCCGCGCTGGTCCGCGCGCTGCGCTACGGCGACGTGCGCGGCACCGACCACGCTGCGCTGGCCGGGGCCGCGGTGGGCCTGGCCGAGCGGGTCTGCGTCGGACTGCCGCCCGCCTGCGTCGGGCTGGGCGCCGGGAGCGCGGCGTTGATGCGCGCCCGGATCGACGAGGTGCACGGCGCGATCGCCCTGCTCGACCCGGACACCCCCACCGACACCCACGCCGACGGCGGCAGCGGCGCCGGCACCGACGGCCTGGCCGACCGCTGGGCCGCCGCCCTGCGCTCGCTGGCCCGCCGCGAGCCCACCGGCGGACCGGCCACCGGCGCCCCCGGACTGCTGCGCGGCCGTGCCGTCCGGCTGCTGCTGGACGACGGCCGGCTCGACTCCGAGGAGGCCGGCCGCCGGCTGGGCCTGGTGCTGTCCGTCGCCAACGCCCCGGCGGACGCGGCCGGTTGGGTCGAGGGCTTCCTCACCGGCGGCGGCGCCCTGCTGCTGCACGACCCCCGGCTGCTCGCCCTGCTGGACGAGTGGCTCCGCGGGGTCAGCGGCGAGGTGTTCACCGACGTCCTGCCGCTGCTGCGGCGCACCTTCGCCGGGCTGGAGGCGGGCGTGCGCACCACGATCGGCGGCCGGGTCGCGGCCGGCCCGCTCGGCGCGGCCCCGGCGGCGCCCGAGACGGCCGGCGAACTCGACCGGGAGCGCGCCGACGCGGCCGTCCCGGTGCTGGCCCTGCTGCTCGGCGTCCACCCGAAGATCCCCCGCCAGGCCGCCGGCCGCAACACCTGACCCCAGTCGAAGGAGAGGACGAGATGGCGACCACGACCGACGAACGGCTGCGCCGCTGGCGACTGGTGCTCGGCGGCGAGGCCGACGGCACCGGCTGCACCCCGCGCGGCCGCGACGCCGCGATGGACGGCGCCCTCGCCGCGCTCTACCGGGGCGCCCCCGAGGAGGGCACCCGTACGGCCCGCGGCGGCCGCCGCGGCGCCGGGCTGGGCGGCTCGGCCCCGCAGGTGGCCCGCTGGCTGGGCGACATCCGCGAGTACTTCCCGTCCACCGTCGTCCAGCTGATGCAGCAGGACGCGATCAGTCGGCTCGGTCTGGACCGGCTGCTGCTGGAGCCGGAGATGCTGGAGGCCGTCGAGCCGGACGTGCACCTGGTGGGCACCCTGCTGTCGCTCAAGCACGCGCTGCCCGAGACCACCAGGGAGACCGCCCGGGCCGTGGTCGGCAAGGTGGTCGCCGACCTGGAGCGCCGGCTCGCCGACCGGACCAGGGCGACCCTGGGCGGCGCCCTCGACCGCAGCGCCCGGGTGAACCGGCCGCGCCACCGGGACATCGACTGGGACCGGACGATCCGGGCCAACCTGAGGAACTACCTGCCCGAGCACGGCACCGTGGTGCCCGAGCGGCTGGTCGGCTACGCCCGCGCCCAGCGCGCGGTGAAGAAGGACGTCATCCTCTGCGTGGACCAGTCCGGCTCGATGGCGCCCTCGGTCGTCCACTCCGCGGTGTTCGGCGCGGTGCTCTCCTCGATGCGCACCCTGGACACCCGGCTGGTCGTCTTCGACACCTCGGTGGTCGACCTCACCGAGCAGCTCACCGACCCGGTGGACGTGCTGTTCGCCACCCAGCTCGGCGGCGGCACCGACATCAACCGCGCGCTCGCCTACTGCCAGTCGAAGATCACCCGCCCGTCCGAGACCGTCGTGGTGCTGATCAGCGACCTGTACGAGGGCGGCGTCCGGGACGGCATGCTGCGCAGGGTCGCCGCGATGAAGGCGGCGGGCGTGCAGTTCATCGCCCTGCTCGCGCTCTCCGACGAGGGCGCGCCGGCCTACGACCACGCCCACGCCGCCGCCCTGGCCGCGCTCGGCGCCCCCGCCTTCGCCTGCACCCCGGACGTCTTCCCGGAGATCATGGCGGCGGCGATCGAGAAGCGCCCGATCCCGCAGCACCTGGTCAAGGGCGTTGACCGGGGGGAGGCGCAACTTCACTCGAACGTGTGAATCACTCGATCGACGGGCCGCGGGCCCGCCCGGCGGCTCCTGGCCGATCTGTGACGGTTCTCACCCACGCGGGGCAGGCCCCGGGCGGAACGCGCCCGTCCCACGGGGATAACCTGCCAGACGGACGTGACGCGCGTGTTGATTGACGTGTGCGCCCGTGGCTGTGTGGGCCGCAAGGCCGTACCTCTGCGTACCCGCACCGCCCCGACGACCCGCAGCGAAGATCCTGCCGTGGCACGCTCGTAGAGACACAATCCGCGACCACGAACAAGGACAAACACGTGGACCTGTTCGAGTACCAGGCGAGGGACCTCTTCGCCAAGCACGGTGTGCCCGTGCTTGACGGCGATGTCATCGAGACCGCCGCAGACGCTGCCGCCATCGCGGAGCGCTTCGGCGGCCGCGCCGTCGTCAAGGCTCAGGTGAAGGTGGGTGGCCGAGGCAAGGCCGGTGGCGTCAAGCTCGCCGCCGACCCGGCGGACGCCGTCGCCAAGGCCGAGCAGATCCTCGGCATGGACATCAAGGGCCACACCGTGCACAAGGTGATGCTGGCCCAGACCGCGGACATCAAGGACGAGTACTACGTCTCGTTCCTGCTGGACCGCACCAACCGCACCTTCCTGGCCATGGCCAGCGTCGAGGGCGGCGTGGAGATCGAGGTCGTCGCCGAGCAGAACCCCGAGGCGCTCGCCAAGATCCCGGTCGACGCCAACGAGGGCTGCACCCCGGAGAAGGCCGCCGAGATCGTCGCCGCGGCGAAGTTCCCGGCCGAGGTCGCCGACCAGGTCGCCGACGTCCTGCAGAAGCTGTGGAAGGTCTTCATCGCCGAGGACGCCCTCCTCGTCGAGGTCAACCCGCTGATCAAGTCCGGCGACGGCAAGATCATCGCGCTTGACGGCAAGGTCTCCCTGGACGAGAACGCCGACTTCCGCCAGCCCGAGCACGAGGCGCTGGAGGACAAGGCCGCGGCCAACCCGCTGGAGGCCGCCGCCAAGGCCAAGGGCCTGAACTACGTCAAGCTCGACGGCCAGGTCGGCATCATCGGCAACGGCGCGGGCCTCGTCATGAGCACCCTCGACGTGGTCGCCTACGCCGGTGAGAAGCACGGCGGCGTCAAGCCCGCCAACTTCCTCGACATCGGTGGCGGCGCGTCCGCCGAGGTCATGGCGAACGGCCTGGAGATCATCCTCGGCGACCCCGACGTCAAGTCGGTGTTCGTCAACGTCTTCGGCGGCATCACCGCCTGTGACGCGGTCGCCAACGGCATCGTGCAGGCCCTGGAGCTCCTCGCGGGCAAGGGCGAGAACGTCACCAAGCCGCTGGTCGTCCGCCTGGACGGCAACAACGCGGAGCTGGGTCGCAAGATCCTCGACGACGCCAACCACCCGCTGGTCCAGCGCGTGGACACCATGGACGGTGCGGCCGACCGCGCCGCCGAGCTGGCCAACAAGTAAGGAAGGGGACTTTCACACCATGGCTATCTTCCTTACCAAGGACAGCAAGGTCATCGTCCAGGGCATGACCGGCTCCGAGGGCATGAAGCACACCCGCCGCATGCTCGCCTCCGGCACCCAGATCGTCGGCGGTGTCAACCCGCGCAAGGCCGGCACCACGGTCGACGTCGACGGCACCGAGGTGCCCGTCTTCGGCTCCGTCGCCGAGGCCATGAAGGAGACCGGCGCCGACGTCTCCGTCCTCTTCGTGCCGCCGGCCTTCACCAAGGCCGCCGTCATCGAGGCCATCGACGCCGAGATCCCGCTGGCCGTCGTCATCACCGAGGGCGTTCCGGTGCACGACACCGCCGCCTTCTGGGCGTACGCCGGTTCGAAGGGCAACAAGACCCGGATCATCGGCCCGAACTGCCCCGGCCTGATCAGCCCCGGACAGTCGAACGCCGGCATCATCCCGGCCGACATCACCACCTCCGGCAAGATCGGTCTGGTCTCGAAGTCGGGCACCCTGACCTACCAGCTCATGTACGAGCTGCGCGACATCGGCTTCTCCTCGGCCGTGGGCATCGGCGGTGACCCGGTCATCGGGACCACCCACATCGACGCCCTCAAGGCCTTCCAGGAGGACCCGGAGACCGAGATCATCGTCATGATCGGTGAGATCGGTGGCGACGCCGAGGAGCGTGCCGCGGCCTACATCGCCGAGCACGTCACCAAGCCGGTCGTCGGCTACGTCGCGGGCTTCACCGCCCCCGAGGGCAAGACCATGGGCCACGCCGGCGCCATCGTCTCCGGCTCCTCGGGCACCGCCCAGGCGAAGAAGGAGGCCCTGGAGGCCGCCGGTGTCAAGGTCGGCAAGACGCCGTCCGAGACCGCCCGCCTGACTCGCGAGATCATCGCCGGCTGACCCCGGTCACCCGCGCTGTGAGCGCCCCCGCCCTCCGTGGGCGGGGGCGCTCGCCGTTTCAGCGCCGGGGCCCCGCGGGGGCGCACGGCAGCGGGGACCACGCCGGACAGGCCGCCGGGCCCTGCTGCGGGGGCGGGGCCGCGCCCCGGACCGCCGCCGGCAGCTGCCACCGCGCGATCGCCTGCGGCTGCCGGTCCGCCACCACCGCCTCCAGCCCCGGCGTCGGACTACACCACAGGCTGGTGATGCCGTTCGGTGCCCCGCCCGGCAGCAGCGGCACACCGGGCACCGGCACCTTCGCGGCCGGGGCCGGCACGCACAGCACCGGCGCCGGCTCATCCGGCCGGTGGAACAGCGCCACCGGACGCAGCCCCGCCAGCGTCGCCAGCGTGGCCCCGCCCACCGCCGCCGTCAGCAGCACCGCCGCGCCCGTCCGGCTCGCCGTCCACAGCCGGTGCCGGGCCCGCAGCACCGGCAGCGGCGCCCGGTGCGGCTCCGGGCAGCCCCGCACCGCCGCCCGGTGCAGCAGCCTGCTCAGGCCGTCCGCGAAGCCCGGGGCCGCCGGGTCCGTCCCGACCAGCTCCGGCACCCATTGCGCCAGCGCCGCCCGCGCCGCCCACACCCGCCCCTCGGCCGCCGCCAGCGTGGACTCCACCTCCACCGCGACCGCCGCCGCGGGCATCCCCACCCCGTCGTGCAGCACCAGCGCCCGGCGCTGCGGCCGGGACAACCGCCGCAGCGCCTTCAGCAGCGCCCTGTCCCGGTCGGTCAGCCGGTCGTGGTCCGGCAGCACCGACTGCGCCTCGTCCGCCGGCCGCACCCGGATCCGCCGGTGCGGCAGCGTCCACGTGTGAACCCGCCGCGGGCCGCCCCGGCGCCACGGCGACAGCGCCAGTTCACAGGCCCGCATCCGCACCCAGCCCTCGGGGTCCCCCGACCCGACCACCCCGCCCCAGTCCCGCCGGGCCTCCCCGAAGGCCAGCCGCACGTAGTGCACCGCCCGGTGCCGGCACGCCGTCAGCAGGAACACCTGCTGCACCAGCCGGGTGTGGGCGCCCTCGTACAGCTCCTCGAAGTCCTCCGTGAGGTTTCGTCCGTTCCCCGCCTCGGTGAGCGCCTGCCTGATCCGCTCCCGGGGGTCGGTGGACTTCACGGTGGCGGGTACGTCCGGCTCGCGCACGGCGGGGGCGGGGGCCGGCTTACCGGGCGCGGTGGGTGCGTCCCACCCGCTCCTGCTCCGGGCGGGGGTGGCGGGCCCGGCGGCGGGTGCCGACGGCGCCTTCCGCTGACGTCCGTCCCGGTCGGTCGGGGCGCTCGGCGCGTCCCGCTCGCGCTTGCCCGGAGCGGGGACGGGGGCGGGGACGGGGGCGGCGCGACGGTCGGTCGAGTCCGCGGGCGCGTCCTGCCCCGGGGCGGCCTGCTGCTTCCCGGGCGACGGCCTGCCGTCCGGCCGCCGGCGCTCGCCGTTCACGGGTGCGGCGGCCGGGCCCGGCTCCGGGGTGCCGCTGCCGCGGTGCGGGCGGGGCGACCGGTCCCCGGACGGGTGGCCGGGGCCGGGATCGGCGGCGCGGGAGGGGGCACCGCCGGTACCGGGTTCCGCCGGGGCCGAGGGGGTCTGTGTCGTGCCGCTGCGTTCTCCCGGGGCTGTGGGGGCCACTCGCGTGCGGTCGGGGCCGGTGGGGTCGGCCGGGGGGCGCGGGCTGACGGGTGGTGCGGTGGTGAGGAGGGCGATGGCGGCGGCTTCGGTGGGGCAGCCGAGTTTGCGCAGGGCCCGGTGGAGATAACTCCGGGCGGTCGCCGGGGTGACGCCGAGTGCGGCGGCCGTGTCGTCGAGGCCGTGCCCTGCGGCGAGGTGGGCGAGGGCCTGGGACTCACGGGGAGTCAGCTTCCGCAGTGGGTCGGGGACGCGGGTGGGTCGCGTGGTCATCAGACGCTCCGGGCCGGGGCGGCGGCGGCGTGGGGGCAGGGTCTGAAAAGGCGCATAAGACAATAATCTGGGACACGGCGGCGGTTTGCCGGTTCACGGAGCATGGCGAGTCGCCTTGGCACCATGAGGCGCATGACGCAGTTGACGGGCCGTCCGATCCTGCAGGTGCCACGTGAATTGGGCGGACGCCCCGCGCTGGCCGACCTGTTGGCGGGAGTGCGGACGGCCCTGGTCGGTCTGGCGCTGGTCGGGGTGCCGGTGCTCGGGCTGTGGGTGGCGACGCCGTACGCGGACTCGGACGCGGCCGATGCCACCCGGTTGGCGGGTGCGCTCTGGCTGCTCGGGCACGGCGCGCCGGTGCTGCGCGGGAGTGCGGACGCCCCGCTGACCGTCACTCCGCTGCTGCTCGGCGCCCTCATGGTGGTGCGGCTGTACCGGGCGGGGGCCGGGGTGGCGTCGCGGCGCGGGCTGCGTTCGCGCTGGGGCGGCCCGGTGGCGCTGTGGGCGGGGTACTGCGCGGTGGCGGTCGTGGTGGCGCTGCACTGCACGGGGGCCGGGCTGTTCCGCAGCCGGGTGCTGCCGGACCTGCTGGTGGTGGGCCTGCTCGCCGGGCTGTCGACGGCCGCGGGCGTACGGTCCGTCCGTCCGAAGGCCGCCTGGGGCGAGCCACTGTTCGACCGGCTCTCGCCGGGCTGGCGCCCGGACGGCGGCCTGCCCGTGGTGTGTCGCGCGGCCGGTGCGGCCGCGGCGGGTCTGGTCGCGGCGGGCGGGCTGCTGGTGGCGGTGGCGGCGGTGCTGGACGCGGTGGCCGGCGGCGGGCGGGGGATGGCGCTGCTCGGCCGCGGGCCCGCGGCGCTGTCCGGACTGCTGCTGCTCACCGTGGTGCTGCTGCCGAACGCGGTGCTGTGGGGTGCGGCGTACGCGCTGGGCCCCGGCTTCGAGGTCGGCGCCGGAACGCTGGTGTCGCCCGGTGGCACGGAACTCGGTGCGGTGCCGGAGTTCCCGCTGTTCGCGCTGCTGCCCCCGGAGGGCCCGGGCGGCTGGCGGCTGGCGGCGCTGCTGCTGCCGCTGCTGGCGGGGCTGGTGCCCGCGGGGCTGCTCGGCCGGGCGGCGGCGGGCCGCCGGTCCCCGGCGGGCGGCGCCGGCCCCTGGCCGCCCGCCGCGACGGTGGTCGCGGCGCTGGCGGCCGCGCTGCTGCTCGGCGCCGGGGCGACGGCGCTGGGCTGGCTGTCGGGCGGGGCGCTGGCGGCCGAGCGGATGGCCCGGCTGGGGCCGGTGCCGTGGTGGACGGGCCTCGCGGCGGCGGGCTGGCTGGCCGCGGTGGCCGTGCCGGGGGCCCTGCTGGTGCGCCGCCGCGTGCTCGGCCCGGTGGGCGTCGAGTACGTGGACGACGCCGGGCACGCGGACGACGCCGGGTACGCACGCGGCGACGAGGGCACGGCCGAGGTCGCGGGCCCGGCGCCCGAGCAGGGCGCACGCGCCCTGCTCGCGCTACGGGCGCACCGGAGTGCGCTGGAACTGCGCGCCCGTACCCACGCCCTCGTGCTGCGGCTGTCCGGTCAGCGCCCCCTCGACTGAGCCGGCCGCCTACTCGGCGTTACCCGTGAAGTCCACGTACCACTGCGGGGCGTACCGGTCGCAGTTCTCGGCGCCGACGTTGGTCAGCGAGTCCCGCACGCAGGTCACGTAGTCCTCGTAGTAGTACCCGAGCCCGATCACCGAGGTGGCGACCACGACGGTCATCGCCCCGGTGAGGATCCCGGCGAGCGCGGCCGGGGTGAGCGGGTTCGGCGCCGGGATCCCGACGGGCCCGCCCGCGACCGCCGCGGCGGGCCGCTTGGCGCGCAGCGCGCCGATGCCCCAGCCGATGCCGAGCACCCCGACGAGCAGCGCGATCCAGTGGAAGCCGGCGAACAGGCAGACCAGTGCGAAGGGCCCGGCCAGCGCGGCGTTGCGGGCCTTGCGGTGGCTCGGGTCCTTCGGGTCGAGCCGCGGCGGTTGCGGGGCCTGCGGGCCCCGGCCGGGGCGGCCGTCGCCGAGGCCCTGGCCCCACGGCGGCGGGAACGGCGGACGCTCGCCGTCCTGACCGCCGCCGTCCTGACCGCCGCCGCCCTGGCCGCCGTCGCCGTCGGGGCCCTGGCCGGGCCAGGGCCTGCGAGGCCGCCACGGCTGGTCCGGGGCGTCCGCCGGCGGCGGCGCGAAGGGGTTGCGCTCGTCGGTCTCGTCGCCGCTGCTCATGGGTTCAGCCGTTCCTTCTCGGTCGGGGCTCGGTCGGTGCTCGTTCGGAGGTTTCGCGTCGGAGCGGTCTCCCGCACCCCAATGATCCCGCAAGCGTTCGAGGGCCCGGCGGGGGCCTGCCCGTACCCGTACGGGCCGGGCGCAACTCCGGTACGGCGGGGCCGAGGAGATCCCCGTCTCAACTACGCGCGTAGCGCCGCCGGGAGGGTGCGGGGGCCCTCCGACCAGCCGTTATCGTGGTGACGGTCAGCAGCTCAGATAGGTTCCCCGGGGCCCGCGTCGCGGCGGGTTCTCCTGGTGTTCCCCTTCGCTCGACCTGCCGTTCGTAGTGGCCCCACCACCGGTGGACGTACCAGCGGGCGGCGCCCGACCTACGGAGAATCGCGCAGTGGCCGCCGCCCCCGCTCAGCTCTTCCCGCCCCGTACGCCCGGACCGGCCCGCCTGGTGGTGCTGGTCTCCGGCTCCGGCACCAACCTCCAGGCGCTGATCGACGCCGTGGCCGACCCGGCGTACGGCGCCGAGATCGTGGCCGTGGGCGCGGACCGGGACAGCATCACCGGCCTCGACCGCGCCGGGAAGGCGGGCCTGCCGACCTTCGTCCACCGGATGAAGGACTTTGCGGACCGCGCCGACTGGGACCGTGCGCTGACCGCCTCCGTCGCCGCCCACCAGCCGGACCTGGTGGTCACGGCCGGCTTCATGAAGATCCTCGGCCCCGAGTTCCTCGCGGCCTTCGCGGGGCGGATCGTCAACACCCACCCCGCACTGCTGCCCGCCTTCCCCGGCGCCCACGGCGTCACCGACGCGCTCGCGTACGGGGTGAAGGTCACCGGCTGCACCGTCCACCTGGTCGACGCCGGTGTGGACACCGGGCCGATCATCGCGCAGGGCGTCGTCGAGGTCGTCGACGCCGACCACGCCGATGGCGGCGAAGCGCTGCACGAGCGCATCAAGACTGTCGAGCGCAAGCTGCTCGTCGACGTCGTGGGCCGGCTGGCCCGCGAAGGTCACCGCATCGAGGACCGAAAGGTATGGATCCCGGCATGAGTGCGAGCTCCACCACGCCCCCCGTTTCGGAGAACATCCGTCCGATCCGTCGCGCGCTGATCAGCGTGTACGACAAGACCGGTCTGGAGGAGCTGGCCCAGGGCCTGCACGCCGCCGGGGTCGCCATCGTCTCCACCGGCTCCACCGCGGGCCGGATCGCCGCCGCGGGCGTCCCGGTGACCGAGGTCTCCGAGCTGACCGGCTTCCCGGAGTGCCTGGACGGGCGCGTGAAGACGCTGCACCCCCGCGTGCACGCCGGCGTGCTCGCCGACCTGCGGCTGGAGTCGCACCGCGCCCAGCTGGCCGAGCTCGGTGTCGAGCCCTTCGACCTGGTCGTGGTGAACCTCTACCCGTTCAAGGCCACCGTCGCCTCGGGCGCCACCCCGGACGAGTGCGTCGAGCAGATCGACATCGGCGGCCCGAGCATGGTCCGCGCCGCCGCCAAGAACCACCCGTCGGTGGCCGTGGTGGTCGACCCGGCCCGCTACGACGACGTGCTGACGGCCGTTCGCGAGGGCGGCTTCGACCTGGCCACCCGCAAGCGCCTGGCCGGTGCCGCGTTCGCCCACACCGCCGCCTACGACGTGGCCGTGGCCTCCTGGTTCGAGGCCGGCTACGCCCCCGGCGACGAGCGTTTCCCCGAGTTCCTCGGCGCCACCTGGGAGCGGCAGAACGTGCTGCGCTACGGCGAGAACCCGCACCAGGGCGCCGCGCTGTACAGCGACGGCACGGGCGGCCTGGCCGGCGCCCGGCAGCTGCACGGCAAGGAGATGTCGTACAACAACTACGTCGACACCGACGCCGCCCGCCGCGCCGCGTACGACCACGCCGAGCCGGCCGTCGCGATCATCAAGCACGCCAACCCTTGCGGCATCGCGACCGGCGGCGACGTCGTCGAGGCGCACCGCAAGGCGCACGAGTGCGACCCGGTCTCCGCGTACGGCGGCGTGATCGCGGTCAACCGCCCGGTCACCGTCGAGCTGGCCGAGCAGATCGCCCCGATCTTCACCGAGGTCGTCGTGGCCCCCGGCTACGAGGACGGCGCGGTCGAGGTGCTGGCCCGCAAGAAGAACATCCGGGTGCTGGTCGCCCCCGAGGCCCCGGCCAACCGCCAGGAGGTGCGCCCGATCTCCGGCGGCGTGCTGCTCCAGGACGCCGACCGGGTGCAGGCCGAGGGCGACGACCCGGCGAACTGGACGCTGGCCACCGGCGAGGCGCTCCCCGCGGCCGAGCTGGCCGAGCTGGCGTTCGCGTGGCGGGCCTGCCGGGCCGTCAAGTCCAACGCGATCCTGCTGGCCAAGGACGGTGCCTCGGTGGGCGTCGGGATGGGCCAGGTCAACCGGGTCGACTCCTGCAAGCTCGCGGTCGAGCGGGCCGGCGAGCGGGCCAAGGGCTCGTACGCCGCCTCGGACGCCTTCTTCCCGTTCCCGGACGGCCCGGAGATCCTCATCGCCGCCGGCGTGCGCGCGATCGTCCAGCCGGGCGGTTCGATCCGTGACGAGATGGTCATCGAGGCGGCCGAGAAGGCCGGTGTGACGATGTACTTCACCGGCGCGCGCCACTTCTTCCACTGAGTGGCACGAAGCGGCCCGGCCCCCTCCGAGGAGGGAGCCGGGCCGCTTCGCCGTGGTCCGTGCCGTCCGGTCAGTACCGCGGCCGGTTGAACCAGTTGACGCCGTCCTGGATGCACATGGCGGTGATCCAGATGATGCTGATGGCCAGCCACAGACCGGCCATCACGTAACCGATGGCGGTCCCGGCGGTGACGGCTCCCGCCAGGATCAGCAGGCCGACCAGGGCGCCGAGCGAGCCGTACACGATGGTGGTGATCCGGACGTTGTTGCCGCCCTTGCCGAACTTGGCGCCGAGCGTGATGGAGAGCGCGGCGAACAGGCCGAACAGGATCGCGACGACGATCAGGATGCCTGCGGCGGCGTCGCCCAGTGCGGTGAACGGGTTGTCGCTGGTGGAGGCCTTGACCGTGTTGGTGGCGTCCTTGGCCGCGGCCCCGATGAGCAGGTAGACGATCGCGAGGATCGCTTGCACGCCACCCACGATGAAGAGCAGCACCCGGGCGGTGGTCACCAGGCCCGGCATGACCTGCGGCATGGCCGGCGCGTAGCCGTAGCCCGGGGCGACCGGCTGCGGGTAGCCGTAGCCCGGGGCCGGCGGCGGGGCCTGCTGCGGGTAGCCGTACCCGGGGGCCTGCGGCTGGCCGTACGGGTTGTTCGGGTCGGGCGGGTAACTCATGGATGCCTCCGGGCAGTTGCGGGGACGTGGGGACGGGACGGCGGAGGACCCGGTTGCGGCCGGCGAGACGGGTCGCCGACGGAACGGGACGGCGGCGGAGCGCGGTGACAGCCCGGCGGCGGTGACGGGCGCGGCCGGCTCAGTGCTGTGACGAGCGGGTGATCGGACGGCGGGACGGGCACGGCGCGGTCAGGGCGACGCCATGGCGGTCGGGCTGTGCGGACTGCTGTGATCGGATCACTGGCTCTTTCCCCCGGGTACGCCCCGCCGCGGGATCCGTCGGCCCGTCACCGGGCCGGGTCGCGGCAGGGGATGCCCGCATATCGTGATCCGGACGGCAGCGCGCTGTCCAGCCGGTTCCGGGTGCCAGGTCAAGACTGTGGCGCAACCGCAACGTGGTGCGGACCTTCCGTGCCCGTCCGGTCGCCCGACCGGCCGTGGGGCCGGTCCCGGTACGGGGTGCGGTCGCGATCCGGGAGAATGGGGTCATGACTGCCCAGATTCTCGATGGCAAGGCCACCGCCGCCGCGATCAAGTCCGAACTCGCCGCCCGCGTGGCGGCCCTCAAGGCGAAGGGCGTCACGCCCGGCCTCGGTACCGTCCTGGTCGGCGACGACCCGGGCAGCCGCTGGTACGTCAACGGGAAGCACAAGGACTGCGCCGAGGTCGGCATCGCCTCGATCCAGCGCGAGCTGCCCGCGACCGCCACCCAGGAGGACGTCGAGAACGTCGTCCGCGAGCTCAACGCCGACCCGTCCTGCACCGGCTACATCGTCCAGCTGCCGCTGCCGAAGGGCCTGGACCAGAACCCGGTCCTGGAGCTGATGGACCCGGACAAGGACGCCGACGGCCTGCACCCGACCTCGCTCGGCCGCCTGGCGCTGGGCATCGAGGGCCCGCTGCCGTGCACCCCGCTGGGCATCGTCGAGCTGCTGCGCCGGCACGACGTGGAGATCGACGGCGCCGAGGTGGTCGTGGTCGGCCGCGGCATCACCGTCGGCCGCTCGATCGGCCTGCTGCTGACCCGCCGCAGCGAGAACGCCACCGTCACCCTGTGCCACACCGGTACCCGGGACCTCGGCGCCCACCTGCGCAAGGCCGACATCATCGTGGCCGCCGCGGGCGTGCCGCACCTGGTCAAGCCGGAGGACGTCAAGCCGGGCGCGGCGGTGCTGGACGTCGGCGTCAGCCGCAGCGAGGGAAAGATCGTCGGCGACGTGCACCCGGGCGTGGCCGAGGTGGCAGGCTGGATCTCCCCGAACCCCGGCGGCGTGGGCCCGATGACCCGCGCGATGCTGCTGAACAACATCGTCGAGGCGGCCGAGCGCCGCGCCGGCGTCTGATCCCCGAGGGACGGCGAGCATGACTGAACCGCGACCGGCGCGGCCCCGGCAGAGGCCGGTCAAGACCACCGGCACCCTCCCGCCCGAGGGCGCCGCCCCGGCCCTCGGGCGCGACCACGCCCTGCCGGTCCGGCAGTGGCCGATAACGCTGGTCCTCTCGGTGGTCGGCGCCGGCCTCGCGGTCACCTGGTTCGCCGACTTCAAGGACGGCTTCAAGTACGGGTTGCTGCTCCTCGGCACCGGGGTGCTGCTCGGCGCGGTGCTGCGGTTGGTGCTGCCCGAGGTCGGGATGCTGGCGGTGCGCAGCCGGTTCACCGACGTGATCGTGCTGGCCTTCCTGGGCGCCTCGATCGTGCTGCTGACCCTGGTCGCGCAGCCGAACCCGTGGCTGGAGATCCCGCTGCTGGACAACATCGGCCAGCTGATCGGCCGGCCCAAGCACTGAGCCGGCCCGAGCACTGAGCCGGCCCGGGCACGGGCCCGTGCACTGCGTGGCCACGCCCCTGCGGCCCCGCCCGGAATCCCGGGCGGGGCCGCGGTGCGTCTGTGACGCATCAGCCACGCCCGCACACGCGGCGTACGCTTCCCTTTGCGATAACCTGACGCCGGTCTCTCGATGTCGAGAGATCATCCTGGCTCCAGTGCCGGTGTGCCTGGGGCACCTGGCGATTTGCTGGAGAAGGTAGAAATGACCCGCACCCCCGTCAACGTCACCATCACCGGAGCTGCCGGCCAGATCGGCTACGCGCTGCTCTTCCGCATCGCCTCGGGCCACCTGCTCGGTGCCGACGTGCCGGTGAACCTGCGCCTCCTGGAGATCCCGCAGGGCCTCAAGGCCGCCGAGGGCACCGCCATGGAGCTCGTCGACTGCGCCTTCCCGCTGCTGCGGGACATCACCATCACCGACAACCCGAACGAGGCCTTCGACGGCGCCAACGTCGCGCTTCTGGTCGGCGCCCGTCCGCGCACCGCCGGCATGGAGCGCGGCGACCTGCTGCAGGCCAACGGCGGCATCTTCGGCCCGCAGGGCAAGGCCATCAACGACCACGCCGCGGACGACATCAAGGTCCTGGTCGTCGGCAACCCGGCCAACACCAACGCCCTGATCGCCCAGCGCAACGCTCCGGACGTCCCGGCCGAGCGCTTCACCGCGATGACCCGTCTGGACCACAACCGCGCGGTCGGCCAGCTGTCCGCCAAGACCGGCGCCCTGGTCTCCGACATCAAGCGCGTCACCATCTGGGGCAACCACTCCGCGACCCAGTACCCGGACATCTTCCAGGCCGAGGTCGCCGGCAAGCCGGCCTTCGAGGCCGTCGGCAGCGACCAGGCCTGGCTGGAGAACGACTTCATTCCGACCGTCGCCAAGCGCGGCGCCGCCATCATCGACGCCCGTGGCGCCTCCTCGGCCGCCTCGGCCGCCAACGCCGCCATCGACCACGTGTACACCTGGGTCAACGGCACCGGCGAGGGCGACTGGACCTCCATGGGTGTCGTCTCCGACGGCTCCTACGGCGTCCCGGCCGGCCTGATCTCCTCCTTCCCGGTCACCACCAAGGACGGCAAGTTCGAGATCGTCCAGGGCCTGGAGATCTCCGACTTCTCCCGCGCCCGCATCGACGCCTCGGTCAAGGAGCTGACCGAGGAGCGCGACGCGGTCCAGGAGCTGGGCCTCATCTGAGTCCCGCCCACGCGGCCTTCCCGACGGCCCGCCCCTCCCGCTCCCGGGAGGCGGCGGGCCGTCGCCGCTCCCGGCCCCCGACCGGCCACGTCGTCGCTTCCGGTCCGCCCGGCCCCGCTGTCGCTTCCGGCCCCGCCGGCCCCGTCGTCGCTTCCGGCCCCCGCCTGCTCCCGCCGCCTACACTGGCCCGCTGTGAACGAAACCCTCGGGGACGCCGCGCTCGTCCTCGTCTTCATCCTGCTGGGCGGGCTGTTCAACGTCGCCGAGATCTCGCTGATCTCGCTGCGGGAGGGCCAGATCCGGGCGCTGGAGGCACGTGGCACCCGGCGCTCGGCCCGGGCCGCGCACCTGGCCGCCGACCCCAACCGCTTCCTGGCCGCCGTCCAGGTCGGCGTGACCTGCATGGGCTTCCTGTCCGCCGCCTTCGGCGCCGACACGCTGTCCGGGAAGGTCGCCCCGCTGTTCGTCGACGCCGGGCTGTCCCAGGGGATGGCGGACGCGGTCGCCCTGGTCGGGCTCACCCTGGTGATCAGCTACGTCTCGCTGGTGCTCGGCGAGCTCACCCCCAAGCGGATCGGCCTGCAGCGCGCCGAGTCCATCGCGGTGGTCGCCGCCCCCGTGGTGGACGTGATGTCGGTGGCGCTGCGCCCGGTGATCTGGCTGCTCGGGCACTCCACCAACCTGATGGTCCGACTGTTCGGCGGCGACCCGGCGGCCGGGCGCGGCTCGATGAGCTCCGAGGAACTGCGCGGCCTGGTCGCCTCCAACACCGAACTGGGTAGCGACGAAAGGGCGTTGATCGCCGATGTGTTCGCCGCCGGGGAGCGCCAGCTGCGCGAGGTGATGGTGCCGCGCACCGAGGTGACCTTCCTGGACGCCGAACGCCCGCTGGCCGCGGTGCGGCACCAGGCCGAGACCTCGCCGCACTCGCGCTACCCGGTAGTCGAGGGCAGCGCCGACGCCGTGGTCGGCTTCGTCCACGTCCGGGACCTGTACGGTGCCCGCGGCGAGCAGGCCGTCAAGGTCCGCGACCTGGCCCGCCCGGTCAAGCTGCTGCCCGGCACCAAGCGGGTGCTGGAGGCGATGGGCGAGATGCGCCGGGAGGGTCACCACCTGGCCATCGTGGTGGACGAGTACGGCGGCACCGCCGGCATCGTCACCCTGGAGGACCTGGTCGAGGAGGTGATCGGCGAGATCCGGGACGAGTACGACCGCCCGGAGACCGCCCCCACCCGCCGCCTGGCCGGCGGCGGCATGGAACTGGACGGCCTGCTCAACCTCGGCGACTTCGAGGAGGAGACCGGAGTCTCCCTGCCCGAGGGCCCGTACGAGACGGTGGCCGGCTGCCTGGTCGCCTCGCTCGGCCGGCTGCCCCGGGACGGCGACCACGCCCGGGTCCCGGTCGAGGGCGGCGGGGCCGTGCTGCTGACGGTGGCCAAGGTGGAGGGCCGGCGGATCGCCCGGGTGAGGGTGAGTGCGGTCACACCGGAGGACCCTGCTGGGTCGGAGGTTTCCTGACCGACCGGGGGAACTGGAAGAATGGCCCGCATGGTCAACGCAGCGGTCACTGGTCCGGTCAAGGACCGTCCCCGGGTGCTCTCCGGCATCCAGCCCACCTCCGGCTCGTTCCACCTCGGCAACTACCTGGGCGCGGTGCGCCAGTGGGTCGACCTGCAGAAGGAGAACGACGCCTTCTACATGGTCGTCGACCTGCACGCGATCACCGTGCCGCAGGACCCGGCGACCCTGCGCCAGAACACCCGGATCTCCGCCGCCCAGCTGCTCGGCGCCGGCCTGGACCCGGAGCGCTGCACCCTGTTCGTCCAGTCGCAGGTGCCCGAACACGCGCAGCTCGCCTGGGTGATGAACTGCCTCACCGGCTTCGGCGAGGCCTCCCGGATGACCCAGTTCAAGGACAAGTCCTCCCGGTACGGCGCCGAGAGCACCACCGTCGGCCTGTTCACCTACCCGATCCTGCAGATCGCGGACATCCTGCTCTACCAGGCGGACGCCGTCCCGGTCGGCGAGGACCAGCGCCAGCACGTGGAGATCACCCGCGACATCGCCGAGCGCTTCAACTCCCGCTACGCCCCGGTCTTCACGATCCCCAAGCCGTACATCCTCAAGGAGACGGCGAAGATCATGGACCTCCAGGACCCGGGCATCAAGATGAGCAAGTCGGCCTCCTCGCCCAAGGGTCTGGTCAGCCTGCTGGACGACGCGAAGGTCAGCGCCAAGAAGTTCAAGAGCGCCGTGACCGACACCGGCACCGTGGTCTCCTACGACGAGGAGCAGAAGCCGGGCGTCTCCAACCTGCTGCGCATCCACTCCGCGCTCAGCGGCGAGTCGGTCGAGCAGCTGGTCGCCCACTTCGAGGGCAAGATGTACGGCGCCCTGAAGAGCGAGCTGGCCGAGCTGTTCGCCGAGTGGGTGACCCCCTTCCAGGAGCGCACCAGGACCTTCCTGGACGACCCGGCCGAGCTGGACCGGGTGCTGGCGATCGGTGCCGAGAAGGCCCGCGCGGTGGCCTCCGAGACGCTGGCCACGGTGTACGACCGGATCGGCTTCCTCCCGGCCGCCAAGCGGTGACTCCCCTCACACGCCTGCCCGATGGTGGCGGTGACTCGCCCGTCACCATCGGCGTGTCCGTGAGCGTTCCGGATCCGTACGGCGCGCGGATCCAGGACGCCCGGGCCGGCCACGGCGACCCGCAGGCGCGCTCGATACCGACGCACGTCACCCTGCTGCCGCCGACCGAGCTGCCCGCCGAGGTGCTGCCGAAGGTCGAGGAGCACCTGGCGGCGGTGGCGGCGGCGCACCGGCCGTTCCGGATGCTGCTGCGCGGCGGCGGCACCTTCCGCCCGGTCTCCCCGGTGGTGTTCGTCCGGGTCGAGGAGGGCGCGCAGGAGTGCCGGCTGCTGGAGGCGGACGTCCGCTCCGGCCCGCTGGCCCGCGAACTGGCCTTCCCGTACCACCCGCACGTGACGGTCGCCCACGGCCTGCCGGACGACGTGCTGGACCAGGCGTACGAGCAGGCGCGCGGGTTCCGGGCGTCCTTCCTGGTGCCGGGCTTCTCGCTCTCCCGGTTCGACGCGGACGAGGTCTGGCGGCCCTGGCGGGAGTACCACTTCTCCTGAACCGGCACGGCTCCTGCACCCGTACGGTCTCCGGACCGCCGGGGAGCTACCCGGCGCGGCCGAGTCCGAGCATCCGGTCGACCACCCGGCGG
Organism: Kitasatospora sp. NPDC017646; assembly: GCF_044329365.1. Lineage (NCBI taxonomy): Bacteria > Bacillati > Actinomycetota > Actinomycetes > Kitasatosporales > Streptomycetaceae > Kitasatospora > Kitasatospora sp. NPDC017646. Next base: position 55,406 of record NZ_JBIRJC010000013.1, on the reverse strand, counting down.
GCCGCCCCGCCGTCGTCCAGGACACAGTGCTCGGCCCGGAAGCGCCGGTAGCGCTCGGCGTACCCGGGCGGCAACTCCGCCCCGCTGTCGGCGAGCTCGCGCAGCGCGCGGACCAGTTCGGCGGAGTCCGGCACCAGCGGCCCGGGGGCGTTCGGCTCGAAGTCGAAGTAGAAGCCGCGCAGGGTGTCGCGGTAGTGCTCCAGGTCGTAGGTGAAGAAGTAGACCGGACGGCCGGTGATCGCGAAGTCGAACATGATCGACGAGTAGTCGGTCACCAGCACGTCGGCGATCAGCAGCAGCTCCTGCGGGTCGGGGAAGTCCCCGCAGTCGAACAGGAAGCCGTCGTCGGAGCCCGGCAGCGGGTCGCGCACGTGCGAGTGCGGGCGGACCAGCAGCACGTGGTCCTCACCGAGCAGCCGGCGGGCGTGGTCGACGTCCAGCCGCAGGTCGAGCCGGAAGCCCTCGCCGTCGCCGTGCTGCTGGTCCTCGCGCCAGGTCGGCGCGTACAGCACGACCCGCTTGCCCTCGGGGATGCCGAGCCGGTGCCGGACGGTCGCGGCGACCCGCGGGTCGGGCTCGGCCAGGACGTCGCCGCGCGGGTAGCCGGACTCCAGGACCTCGCCGTCGTAGCGGAAGGCGCGCTGCAGGATCGGGGTGGCGAACGGGCTGGGGGAGAGCAGCAGGCTCCACTGCGGGGTCTCCCGGTCGAGCGCCTCCAGGTAGCCGTGGTCGGCCAGCCAGGGGTTGTCGACGTCGTGGGCGATCCGCTTCAGCAGCGAGCCGTGCCAGGTCTGCACCACGACCTGGCCCTCGCGGCGCTCCAGGAAGTCCGGGAAGTGGGTGTTGCCGACCAGGTAGCGGCAGGTGGCCAGGGCGCGGTACCACTCCGGGCTCCAGATCCGTACCGGGACGACCCCGGGCGGCAGCTCGGCCTGGCCGTCGTCGACCACCCACAGGTGCTCCAACGGCTCGCCGCGGCGGACGAGTTCGGCGTGCACCGCGCGCGGGGAGTCGGCGTAGCCGCGGCCGCCGAACACGTCGTACAGCACCGCCTCGCGCAGCGGTTCGCGGCGGGCGGCCGGGTAGTGCCCGGTGCGCAGCCGCTGCTGGGTCCAGGCGCTGCGCTCGCTGGCGTCGAGCACCGGGGTGGAGTCCACCAGCAGGGCGTCGTGCCAGCGGCGCTGCAGCAGGACGTGCTTGCCGCCGGTGGTCGCGGTGACGGGCAGCGCGGGCAGGACGGCGGCGGCGGCGATCAGCGGCCGGGCCGGGCCGGAGCGGTCGGCCGGCTCCAGGGCGGCCTCCCAGATCCCCTTGCGCAGCGGTAGCACGGCGCCGTCCGAGCTGGTGCGGGTGGCGGGCACCTGGACCCGGAAGCGGCCGTCCGGTTCGGGCTCGACGGGGGTGCGGACCTCGCCCGCGGTGCCGCTGTGCCGCAGGACCAGTTCCAGCCGGTCGGCGGCCGGATCCGGGCAGTGGCCGGAGAGTTCGAAGCCGGCGAAGTGGACCGCGATCCGGTCGACCAGCCCGGCGGCCGGCTGGACGCAGACCTGGAGCCGGCCGTCGGCGAGGTGCTTGAGGTAGAGCACCCGGTCCGGGGCGTCCGGCAGCGGGTGCTGGCCGGCCACCGGTCCGCCGCGCTCGTCCAGGCAGAGCTGCTCCGTGCCGCCGTCGGGGCGCAGCAGCTCGGCGTCCCAGTGCTCCAGCGTGTGGCGGCCGCGCCCGTCGGCGGTGAACGGCCGGTACGGCAGGTGGACGGTGAAGGTGTTGCCGGTGCGGGTGAGCGGGTGCTCGATCACGGCGTCGCTCTGCCGGTGGCGCAGCCGCAGCACGGTGCCGGCGGGGCAGTGGTCGGCGGTGCCGGCCAGCAGGATGCCGTCGGAGGCGGGTTCCGCTCGGTCGAGCCGGACACCGGGGCGTTCCAGCCGCAGCCGCAGCCGGTCGTCCTCGAAGTGCGGCTGGAGGCGGACGTCGCGGTCCACCCAGCGGGCCGGCGGGTACTCGCCGGATCCGCACCAGTGGGGGGCGAGGGCGCCGTACTGGCGGCGCAGCCGGGTGGGGCGGGGGCGGGTGAAGAGGGTGGTCTCGATCTGCCAGTCGCCGAGCAGCCAGCGGCCGTCGCGGCGCAGCCGGGAGGGTTCCACCAGGGCGGTGAAGCCGGACCAGTCGTGGTTGTGGTCGGGCTGGGCGCTGTCGTCGGTGACCTCGGGCAGCCTGCGGGGTCTGGTGCGCAGGTGCAGCGGCGGTTCGGTGCCGTCCTGGTGGCGCAGGGTCAGCCAGGTCCAGGCCGAGCCGGGGCGGCCGGTGTCCAGGTCCAGCGGGCGGGCGAAGCCGGTGAGCTCCAGCCCGCGGCCGTGCCAGCGGGCCCGCAGCAGCCCGAACACCACGTCCTCGTCGACGGCGGGTCGGCCGGTGCTCACCCGGGGGGCGGCGTGCGGCAGAACGAACCGGGTGAGCGCAGGCATGGTGCGGGGGGCCCTTCGGCGGAGGGGATCCCGGGCGTGGCGGTGGCCGGGAGGGGCCGCCGTGCCGACGCGGGGCGGACGGGGCCGAATTGATATCCCATACCGGGAAGGCAGCCCGGGTCAACTGTTCAGTTCGGAGAATTTCCTTTGAAATTCATTGGGGAAACATGAGTTCGAGCGCAAAATGCACGTAAAGGGCCGACTGTTCTCGGAGAATTCCCAGGTGGCGCCGAGGCGGGGGGGGGGGGGGGCCCGCGCCCCCCCCCCCCCCCCGGCCCCCCACCCCAGCGACGGGGCCCGGGGGGGGGGCCCCCCCCGGCCGCGCGGCGGGGGGGCGGGCGCCGG
>NZ_JBIRJC010000013.1:10137-52589 GCF_044329365.1 Kitasatospora sp. NPDC017646 | reverse complement strand
TTTGTTTTATTAATTTATTTTTATTTTATTTGATAAAAATTTTTTCGCCCCAAAAAACGAATTATATGGCCCTTTTTTTCAGCTCTAATCCCGTGGGGCCGCGGCGGCCCGCGGCCCCCCCCCCCCCCCACGCCTCGGACACGGGCCCCTGACTACTCCTTGCGGAGCATCGCGTCGACCACCCGGGCGGCGGCCTTGCCGTCGTCCAGGTCGCAGTACGCCTCGCGGAACGCGGCCGCCTTGTTCGCGTGCTCGGCCGCGATCTCGTCCAGCCGGGCGAGTGCGTCGACCAGGTCCTCGGAGGTGGCCAGCAGCGGGCCGGGCGCCTCGGCCTCGAAGTTCAGGCTGAAACCGCGCAGGTTGTCGCGGTAGTGCTCCAGGTCGTGGGTGAAGAAGAGCATCGGCTTGCCGGTGCCGGCGAAGTCGAAGACGCTCGACGAGTAGTCCGTGACCAGCACGTCGGCGATCAGCAGCAGCTCCGCCATGTCGGGGTAGCTGCCGACGTCCCAGATGTAGCCGTTGCCGGCGCCCGGGATCTGACCGCACATCATGTTGTGCCGGCGCACCAGCAGCACCTGGTCGTCGCCGAGCGCGGCCCTGGCCGCCGCCAGGTCGATCCGCAGGTCGATCTGGTAGCCGCCGTTCGGCCGGCGCCGGTCCTCGCGCCAGGTCGGCGCGTACAGCACGACCTTCTTGCCCTCGGGCAGGCCGAGCCGCTCGCGGACCTGTTCGGCCGTCTTCTCCCGGTCGGCCGCGAACAGCAGGTCGTTCCGGGGCGAACCGCTCTCCAGGATCTCGCCCTGGTAATCGAAGGCGCGCCGCAGGACGGGGGCGGACCAGCTGTTGCCGGCCACCAGCAGGCTCCAGTTCGGGACCTCGCGGGTCAGGCTCTTGAGGTAGTTCGAGTCGGTGAACCAGACCTTCTCGAAGTCGAAGCCGATCTGCTTCAGCGGGCTGCCCTGCCAGGTCTGGACGACCACCTGGCCGGGCCGGCGGACGAAGAAGTCGGGCAGGTGGGTGCTGGTGACGATGTACTTGGCGGTCGCCAGCGCCTCGAACCACTCCGGGCTCCAGAGCCGCAGCGCCTGCGCGGTGCGGGGCAGGTCGGCCTGCATGTCGTCACTGCCCCAGAGGTGCTCCAGCGGCAGGCCGCGGCGGACCAGCTCCTCGTGGATCGCCTTCGGCGAGCCGGCGTAGACGCTGTTGTGCCCGGCGTTGTACAGCACCGTGTCGCGCACGGGCAGCCGGCGGGCGGCCGGGTAGTCGACGGTGCGCAGCTGGCGCTGGCGGTAGCCGGACCGCTCCTCGGGCAGCAGCGCCGCGTGCGACTCCAGCGAGAGGCAGTCGTGCAGGCGGCGCTCCAGCGCGATCCGCTTGCCGCGGGACTCCACCTCCACCGGCAGCGAGCCGAAGCAGTCCGGGGCGATCTGCACGTAGCCGTTGGGCAGCGCCCCGGCAGGCACGCCGACCGGACGGAAGAAGACCCGCCAGGTGCCGTGGGCGAGCGGGACCTGACCGGCGAAGGAGGCGGTCGGCACGGCGGGCAGCGCGGTGCGGAACCGGCCGTCCGAGATCTCCACCGGGTAGACGTGCTCCTCCTCGCGCCAGTGGTGCCGGACCACCAGTTCCCAGCGGTGCGCACCGGGCAGCGGGAACGAGCCGCTCAGCAGGAAGCCGTCGGCGCCGCGCGACGACACCTCGTCCACCACCGGCTGCAGCAGCTGGTCGGAGAACTGGAGGTGGCCGCTCGGGGAGGGCTTGGTGTAGATCGCCCGGCGCTGCTCGGCCGGCGCCTGCGGGTTCAGCGGCAGGTGCAGCTGCTCGGGCGCGTTGCGGTCGTCCCAGACCAGCGGGAGCACGGTGCCGTCGGCCAGCAGCAGCGCGCTGTCCCAGCGGTCGCGGACGCGTTCGGCGGCCACCGGGTCCAGCTCGGCCCAGGCCTCGCGGACGGCGGTCAGCTCGGCCACCTCGACGGACGAGGTGAACGGCTGCAGCGCGCCGACCGGCGAGCCCAGCTCCACCGGGAAGGTCAGCTCGCGGTCCGACTCGACGTGGGTGAGCCGCAGCCGGGCGCCGGCGAAGCTCGCGCCGGAGCGGGCCGCGCCGGAGACCTCCACCCGGTCGCCGTGCGCGGCCAGGCCGGTCACCCGGGCCTTGACGGTCTCCACCTGGAGGTAGACGAAGTTGTCCCGGACCCAGGGCACGATGCGCACGTCCGGCTCGACCCAGTGCAGCGGGATCGACTCGGCCGTGTCGCTCCAGCCCGCCGAGATCCGGCCCTTGTAGATGCCGCCCTTGCCCGCGCCGGCCACCAGGACGCGCCAGTGGCCGTCCTTCCACTGACCGCGGTGCTTGAGCTTCTTCGGGTCGAGGGAGACGGTGAAGCCCGACCAGTCGCAGCTGTACAGGTCGTGGTTGCAGCTCGCGGTGGCCTCGGGGCTGTACTGGGTCTTCATCGGCACCGCGATCACCCGGCGGCCCTTGGCCTCGCGCAGCACCAGGGTGCGGACCATGTCGTGCTTGTTCGCCGCGCCCAGCTGCTCCGGGTACGCGTGCCCGGTCAGCCGCAGCTTCCCGCCCACCCAGGCGCTCTCGTACAGCCGGCTGCGCATGACCAGCGAGTTGTCCAGCTTGAGCACGTTGGACGGCACGCTCTTGCGCCCGCCGCGCAGGAACGGGTAGTCGGCGTACGGCCGCAGCAGACCGCGGGCCTGCACGCCGCCACCGCTCTCGCCCTCGTACTTGATCTGCTCGACCAGCTCGTCCACCCGGTTCTGCAGGGTCAGGTGGTACTTCAGCCGCAGCGGCGCGCGCAGCTTGCGGACGTGCTCCTGGCCGATCGACCGGAGCAGCCGGCTGACGTGCTGGACGTAGGCGTCCCGGTAGTCCTTGTCGCCGTCCACGACGGACCAGAAGAACATCGGGATCTCCTCGACGAGGGTGTTCTCGTCGTAGGAGTGCAGGTACTCGGCGAAGCGCGGCTCGGTCTGCTTCTTCAGCCAGGCGCGGACCAGCTCGACCGAGGCGACCCGGTCGATCAGGCCCTTGGGGTTGGTGCGCATCTGGGTGATCGACATCTCGCCGACCTCGCGCTCCCGCCAGTGGTAGATCGGCTCGGAGAGCACGTCCACGCTCTTGGCGAGGTAGTGGTGCGGCACGCTGACCGGCGCGTCCTCGTACAGGATGCCCTCGGGGTAGAACAGGCCGGCGGCGTCGAAGAAGGAGCGGCGGTACACCTTGTTCCACGCGGTGCGGTCGGTGACCAGCGACGGGAGCTCGGTGATGTGGGTCTTGAGGCGGGTCTCCTTGAACGGCTTCGCGTGCCCGCCGGACTGGTAGTAGCCGACCGCGCGGAACCGCAGCACGTTGCCGGTGCAGAAGTCCGAGCCGGTCTCCTCCAGCGTGTTGATCATCAGCTCGTACGCGCTCGGCGGCATCGAGTCGTCGCTGTCCACGAAGCACAGGAACTCGGAGTCCGGGTCGATGTGCCGGATGCCGGTGTTGCGCGCCGCGCCGAGGCCCTTGTTCACCTGCCGGACCAGCCGGAACCGCGAGTCCTTCGCCGCGTAGGCCTCGGCGAGCGCCGCACTGTCGTCCTTCGAACCGTCGTCGACCATGACGCACTCGAAGTCCGTGAAGGTCTGGGCGGCGATCGAGTCGAGGCATTCGACGAGGTAACGCTCGACGTTGTAGATCGGAACGACGATGGAGAGGCGGGGAGCCATCGGCTACGCAGGCCTTTCTCGGGAGGAGCGTGGCAGCCCGCGAGGGGTCTGGCCGCACTTGGATCGGTGCGTACGTGCGCCCCGATCCTACCTTCCGGGGCTCGTCCCTCCCGGGGCCGACTACGCTGGCTCCGTGCCCCGCTTCAGTGTCATCGTCCCCGTGTACCAGGTCCAGGACTACCTCGCCGAGTGCCTCGAATCGGTCCTCGGCCAGGGCGGACCCGAGTTCGAACTGATCGCGGTGGACGACCGCTCCCCGGACGGCTGCGGCGCCGTGCTGGACGCGGCGGCCGCCGCCGATCCCCGGGTCCGGGTGCTCCACCTGCCGGAGAACGTCGGCCTCGGCCGCGCCCGCAACGCCGGCCTGGAGATCGCCACCGGCGACTACGTGGTCTTCCTCGACAGCGACGACACCCTCACCCCCGGCCTGCTGGAGGCCGTCGACGAGCGGCTCGCCGCCACCGGCGACCCGGACGTCCTGGTCTACGACTACGCCCGCACCTACGCCGACGGCCGGATCACCCGGGCCGCCGCAGGGCACGTCTTCGGCGCCGCCTCCCCGGAGGTCTTCGACCTCGCCGCCCGCCCCGACTTGCTCGACCTGCTCCAGGTCGTCTGGAACAAGGCCTACCGCCGCGGGTTCATCGCCGAACAGCGGCTGGAGTTCCCGGCCGGCTACTACGAGGACACCCCCTGGACGTACCCGGCGCTGCTCGCCGCCACGAGCATCACCCTGCTCGACCGGGTCGGCGTGCACTACCGCCAGCGCCAGGAGGGCGGCAACATCCTCGCCACCGCCAGCCGCAAGCACTTCGACGTGTTCGGCCAGTACGACCTGGTGTTCGCCTTCCTCGACCGCCGCCCCGACCTCGACGCCTGGCGCCCGGTCGTCTTCGGGAAGATGCTGCACCACCTCAACACCGTGGTCGCCAAGCCCGGCCGGGTCCCGCCCGGCGACCGCCGCGAGTACTTCCGCCGCGCCGCCGCGCACTGCGCCCGGCTGCGTCCGGCCGGCTACCGCCCGCCGGCCGGCGTGGACGGCGTGCGCACCGAACTGCTCGGCCACGGCCGCTACGCGGCGTACCAGGCCGTCCGGGCCCTCGCGAAGGCCCGTCGGCTCGTCAACCGGTGAGCCCGGCAGGAGTGCCGGACCGGGACCTGACGACCGTTCGGGGGACGGACCGGTATAACCGGTCGGGTGGACTTCCTGACCCGCCTTCCGGTCCTGGGCCCGCTCGTGGCCCGGGTGCTGCGCAGCCGCCCGTACCGGGTGTACGAGTACTTCACCGCCGCCCGTGGCAACCGGCTGGCCGGGGCCGTCACCTTCTTCGGCTTCCTCGCCCTGTTCCCGCTGCTCACGGTGGGCCTGGCGATCGCCGTCGCGACGCTGGACGGCAGCCAGGTGGACGACCTCCAGCACCGCATCTCCGACCAGCTGCCCGGTCTGTCGGACGCGCTCGACCTGCCCTCCCTGGTGGCCAACGCGGGCGCCCTCGGGCTGGTCAGCGGGGCCCTGCTGCTGATCTCCGGCCTCGGCTGGGTGGACACCATGCGCACCTCGATCCGGGACCTCTGGCAGCTGCCCGCGGAGGAGGGCAACGTGGTGCTGCGCAAGGCCTGGGACGTCGTGGTGCTGGCCGGCCTCGGCCTGGTGTCGCTGTTCTCGCTGGCCGCCTCGGCCACGGGCACCACGCTCGCCGGGCGGATCGCCGGCGCGATCGGGCTCGACAGCGGCTACCTGCTGACCGGGGTCGGCGTGCTGATCGCCATAGCGTGCGACATGCTGCTCTTCGCCTACCTGCTGGCGCCCTTCCCCGGCATCACCGGCCAGCGCCGCCGGGACCTCGTGCGCGGCGCGTTGATCGGGGCGGTCGGCTTCGAACTGCTGAAGCTGCTGCTCGCGTCCTACCTCGGCTCGGTCGCCGGGCGCAGTCTGTACGGCGCCTTCGCCACGCCGGTGGCACTGCTGCTGTGGATCAACTTCGTCAGCCGCCTGCTGATGTACTGCGTGGCCTGGACGGCGACCGCCGACCCGGAGGCCGCCCGCGAGCGGACCAGGGCGCACGGCCGGGCACTGCTGGCCGCAGCCGACGAGGGGTGGTGACTCGCCCGCTCGCCTCGGGGCGGGTGCTCGCCTCCGGGCCGGGGATCAGCACTCGAAGTGGCCCCAGCGGCGGCGGCGCGAGGACCGCCGCCGGACGAGCACCACGGCGCCCGCCGCGACCACGGTCCCGACCGCCACGGCCGACCAGCCGACCGGGCCGAGCCCGCCGTCCCCGGCCGACGTGGCGGCCGGCCCGGTCGCGGCGGTGGAGTCGTGCGGCGGCGGGGCGGGGGTGGCGGTGCCGCCGCCCGCCTGACCGGTCGGCTCCGCGTCGGCGGTCGGCTCCTCGTCGACCAGCCGGCCGACCGGCTTGACCTTGTCCGCCGCGGCGAAGCCCCAGTCCAGCAGCTCGGCAGTCTCGTCGTACACCCGCTGGTAGCTGGCCGGGTGCATCACCGTCACCAGCAGGGTGCGCCCGTTCCGCTGGGCGGCGCCGACGAAGGTCGAGCCCGCGTTGGTGGTGGTGCCGTTCTTCACCCCGATCAGGCCGGGGTACTTGCCCAGCAGCCGGTCGGTGTTGGCGATCCCGAAGCTGCCGCGCCGGCCGGTGTTCTTGTCGACGGCGCCCGGGAACATCGCTTCCCGGGTCGCGCAGTACGTCCGGAAGTCCGGGTTGCGCAGGCCGGAGCGGGCGAACAGCGACAGGTCGTAGGCCGAGGACACCTGGCCGTCCATGTCGTAGCCGTCCGGGGAGATCACCTTGGTGTCCCAGGCCTGTAGGGTCTCGGCCCGGGCCTGCATCTCGTTGACGGTCCGCCGGATGCCGCCGTTCATGAACGACAGGACGTGCACGGCGTCGTTGCCCGAGCTCAGGAACACCCCCCGCCACAGGTCCTCGACCCGGTAGTCCAGGTTCTCCTTGATGCCGACCAGGCTGCTGCCGGCGCCGATGTTCTGGATCTCCTCGTCGGCGACCCGGTGCACCGTGTTGCGGTCGAACTTCGGCAGCACGGTGTCCGCGAAGAGGATCTTCAGGGTGCTCGCCGGAGGCAGTCGCAGATGCGGGTTGTATGCCGCCAGGACCTCCCCCGAGGCGGCGTCGGAGACTATCCAGGACTGGCCGGTGAGGTCCCTCGGCAGGGCCGGGGCACCAGCCAGCGGGTTGACCTGGACCCCGGGGAGCCCGAGCCGCTCACCGCCGACCGCGGTCGACGGGGGCGGCACCTGCGGGGCCGCGATCGCCGCCGGGGCGACGAGCAGAACCGGGAGGGCCGCGGCGACCGCGGCGCACAGCTGCGCGAGGGTGTGACGGGATGTGAGCACGAGCTGACCGTACCCACTGCGGCGCTGCGGCGTGCGCCACACCGTACCGGTCGCCCGCACGAGGGGCCCGCCTTGGGCCGATCGGCGGCCGCGCATACTGGGGAGGCACACCGCCCTCACACCCCGCCGAGGACCACCCCATGAAGCTCAGCCGCCGTACCTCCTGGTTCCTGACCGCCTTCGGCGTCTGGTCGATCATCATCTGGACGACCTTCGTCAAGAACCTGTGGAAGGACTCCGGCGGCCAGGCCTTCGTCGACGGTGACCACTCCCGGCCCACCGCGTTCTTCTGGATCCACCTGCTGCTGGCGATCACGTCCTTCGTCCTCGGCGTCGCGGTCGGCGCCGTCGGCGTCCGTGGCGTGCGCGCCACCCGCCGCGGCCCGGCCACGGACTGACCGCTCGGTCCCCGCCGACCCCACGACGAAGGCCCCCGTCCGATCGGAGGATCGGACGGGGGCCTTCGGCCTGCCTCAGGCCGGGATCAGAAGCGGCGGGTGACCAGCGCCCGCTTCACTTCCTGGATCGCCTTGGTGACCTCGATGCCACGCGGGCAGGCCTCCGAGCAGTTGAAGGTGGTGCGGCAGCGCCACACGCCCTCGCGGTCGTTGAGGATCTCCAGGCGCTGCTCGGCACCCTCGTCGCGCGAGTCGAAGATGAAGCGGTGCGCGTTGACGATGGCGGCCGGGCCGAAGTACTGGCCGTCGTTCCAGAACACCGGGCAGGACGACGTGCACGCGGCGCACAGGATGCACTTGGTGGTGTCGTCGAAGCGCTCGCGGTCCTCGGCGGACTGCAGGCGCTCGCGCGTCGGGTCGTTCCCCTTGGTGATGAGGAACGGCATGACGTCCTTGTACGCCTGGAAGAACGGGTCCATGTCCACGACCAGGTCCTTGAGGACCGTCAGGCCCTTGATGGCCTCGATCGTGATCGGCTTCTCCGGGTTGACGTCCTTGATCAGGGTCTTGCACGCCAGCCGGTTGCGGCCGTTGATCCGCATGGCGTCGGAGCCGCAGATGCCGTGCGCGCAGGAACGGCGGTAGGTGAGGGTGCCGTCCTGCTCCCACTTGATCTTGTTGAGCGCGTCCAGGACGCGCTCCTTCGGGTCCAGCGTCAGCTGGTAGTCGACCCACACCGGGTCCGGGTGCTCCTCCGGGTTGAACCGGCGGATCCGGAAGGTGACGGTGATCAGCTGGACGCCACCGGCCTCGGCCGCGTCCAGAGCCGCCGAGTGCTTCTCCACGGTCGGAGTGCTCATCAGTACTTACGCTCCATCGGCTGGTAGCGGGTCGTGACGACCGGCTTGTAGTCGAGGCGGATGGAGGTGGTGCCGTCGGCGGCGACCTCCTGGTACGCCATCGTGTGCTGCATGAACTTCACGTCGTCACGGGTCGGGAAGTCCTCGCGGTAGTGGCCGCCGCGGGACTCCTCGCGGGCCAGCGCGGAGACGGCCAGCACCTCGGCCAGGTCGAGCAGGTTGCCCAGCTCGATGGCCTCCAGGAGGTCCGTGTTGTAGCGGAAGCCCTTGTCCTGGATGGAGACGTGCTTGAAGCGCTCCCGCAGTGCGGCGATGTCCTCGACGGCCTGCTTCAGGGTGTCTCCCGTGCGGTACACCATCGCGTTGGCGTCCATGGTCTCCTGCAGCTCCTTGCGGATCTGCCCCACGGACTCGGTGCCGGTCGACTCGCGCAGCTGCTCGACCATGCCCTGGACCAGCGCTTCCGGGTTCTCCGGCAGCGGGACGAACTCGTTCGCGTTGGCGTAGTCGGCGGCGGCGATGCCCGCGCGACGGCCGAACACGTTGATGTCCAGCAGGGAGTTGGTGCCCAGGCGGTTGGCGCCGTGCACGGACACGCAGGCGACCTCGCCGGCCGCGTACAGGCCCGGGACGATGTCGGTGTTGTTGCGCAGGACCTCACCCTCGACGTTGGTCGGGATGCCGCCCATGGCGTAGTGCGCGGTGGGCTGGATCGGGATCGGGTCCGTGTAGGGCTCGATGCCGAGGTAGGTGCGCGCGAACTCGGTGATGTCCGGCAGCTTGGCGTCCAGCTGCTCCGGCGGCAGGTGGGTCAGGTCCAGGTAGACGTGGTCGCCGTCCGGACCGCAGCCGCGGCCCTCGCGGATCTCGGTGTAGATCGCGCGGGAGCAGACGTCACGGGACGCGAGGTCCTTCATGACCGGGGCGTAGCGCTCCATGAAGCGCTCGCCGTCCTTGTTGCGCAGGATGCCGCCCTCGCCGCGGGCGCCCTCGGTGAGCAGGATGCCCATGCGCCAGATGCCCGTCGGGTGGAACTGGAAGAACTCCATGTCCTCCAGCGGCAGGCCGCGGCGGTAGGCCACGGCCTGGCCGTCACCGGTGAGGGTGTGCGCGTTCGAGGAGACCTTGAACATCTTGCCGGTGCCGCCGGAGGCGAACACGACGGACTTGGCCTGGAAGACGTGGATCTCGCCGGTGGCCAGCTCGTAGGCGACGACGCCGGCCGTCTTGCCCTCGTTGAGCAGCAGGTCGAGGACGTAGAACTCGTTGAAGAACTCGACGCCGTGCTTGACGCAGTTCTGGAACAGCGTCTGGAGGATCATGTGGCCGGTGCGGTCGGCCGCGTAGCACGAGCGGCGGACCGGGGCCTCGCCGTGGTTGCGGGAGTGGCCGCCGAAGCGGCGCTGGTCGATCCGGCCCTGCTCGGTGCGGGAGAAGGGCAGGCCCATCTTCTCCAGGTCGAGGACGGCGTCGATGGCCTCCTTGCACATGATCTCGGCGGCGTCCTGGTCGACCAGGTAGTCACCACCCTTGACCGTGTCGAAGGTGTGCCACTCCCAGTTGTCCTCCTCGACGTTCGCCAGGGCGGCGCACATGCCGCCCTGGGCCGCGCCGGTGTGGGACCGGGTCGGGTAGAGCTTGGTCAGGACGGCGGTGCGGCTGCGCTGCGTCGACTCGATGGCCGCGCGCATGCCGGCGCCGCCGGCGCCGACGATGACGGTGTCGTACTGGTGAATCTGCATGGGGGGTTAACTCGCCTCTGGCCTCTGCCGATGGTCGATGGTGCTCGCGGCTCAGATGTTGGGGTCGAAGGTGAAGATCACCAGGGTGCCGAGCAGCACGGTGAAGACCGTGGCGGTACCCATGAGCCCCTTGAGCCAGAGCCGGGTCGAGTCCTTCTCGGCGTAGTCGTTGATGACCTGGCGCATGCCGTTGGCGCCGTGGAGCATGGCGAGCCAGAGCATGAGGAGGTCCCAGCCCTGCCAGAACGGCGAGGCCCAGCGGCCGGCCACGAAGGCGAAGCCGATCTTGGAGACGCCCCCGTCCAGGATCAGCATGATGATCAGGTGACCGAGGATCAGGGCGACCAGGACGATGCCGGACAGGCGCATGAAGAGCCAGGCCAGCATCTCGAAGTTGGTGCGGGTGCGGCGCGGGGTCTTCCCGGTCCGCTTGCGCGGCGGCTCGATGACGAAGGCGTCGGCCGGGTTGCCGGTGCCGAGGCCCTTGCCGGTGTGCGCCTGCTTGGAGGGGACGACGAGCGCGTCGGAGATTTCCGTGGACATGGTCAGCTCACTTCCCGAACCAGGAGATCAGCGTGTGCTGCAGGATCCCGTAGAAGGAGCCGGCCATCAGGACGACCCAGACTCCGACGACGGTCCAGAGCATCTGCTTCTGGTACTTCGGGCCCTTGGACCAGAAGTCCACCGCGACGACGCGCAGGCCGTTGAGCGCGTGGAACAGGATGGCGGCCACCAGGCCGTACTCCATCAGGTTCACGAGCGGAGTCTTGTACGTCTGAATGACGGTGTCGTAGGACTCCGGCGACACTCGCACCAGGGCGGTGTCCAGGACGTGGGCGAACAGGAAGAAGAAGATGAGGACGCCGGTGACTCGATGAGCCACCCAGCTCCACATGCCTTCCCGGCCGCGGTACAGCGTTCCAGCCGGCACGGAAAAACCCTCCGGAAGCGATTGGGGGCTCGGCCGGCTTCGGTGTCGGTCAGCCCGGCCGGGTACGGTCCACCGGCCGCCAGCATCCTATCGACGCCTTGTCGGGAACCGCCCCCGGGGCCCCTATGTGTGATCAATCAGGCACTTCTGGCCTAGTGGGGCGGGAACCAAACCCGGCGTACTCACAACGGGTGACGGATCCGTCACGCCGGGGCAGCGGATCGAGCCCGCCGGTGCCGTCCGACGCGGACGCCGCCGGACGGACGGGCCGTCCGGCGGCACCGGGGGGCGCCGGGGATCAGCGCGCCCCGGCCTCCGAATGGGTGGCGACCAGGTGCTCCAGTCGGGTGAGGGCGATCCGCCGGAGCTCGTCCGCCGCGATCAGCCGCTCCTCGTCCGGGTCGCTGGCCAGCCGGGTGCGGATGGAGGAGAGCACGGTGTCGAGCATCTCCTCCGGGTCGACGCCGTCCAGGCAGACCACGAAGACGTGGCCGAACCGGGCCTCGTACGCGGCGTGGGCCGCCCGCAGCGCGGTGTGCGCCGCCTGGCTGCCCGGCGCGCGCATGCCGAGCAGCGGCTGCGGCATCCAGCTCTCGTCGGCCAGGGCCTCGGCGAGGTCGGCCGGGCGCAGGTCGTACGAGGCCTCGCTGGCGGCGGCCAGCAGGGACTCCAGGTCGGGGTAGGGGCGGTGTGCGGTGAGCCGCAGGGCCCAGCGGTGGCTGCCGCAGCAGGCCAACAGGGCCTCCTCGGCGGCGCCGGCGTCCGCTTCGTTGAAGCGGTGCAACCCGAGGAGGGTCGGCTCGGTGCTGGCGTCGGGCCGCTGTGACGGGATGTCGCTGGCCAGCGGGTCCTCCTCGTGAGGGCGGGAAGGGGCCGGTGGGGTGGTGGGGCGGTGAGGTGCGGGGGCTGCGGAGGGGCGTTCGAAGCCGTTCTGGCAGCTTCTCAAAGGTAGTTGAGCGCTCATCAGTTGGGGAGTGCGCGCGCGGAATTCATCCGGACGAGCTATCAAGTTGTGACGTTGACACCTGCGCGTCATCGCCCTTCCCGCCTCCGTCCGCTACGCCGCCGCCCGCGGCTCAGCCGCAGCGGGTGCCCTCGGCCGGCATGGTGCCGTCGGTCAGGTGCGCGTCCATGGCCAGGTCGATGCAGGCGCTGCCCTTGCCGAAGGCCCCGTGGCCCTCGCCGACCCGGGTGAGCGGGGTGGCCTTGGCGAAGCCCTTGGCCAGCTTCTCGGCCGAGGAGTACGGGGTGGCCGGGTCCCCGGTGGTGCCGACCACCAGGATCGGGGCGGCGCCCTCGGCCCGGATGGTGTGCGGCTTCTCCTGGGTCTTGAACGGCCAGTAGGCGCAGCCGGGCTCCGTGTAGTCGTCCACCGTGTTGTCCGTCCGGGGCGTCCGTCTGGTTGACGGCGTCGAGCTGCTTGTCGTCGTAGCAGACCACGGGGGAGCTGTCGCCGGTGCCGCGCGGGTCGAAGCCGATCACGTCGAAGCGGGTGTGCAGGGTGCCGTCGAAGTCCTTGGCGCCGTCCTTGACCATCTCGACGCCGGAGGCGCCGGGGCCGCCGGGGTTGACCATCAGCGAGCCGATCCGCTGGTCCCCGGCGGTCGCGGGGTACTTGATCAGCGCGATGTCGATCGCGTCGGCGGCGGGGTCGGCGTAGTCGAGCGGGACGTGCAGCTTGCCGCACCGCATGCCGGAGACGTCGATCTTCGCCTGTTCGGCCTTGGGGTCGGTCGGGCAGCCCGCCCAGGTGATCTGCTGGCCGTAGAACGGCTTGAGGGCCGGGTCGGCCTCGCCCTTGGGCCTCGGGGTCGGGGTCGGGGCGGCGATGGGGCTCGCGGCGGAGGGGGCGGTGGTGCCGGAGGCCTTGTCCTGAGCCGTCGTGGCCGGGTCGTCGCAGGCGGAGGTGAGCAGCAGGGTACCCGCCGCCACGGCGGTCAGCAGAACCCGTGGGCGGGCGGCCCGGAAGATCGTCATCGCACGTGTGCACCACTCGTGCACGACGCGTGTTCGATCGAGGGTGCCGGGCCGCTCCGCCGCGACGGGCTCCGGATCAGCCCCGGTGCACCTTGTGGTTGGCGGCCTGCGCCCGCGGGCGGACCACCAGCAGGTCGATGTTGACGTGCGCGGGCCGGGTGACCGCCCACGCCACGGTGTCCGCGATGTCCTCCGAGGTCAGCGGCTCGGCCACGCCCGAGTACACCGCGGCGGCCTTGTCCTCGTCGCCGCGGAAGCGGGTGATCGCGAAGCCCTCCGACTTCACCATGCCGGGGGCGATCTCGATCACCCGGATCGGCTCCCCGCACAGCTCCAGCCGCAGCGTGGCCGCGATGGTGTGCGCGGCGTGCTTGGCCGCGACGTACCCGCCGCCGCCCTCGTACGCGGCGAGTGCGGCGGTCGAGGAGAGCACCAGCACCGTGCCGTCGCCGGTGGCGCGCAGGGCGGGCAGCAGCGCCTGGGTCACGTGCAGCACACCGAGGACGTTCACCTCGTACATGGCCCGCCAGTCGGCCGGGTCGCCGTGCTCGACGCTCTCCGCGCCGATCGCGCCGCCCGCGTTGTTCACCAGGACGTCCACCCGGCCGACCTCGGCCGCGAAGGCGTCCACGGCGGCCCGGTCGGTGACGTCCAGGGTGATCGCCCTGGCCGAACCGCCGCGCTCGCCGATCTCCTTGGCCAGTGCCTCGATCCGCTCGGTGCGGCGGGCGGTCAGCACCACCTCAAAGCCCTCGTCGGCCAGCCGGCGGGCGGTCGCCGCCCCGATTCCGCTGCTGGCACCGGTGACCACGGCCACCTTCTGCTCGGTCATTGCCACTCCCTGGGGCTTATCCGGTCGTCTCACCCGATCATCTCAACCGCCTCCGCGTCCTCTCGCTTCCGGGCGCTCCTCCGCCCCTTCCTTTCGACACCGGCGCGCCCTTCGGCCTGCGGCGCCCCTTACGCCCGGTCGGCCCCTAGGTTGGGACAACCGACCCCGCGCCCCGTGGAGGACCGATGCCGCGCCCCGCCGAGTCAGCCCGCCTTTCGGAATCAGGCTGTCCGATCGATCCCCTGTACGGCCCCGAGGCGCTGGCCGGCTGGGACCCGGACACCCGGCTGGGCCGGCCGGGGGAGTACCCGTACACCCGGGGCGTCTACCCGACGATGTACACCGGCCGACCGTGGACGATGCGCCAGTACGCCGGCTTCGGCACCGCCGCCGAGTCCAACGCCCGCTACCGCCAGCTGATCGCGGGCGGCGGGACGGGCCTCTCGGTGGCCTTCGACCTGCCCACCCAGATGGGCTACGACTCGGACGCACCGCTCGCCGCCGGGGAGGTCGGCAAGGTGGGCGTGGCCGTGGACGGCGTCGAGGACATGGCGGTGCTCTTCGACGGCATCCCGCTCGGCGAGGTGTCCACCTCGATGACCATCAACGCGCCCGCCGCCCTGCTCCTGCTGCTCTACCAACTGGTCGGCGAGGCCCAGGGGGTGGCGCCCTCGGCGCTCACCGGCACGGTGCAGAACGACGTCCTGAAGGAGTACATCGCCCGCGGCACGTACATCTTCCCGCCGCAGCCCTCGCTGCGGCTGGCCGCCGACGTGTTCCGCTACTGCCGGGCCGAGATCCCGCGCTGGAACACCATCTCGATCTCCGGTTACCACATGGCCGAGGCCGGGGCCGATCCCGCCCAGGAGATCGCCTTCACCCTGGCCAACGGCATCGCCTACGTCCGGACCGCGCTCGCCGCCGGGATGGCCGTGGACGACTTCGCGCCCCGGCTCTCCTTCTTCTTCGTGGCCCGCACCACGCTCCTGGAGGAGGTCGCCAAGTTCCGCGCCGCCCGGCGGATCTGGGCCCGGATCATGCGGGAGGAGTTCGGTGCGAAGGACCCCCGCTCGCAGATGCTGCGCTTCCACACCCAGACCGCCGGGGTGCAGCTGACCGCCCAGCAGCCCGAGGTGAACCTGGTCCGGGTCTCGGTGCAGGCGCTCGCCGCGGTGCTCGGCGGCACCCAGTCGCTGCACACCAACAGCTTCGACGAGGCGATCGCACTGCCCACCGAGAAGGCCGCCCGGCTCGCCCTGCGCACCCAGCAGGTGCTCGCCCACGAGACCGACGTGACCGCCACCGTCGACCCCTTCGCCGGCTCGTACGCGGTCGAGTCGTTGACCGATGCCGTGGAGACCGCCGTGCTGGCGCTGATGGCCCGGGTCGAGGAGCAGGGCGGCGCGGTGGCCGCGATCGAGCGGGGCTTCCAGAAGGGCGAGATCGAGCGCACCGCCTACCGCCTCCAGCAGGAGACCGACTCCGGCGAGCGCACGGTGGTCGGCGTCAACCGCTTCCGGTTGGACGAGGAGGAGCCGTACCAGCCGTTGCGGGTGGATCCGGCGATCGAGCGGCAGCAGACCGAGCGGTTGGCCCGGCTGCGGGCGGACCGCTCCTCGACCGCCGTCACCCGGGCGCTGGACGCGCTGCGCCGCACCGCGGAGGGCCCGGAGAACGTGCTGTACCCGATGAAGGAGGCGCTGGCCGCCCGGGCCACCGTCGGCGAGGTCTGCGACGCGCTGCGAGGGGTGTGGGGCACGTACACCCCGGTGGAGCGCTTCTGACCGGTTCCGGGACTCCCGGGGGCCGTCGGTCGCCGGCGGCCGTCGGCGACCGACGGACCCGGAGCGACCGTGACCACCGGCCCGGGGGGTCGTTGCACAGGGCAAGCAATCCGGGGAAGGCGGCTGAAACGAGATGTCATACCCATCTGTCCGACCGGTATGCGCCCATCCGGGGACTAGTTTTCCGGAAGTCGGGCCAAAACCCCCCAACGGGCCTAGTCTTGGGGAGATGAACCGTCCTGAGCCCGCTCAGCCGGGCACCACCCTCGCCGTCGCACGACCTGCCGCCGATCTGCGCGCCCGGGTCCGGAGGCTGGAGCCCGAGCTGATCGCCTTCCGCCGTGACCTGCACCGGCACCCGGAGCTGGGGCGCCAGGAGTTCCGCACCACCAACCTGCTGCGCGACCGGCTGGTGGCGGCGGGCCTGGAGCCGCGGGTGCTCCCCGGCGGCACCGGTCTGCTGGTCGACGTCGTGCCCCCCGGCACCGCCCCGGGCACCGGGTTCCTGGCCTTCCGCGCCGACATCGACGCGCTGCCGATCGACGACGCCAAGACCGACGTCCCGTACCGCTCGACCGTCCCCGGCCGGGCCCACGCCTGTGGCCACGACGTGCACACCTCCGTGGTGCTCGGAACCGGCCTGCTGCTGGCCGAGGCCGTCCGCGGCGGTGAGCTGCGCCGCCCGGTCCGGCTGGTGTTCCAGCCGGCCGAGGAGGTCATGCCGGGCGGCGCGCTGGACGTCATCAAGGCGGGCGGGATGGACGGCGTCGGCCGGATCTTCGCGGTGCACTGCGACCCGAAGGTGGAGGTCGGCCGGATCGCCCTGCGGGTCGGCGCGATCACTTCGGCCTGCGACCGGCTGGTGCTGCACCTGGACGGCCCCGGCGGGCACACCGCCCGCCCGCACCTGACCACCGACCTGGTGACCGCGATCGCCCG
This sequence comes from Kitasatospora sp. NPDC017646, assembly GCF_044329365.1. Lineage (NCBI taxonomy): Bacteria > Bacillati > Actinomycetota > Actinomycetes > Kitasatosporales > Streptomycetaceae > Kitasatospora > Kitasatospora sp. NPDC017646. Next base: position 36,034 of record NZ_JBIRJC010000013.1, on the reverse strand, counting down.
GATGGCCGCCGACCTCCCGGGCGCGCTGGCCCGCCGGATGGACCCGCGCTGGGGCGTCAGCCTGGCCTGGGGCCGGATCGCCTCCGGCTCCGCGGCCAACGTCATCCCGCAGCACGCCGAACTGGAGGGCACCGTCCGCTGCCTGGAGCTGGCCGGCTGGCGCGAGGCGCCGGACCTGCTGCACGAGCTGATCGCCAAGCTCGCCGAGACCTACCGGGCCAAGTGGACGCTGGACTACCACCGCGGGGTGCCACCGGTGGTCAACGAGGCGGTCTCGGTCGCGCAACTGGAGGCGGCGATGACCGCCCGGTTCGGTCAGGACGGCGCCGAGGTGGTCGAGGGCACCGAACAGAGCCTGGGTGGCGAGGACTTCTCCTGGTACCTGGAGCACGCCCCGGGCGCGCTGGCCCGCCTCGGCGTCCGCGCTCCCGGCGAGGCCACCGTCCGTGACCTGCACCAGGGCCGGTTCGACGTGGACGAGCGGGCGATCGGCGTGGGTGTGGAGCTGTTCTCGGCGCTGGCCCTGGAGGACGACCGGGCCTGACCGTTCGGCGGGGGTGGGTGGCCGGCCCGTGGCCTGGTTGTCGAGATCCGGAGTTCCGGAAAGGTTCCGTAAACTGGGCCGGACCAAGACTCGGATCACCGTCCGCGCACGGGAAAAGAGCCTTCGGCGGGCCTTCAGACCACGGTTTGATAACAACCCGAATGCTCTGGCAGCCCGTAACACAACCGTGTTCTACGCGCGTTACGGTGGCGTCCGACCACGCTAAACGGGTGCGTGTGAGAAGGAGATACTCCCTTGCGCCGTTCAATGAAGCTCGCCGCGGTTGTGCTCTCGGGTTCCCTGGGCATGGCCTCGCTCGCCGCTTGCGGCGCAAAGAGCACTGACACCAACGCCTCCTCCGGCTCGTCCTCCGACGCCCTCAAGGTCGGTATGGCCTACGACATCGGCGGCCGTGGCGACCAGTCCTTCAACGACTCCGCCGCGCGTGGTCTGGACAAGGCCAAGGCCGACCTGGGCGTCAACGTCACCGAGGCCGAGGCCAAGACCGGTGAGGCCGAGGCCGACAAGGAGACCCGCCTCAAGAACCTGATCGACGGTGGCTACAAGACCATCGTCGCCGTCGGGTTCGTGTACCAGCAGGCGGTCGACAAGGTCGCGAAGGACAACCCGAACGTCAAGTTCGCGATCATCGACTCGAACGACAAGGACCAGCCGTCCAACGTCACCTCGCTGCTCTTCGCCGAGCAGGAGGGTTCGTACCTCGCCGGTGTCGCCGCGGCCAACAAGTCGAAGGCCCACCACATCGGTTTCATCGGTGGTGTGCAGTCCGAGCTGATCAAGAAGTTCGAGGCCGGTTACAAGGCGGGCGCCAAGTCCGTCGACCCGAACATCCAGATCGAGACGACCTACCTCACCACGCCCCCGGACTTCTCCGGCTTCAACTCGCCCGACAAGGGCAAGGAGGCCGCGCAGGGCCAGCTCGACAAGGGCGCGGACGTCATCTACTCCGCCGCCGGCTCCTCCGGCAACGGCGCCATCGAGGCCGTCGCCAACGCGGGCAAGTACGCCATCGGCGTCGACTCCGACCAGGCCAGCCAGCCGGCCCTGGCGAAGTTCAAGGGCAGCATCCTGACCTCGATGGTCAAGAACGTCGACAACGCGGTCTACGCGTACATCGACTCGGTCAAGAAGGGCTCGCCGTTCTCCGGCATCAAGCTCTTCGACCTGAAGGCCAACGGTGTCTCGCTCGCCACCACCGGCGGCAAGATCGACGACATCCAGGACAAGCTGAAGGCCGCCAGCGACGCCATCACCAGCGGCGCCACCACCATCCCGACCGCGCCGACCTCCTGAGGTCCGCGCGTCTCGGACGCGACCTGCGCCTGCCGCCTGCCCGGTAGCGCGACGATCGACACAGTTCACGGGAGGGGCCCGGCAGGGTGCGCTCAACGCGTACCCCCGGGCCCCGTTCCGTCCCCCCGTTTCCCCCCTTTGGCCCTCCGAGCGCAACGACGCGCCTCCAGACCACCAGGAGATCGCCATCACCGCATCAGACCCCGTCCCCCTGCGCAAGGACGGCACCCCCAGCGCGGGGACGGCGACAGCGGCCGTCGAACTGCGCGGCATCACCAAGCGCTTCCCCGGCGTCGTGGCCAACCACGACATCAACCTCACCGTCCGCACCGGCACCGTGCACGCCCTGATGGGCGAGAACGGCGCCGGCAAGTCGACGCTGATGAAGATCCTCTACGGCATGCAACGGCCGGACGAGGGCACCATCGCGATCAACGGCGAGCAGTGCGAGTTCCACACCCCCGGCGACGCCATCGCCCGCGGCATCGGCATGGTGCACCAGCACTTCATGCTCGCCGACAACCTCACCGTGCTGGAGAACGTCGTCCTCGGCGGCGAGAAGCTCCACGGCATCGGTGCCAAGGCGAAGGCGAAGATCAAGGAGCTCTCCGACCAGTACGGCCTGGGCGTGCGCCCGGACGCCCTGGTCGAGGACCTCGGCGTCGCCGACCGCCAGCGCGTCGAGATCCTCAAGGTGCTGTACCGCGGCGCCAAGATCCTGATCCTCGACGAGCCCACGGCCGTGCTCGTCCCGCAGGAGGTCGACGCGCTGTTCGACAACCTGCGCGAGCTCAAGTCCGAGGGCGTCACGGTCATCTTCATCTCGCACAAGCTGCACGAGGTGCTGGCGGTGGCCGACGCGATCAGCGTCATCCGGCGCGGCACCACGGTCGGCGACGCCGACCCGAAGGCGGTCACCGCCCGGCAGCTGGCCGAGATGATGGTCGGCGCCGAGCTGCCCTCCCCGGAGAGCCGCGAGTCGACCGTCACCACGGCCGAGATGCTCAAGGTCGAGAACCTGCGGATCGCCAAGACCGACGCCGAGGGCATCGAACGCGTCGTCCTGGACGACATCTCGCTGCGCATCCACAAGGGCGAGATCCTCGGCATCGCCGGTGTCGAGGGCAACGGTCAGGCCGAACTGGTCGAGGCCATCATGGGCATGCTGCCGCTGGACGGCGGCACCGTCACCCTGGACGGCAAGGACCTCTCCGGCACCCAGACCCGGGCCCGCCGCGAGGCCGGCATCGGCTACATCCCCGAGGACCGCCACAAGCACGGCCTGCTGCTGGAGGCCCCGCTCTGGGAGAACCGGATCCTCGGCCACGTCACCGAGGAGCCCAACTCCGGCGGTCTGCTGCTCAAGCCCGCCGCGGCCCGCGAGGACACCCTGCGGATCGTCCGGGAGTACGACGTCCGCACCCCCGGCATCGAGGTCACCGCGGCCTCGCTCTCCGGCGGCAACCAGCAGAAGCTGATCATCGGCCGCGAGATGAGCCACCAGCCCAAGCTGCTGATCGCCGCCCACCCGACCCGCGGCGTGGACGTCGGCGCGCAGTCCCAGATCTGGGAGCACATCCGGTCCGCCCAGCGCGAGGGTCTGGCCGTCCTGCTGATCTCGGCCGACCTGGACGAGCTGATCGGCCTCTCCGACACCATCCGGGTCATCTACCGCGGCCGCCTGGTCGCCGACGCCGACCCGGCCACCGTCACCGCCGAGGACCTCGGCACCGCGATGACCGGTGCCGCCGCCGGCCACCTGGAGTCCGAGCCGGAGGTCGTCGCCGAGGCGCAGGCCGTCGCCGCGGAGGGCACCGAGGCCGAGGCCGAGCACCCGCACACCGACACCGCCGACAAGCCGCAGGCGGGGGAGTAACCCATGACCAGTCCCAACCCCGCCGCCAAGCGCAGCTTCGCGCAGCGGATCAGCGGTGAGCGGATCGTGCTCGCACTGGCCGCGCCGGTGCTCGCGGTCGTGCTGTCCGTCGCGATCTGCTCCGTCCTGCTGGCGACCTCGGGCAAGAACCCGTTCGACGCGTGGAACGTGATGATCACGTTCGCCACCAAGTCGGACGGCCAGGTGCTGATCCTCAACCGGGCCACCACCTACTACCTGGCCGCCGCGGCCGCCGCGTTCGGGTTCCGGATGAACCTGTTCAACATCGGCGTCGAGGGCCAGTACCGGATCGCGGCGCTGTTCGCGGCCTTCGTCGGTGCCCAGGTCAACCTGCCGTCGTTCATCCAGATCCCGCTGCTGCTGATCACCGCCATGCTGGTCGGCGGTCTGTACGCGAGCATCGCCGGTCTGCTGAAGGTCTACCGCGGGGTCAGCGAGGTCATCTCGACCATCATGCTGAACTCGATCTCGGTCGCGATCGTCGGTCTGCTGCTCGTCCCCGGCGTCTTCGCGCCCGAGGCCAGCAGCACCAGCAACTCGATCCAGACCGACCCGGTCTCGGACTCCAGCCACTTCTTCAGCATTCCCACCGCCGGTGGCGACCTCTGGGGCTTCATCTTCGTCGCCGCCCTGGTCGGTGTGCTCTTCCAGTTCACCCTGACCCGCACCCGCTTCGGCTTCGACCTGCGCGCCACCGGCCGCTCGGAGTCCGCCGCGACCGCGTCCGGTGTGAACGTCAAGAAGATGGTCGTCATCTCGATGGTGGTCTCCGGCGCGATCGCCGGTCTGATCGGCCTGCCCGAGCTGCTGCAGAACTCGTACTACTACGGGCAGAGCTTCCAGAGCGGCCTCGGCTTCCTGGGCATCGCGATCGCCCTGCTCGGCCGGAACAGCCCGATCGGGATGGCCTTCGCCGCGCTGCTGTTCGCGTTCCTGGACTCCACCGGCTCGCAGCTGCCGCTGCAGGGCGGCTTCCCGTTCGAGATCGTCGCGGTCATGCAGGGCACCATCGTCATCTGCGTCGTCGTCGCGTACGAGCTGGTGCGCCGCTACGGCCTGAAGCGCCAGCAGCAGAAGGTCGGCGCCCAGCTCGCCGCCCAGGCCGCGGCCACTGAGAAGAAGGAGGTGTCCGCATGAGTACGGCGACTGCTGCTCGTCCGAAGGCGTCGGGCGCACCCGCGAAGAAGCACAAGCTGTCCTGGCCGGTCGTCCTGCTCCTGATCGCGGGCGCCCTGGTCCTGTTCGCCGCCGTGGGCATGGCCACCGGCAACCACTCGCTGACCTCCTCCGGTCAGGTCACCGCGGCGCTCGGCTCCGCCGTGCCGATCGGCATGGCCGGTCTGGGCGGTCTCTGGTCCGAGCGGGCCGGCGTGGTCAACATCGGCCTCGAAGGCATGATGGTCGCCGGCACCTTCTGCGGCGCCTGGGCCGGTTACCTGGTCAACCCGTGGGTCGGTCTGCTGGCCGGCATGCTCGGCGGTGCGCTCGGCGGTCTGCTGCACGCGATCATCACCGTCACCTTCGGCGTCGACCACATCGTCTCCGGCGTCGGCATCAACCTGCTGATCCCCGGCATCTGCGCGTACGTCAACCGGATCTACTACAGGGACTACATCTCGGCCGGTGCCGGGGCGAACCAGTCCCCGCCGGCGGATCCGCTGCCGTACATCACCGTTCCGGGGCTGTCCTCGGGCCTGAAGACCATCGAGAACCACCACTGGTTCCTGGTCTCCGACATCGCCGGCGTGCTCGGCGGCCTGGTCACCAACCTCTCGGTGGTCGTGGTGCTGGCCGCCGTGCTGATCGTGGTCAGCTACTTCCTGCTCTGGCGCACGGTCTTCGGCCTGCGGCTGCGCTCCTGCGGTGAGAACCCGACCGCGGCCGAGTCGCTGGGCGTCAACGTCTACAAGTACAAGTACATGGCGGTCATCGCCTCCGGCGCCTTCGCGGGCCTCGGCGGCGCGTACCTCTCGCTGGTCGCCGCGCACTTCTACAAGGACGGCCAGACCCTGGGCCGCGGCTTCATCGGCCTCGCGGCGATGATCTTCGGCAACTGGATGCCCGGCGGTCTCGCCATGGGCGCCGGCCTGTTCGGCTTCACCGACAGCCTCCAGCTGCGCGACCCGGAGTCGGTCCACGTGCTGATCCTGATCGTCGCGATCGCGATGGCGCTGCTCGCCCTGTGGCAGCTGTACCGCCGCAAGTTCACCGCGACGGTGATCTCCCTCGTGGTGGCCGGCGGCCTGGGCGCCTGGTACGCGCTGACCGACGAGGTGCAGCGTCCGCTGATCGTCGCCACGCCGTACGTGATCACCCTGGTGGTGCTCTCGCTGGCGTCGCAGCGACTGCGGATGCCCAAGGCCGACGGCCAGATCTACCGCAAGGGCCAGGGCAAGTGACGGCCCCCGTGATCGACTGGGCGCGGCTGCGCGAGGCGGCGCGCGAGGCGATGAGCCACGCGTACGCCCCGTACAGCAAGTTCCCGGTCGGCGCGGCGGCGCTGGTGGACGACGGCCGGCTGGTCAGCGGCTGCAACGTGGAGAACGCCTCGTACGGGCTCGGGCTGTGCGCCGAGTGCGGGCTGGTGTCCGCGCTGCACGCCTCCGGCGGCGGCCGGCTGGTCGCCTTCACCTGCGTCGACGGCGCGGGCGAACTGCTGATGCCGTGCGGGCGCTGCCGCCAGCTGCTGTACGAGCACGGCGGCCCCGGGCTGCTGATAGAGCTGGCCTCCGGGGTGAAACCGATGAGCGAGGTCCTGCCCGACGCGTTCGGGCCGGAGCGGCTCTAGCCTCTCTTTCTGTTACGCGCGTAGAGTGTCGCGAGTGGGCCGGAACCCGGTCATCTCGCGGCACTCTTCGCATTTGCCGCATATGTTTGACGCATCTGAACCCCTCTTGGAGCACGCATGGACGCCATCTCCGTCATCAGGACCAAGCGCGACCGCGGAGAGCTGAGCGACGCTCAGATCGACTGGGTCATCGACGCCTACACCCGCGGCGAGGTCGCCGACGAGCAGATGTCCGCGCTGGCCATGGCGATCCTGCTGAACGGCATGAAGCCGCACGAGATCAGCCGCTGGACCGAGGCGATGATCCGCTCGGGCGTCCGGATGGACTTCTCCTCGCTGCCGCTGCCCACCAGCGACAAGCACTCCACCGGCGGCGTCGGCGACAAGATCACCCTCCCGCTCGCCCCGCTGGTCGCCGCCTGCGGCGCCGCCGTTCCGCAGCTGTCCGGCCGCGGTCTGGGCCACACCGGCGGCACCCTGGACAAGCTGGAGTCCATCCCCGGCTGGCGCGCCCTGCTGTCCAACGACGAGATGATGGACGTGCTGCGCGACGCGGGCGCGGTCATCTGCGCGGCCGGCGACGGCCTCGCGCCCGCCGACAAGAAGCTGTACGCGCTGCGCGACGTCACCGGCACCGTCGAGGCCATCCCGCTGATCGCCTCCTCGATCATGTCCAAGAAGATCGCCGAGGGCACCGGCGCACTCGTGCTGGACGTCAAGGTCGGCTCCGGCGCCTTCATGAAGAACCTCGACGACGCCCGCGAGCTCGCCCGCACGATGGTGGGCCTGGGCACCACCGCCGGGGTCAACACCGTCGCCCTGCTCACCGACATGTCCACCCCGCTCGGCCTCACCGCGGGCAACGCGCTGGAGGTCTGCGAGTCCGTCGAGGTCCTGGCCGGCGGCGGCCCGGCCGACGTCGTCGAGCTCACCCTCGCGCTCGCGCGCGAGATGCTCGCCGCGGCCGGCGTGCACGGCAAGGACCCGGCCGACGCCCTCCGCGACGGCTCCGCGATGGACCACTGGCGCCGCATGATCGCCGCCCAGGGCGGCGACGTCGACGCCCCGCTCCCGGTCGCCCGTGAGCAGCACGTCATCCCCGCGCCCGCCTCCGGCGTGCTCACCGAGCTGGACGCCTACGCCATCGGCGTCTGCGCCTGGCGCCTGGGCGCCGGCCGCGCCCGCAAGGAGGACCCGGTCCAGGCCGGCGCCGGCGTCGAGATGCACGCCAAGCCCGGTGACACCGTGGTGGCCGGCCAGCCCCTGCTGACCCTCCACACCGACACCCCGGAGCGCTACGACTACGCCATCGAGGCGCTGGCGGGCGGCATCACCGTCGCCCCGGCGGGCACGGAGTTCACCCCGAACCCGATCGTGCTGGACCGCATCGCCTGAGGGGCCTGAGGTCTGCTCACGTACGCCGGATCAGGCGTACGTGAGCAGACCGCTGGTGTCGATGGTCCAGGGGCCGACGGCGATCTTGTCGCCGAAGACGAACTTCTCGCGGGACTCGTAGCCCAGTTCGGAATGCACGATGCCGGTGCCGGTGCGGGGACGGCAGCTGGGCGTTGAGCTGTCGGGCGATGCGCAGCACGGCGAGCTCGTGGCGCTTCACCGGCGACATCGTCATGACGATCTGACCGTCGGCGATCTCGATCTTCCCTGTCCCCGGCACCCTCGGCAGCTGATCCGCGATCCCGAGCAGCCTGGTGTACACGGCAGGATCGATGCTCATGTCCGGAGCGTATCGGCGTCCACTGTCAAGCGTCCGCGAGCGACCGCTCGCCTCGTGGTGTGCGCCTGGTGGGTGGCGTAGAGCGTCACCCCGGCGGCCAGCGCCATGGCGGTGAGGCCGACGGTGGCGGCGCCGGGCCAGCCGGTGGAGTGGTAGGCGTCGGCGCCGACGGTGCCGCCGAGGCTGTTGCCGAGGTAGTAGGCGATCAGGTAGAGCGCGGAGGCCTGGGCGCGGCCCTCGGTGGCGGTGCGGCCGACGGCGGCGGAGGCGGTGGCGTGGCCGGCGAAGAATCCGGCGGTGATCAGGACCAGGCCGAGCAGGGCGCAGAGCAGTGAGTCGGCGAGCGAGAGCAGCAGGCCGGCGGCGGTGACGCCGATGGCGACGTAGAGGGCGCCGCGGCGGCCGAGGCGGGCGGTGAGGCGCCCGGCCGCAGCGGAGGTGCCGGTGCCGACCAGGTAGACCACGAAGATCGAGGCGGCGATCGACTCCGGCAGGTGGAACGGGGCGGCGATCAGGCGGTAGCCGACGGTGTTGTAGACGGCGCCGAACACCGCCATGAACAGCATCCCGAGCGCGTACAGCCGCACCAGCAGCGGGTTGCGCAGGTGCCGGCCGACCGTACGGGCGAGGGCGCGGGCGTCCACCGGGGCCGGGGTGAAGTGTCGGGCGGCGGGGATCAGCAGCCGGAAGGCGAGCGCGGCGAGCAGGGCGAGGGCGGCGGAGGCGGCCAGGCCCCAGCGCCAGCCGAGGGCCGCGGCGGTCCAGCCGGAGAGCAGTCGGCCGCCCATGCCGCCGATGCTGTTGCCGGCCACGTACAGGCCCATCGCGGAGGCCAGCGCGCTGGGGTGGACCTCCTCGGCGAGGTAGGCCATCGCGGTGGCGGGCAGGCCGGCGAGCGCGGCGCCCTGGATGACGCGCAGCGCGACGAGGGTGGTGAGGTCGGGCGCGAAGGGCAGGGCGACGGCCAGGGCGGAGGCGGCGAGGGTGGAGGCCGTCATCACCGCAGTGCGGCCGTAGCGGTCGGACAGCGCGCTGGCGGGGAGCAGCCCGAGGGCGAGGCCGAGGGTGGCGGCGGAGGCCGTCCAGCTGGCCTGGCCGGGGGTGAGGTCGAGGTCGGCCGAGAGGACCGGCAGCAGGCCCTGGGTGGAGTAGAGCAGGACGAAGGTCGCGATGCCGGCGGCGAAGAGAGCGAGGTTGGCGCGGCGGAAGTCGCGCTGGCCGGGGCGGTGCCGGTCGTCGTGGCCGAGGGCCGGGGTGCCGGAGGTGCCGGGGGTGCGGGCGGTGGAGGCATCCGGGGCGGGCGCGGATGCCCTGGTATCGGAGGGCTGCATGTCGTCGACGGTAGGCCCGGCGCGGTTGATGCGTCCAATGCATGAAGAGTGGATGATCGATGCACTGGCGTATGAGTCGAGGTGAGGGGCGGATGGCCGTGGCGGATGTGTCGGACGGAACGGAGCAGCGGTACCGGACGGCCGAGTTGGGGCCGGACGAGCCCGCCGTGCTGCTGGCGCCCCGGCTGGCGCAGTTCGCCGCGGTGGCCCGGCTGGAGCACGTGACGCAGGCGGCGGCGCTGCTCGGGGTGCCGCAGCCGACGCTGTCGCGCGCGGTGGCCCGGCTGGAGGAGGAGCTGGGGGTGGACCTGCTGGCCCGTCAGGGCCGTACGGTCCGGCTGACCAGGGCGGGCAGGCTGCTGCTGGCCTCGGTGGAGCGGGCGTTGGCGGAGCTGGAGCGCGGCGCGGAGGCGGCCCGGGCGGAGGCGGATCCGGCGGCGGGGCGGGTGGCCTTCGGCTTCCTGCACACGATGGGGCCGGACGCCGTCCCGGCGCTGCTGCGCGGGTTCCGGGCGGCGCACCCGCAGGTGCGGTTCCAGCTGGTGCAGGACTACGGCATGGCGATGCTGGAGCGGTTGCGGGCGGGCGAGTTGGACCTGTGCCTGGTGGCGCCGCTGCCGGAGGACCCGGCCTTCACCGCCCGCCCGCTGGACGAGCAGCGGCTGCACCTGGTCGTCCCGGCCGACCACCGGCTGGCCGGGCGTCGGCGGATCCGGCTGGCCGAGGTGGCCGAGGAGCCGTTCGTCGGCCTGGAGCAGGGGTACGGGCTGCGCATGATCACGGACGGCTTCTGCGCCCGGGCCGGGTTCGTGCCCCGGCTGGCGTTCGAGGGGGAGGAGACCGAGACCCTGCGCGGGCTGGTGGCGGCCGGGCTGGGGGTGGCGCTGCTGCCGCCGGCCCTGGTGCCGCGGCCGGGGGTGGTGGAGCTGGAGGTGACCGCGCCGCGGACCCGGCGGGCGATCGGCCTGGCCTGGGCGACGGGGCGGCCGCTGACGCCGCCGGTCGCGGCGTTCCGGGACTTCGTGCTGTCCCGGCGGGGGCGGCTGCTGCACCACGACTGATTTGGCGGATCGTATGGACCGGGAGGAGGAATTCCGGGCGGACTTTGGACCATCCGGTGGTGTCCGCAGTAGGCGGTCTACGCGCGTAGGGGCTATATTTCCGCAATGGAGAAGCAGATCCCCGTCACCACCGCGGGCACGGGCCCGCGCATTCCCACCCCCGACCAGATCCGCCGCGCGCCGAAGGTCCTGCTGCACGACCACCTCGACGGCGGACTGCGCCCGGAGACCGTGGTCGAACTCGCGGCCGCGACCGGCTACGAAGGTCTCCCCACCACCGACGTCAAGGAACTCGGCGAGTGGTTCCGCGAGGCCGCCGACTCCGGCTCGCTGGTCCGCTACCTGGAGACCTTCGCGCACACCTGCGCCGTGATGCAGACCCGCGAGGCCCTGATCAAGGTCGCCGCAGACTGCGCCGAGGACCTGGCCGCCGACGGCGTCGTGTACGCCGAGGTCCGCTACGCCCCCGAGCAGCACCTGGAGGGCGGCCTGACCCTGGACGAGGTCGTCGAGGCCGTCCAGGAGGGCTTCCGCCTCGGCGAGGCCAACGCCCGCGCGGCCGGCAACCGGATCCGCATCGGCACCCTGATCACCGCGATGCGGCACGCCGCCCGCTCCCAGGAGATCGCCGAGCTGGCCAACCGCCACCGCGACCAGGGCGTCGTCGGCTTCGACATCGCGGGCGCCGAGGCCGGCTACCCCCCCACCCGCCACCAGGCCGCCTTCGACTACCTCAAGGGCGAGAACAACCACTTCACCATCCACGCGGGCGAGGCCTTCGGCCTGCCGTCGATCTGGGAGGCCCTGCAGTGCTGCGGCGCCGACCGGCTCGGCCACGGCGTGCGGATCGTGGACGACATCACGGTCAACGAGGACGGCAGCGTCGAGCTCGGCCGGCTGGCCGCGTACGTGCGCGACAAGCGCATCCCGCTGGAGATGTGCCCGACCTCCAACCTCCAGACGGCGGCGGCCACTTCGTACGCCGAGCACCCGATCGGGCTGCTCAGCCGGCTGAAGTTCCGGGTTACCGTGAACACCGACAACCGGCTGATGAGCGGCACCAGCATGAGCCGGGAGTTCGGGCACCTGGTGGACGCCTTCGGGTACACGCTGGGCGACATGGAGTGGTTCACGGTGAACGCCATGAAGTCCGCGTTCCTGCCCTTCGACGAGCGACTGGCGATGATCAACGACGTGATCAAGCCGGGCTACGCCGAGCTGAAGGCGGAGTGGCTGTTCAGCGCGGGCACCGGCCGCAACTGAGCCGGCGCGTCCCCGCGGTCGGGTGAACGCCGCTTCCGGGCAAGGAGGTTGGCGTTCATCTGACTAGTCACTCGAGTGAGTGAACGCCCTTTGGTGCTCGCGCAACCCTGTCACTACGGTGTGCCAGTCATTGCTGACAGGTCGTGGCGGCGGTCGCCCGTCCGCCCGGCCGCGCGATGTCGGCCACCGACGAGGACCCAAGGGGACGAACCATGAAGCAGGCTCTCAAGGCCGCCGGCACCGCGGCGCTCGGCATCGCCATCGCGGCGGTCGGCGCAGGCACCGCCTCCGCGGCCGGGCAGGCGGCCGGCGGCCTCGGGCTGCCCACCGGCGCGGTGACGAACCCCGCGGTGACCGGTGCGGTCACCGACACCGCCGCCAAGCTGCCCGGCGGCGACAAGGTCGCCGGCACGCTCGGCACCCTGGCCCCGACCGTCGGTCGGGCCGCCCCCGCCGACGCCACCCCGATCGCCGGTGTCACCCAGCAGCGCGCCGCCGTCCCGTCCATCCCCGGCCTGGACAAGACCCCGGTCGGCGGGCTGACCGGCATCCTTCCCGGACTGGGCGGCTGATCCCGGCCACCGGAACGACGACGGGCCGCCCGCCCCCGGACACCCCGGGGGCGGGCGGCCCGTCACCGTGCCCGCCCGTACGGCCTCACGGCTCCTGGGGGAGCAGCACCCACAGCGCCAGGTAGACCAGGAACTGCGGGCCGGGCAGCAGGCAGGAGAGCAGGAAGATCAGCCGGACGGTGAACGGCGCCATGCCGAAGCGTTCGGCGATCCCGGCGCAGACGCCGGCGATGACGCGGTTGTGGCGGGGACGGGCGAGGCGGGCGGTCATGAAGGACTCCTTGGCTTGCCGCCCGGGCCGGTCGGTCCGGCGGGCGTAGTTCCATGCTCCGCCGCCGACGGCTCGGAATCCTCCGCCCGCCAGGCGATTCCCGACCCCGGCGGGTCACCGGGAAGGCGTAGGCCCGCCTCGGGGTCCGCCTCAGGGGTGCCCCGGAGACCGGCAGGGCGCCCGGCGGCCAGGCGGCCCGTCCGGCCCGGTGAGTGCGGGTGCGGAGGGCCCGTTCGCCGGGCCGTCCGACCCGGGGGATATGATTCCGCGGTCGCTGCTGGTGGGGGGCATTCGGCGGCGCCTGTACGGCCTCAACAGGCCCCTCACGCCTGCGATTTCGCACTCTTTCCGGGTTACGCCCGAATTCCTCCGTGAGGTTCCCCTTGCGCAATCAGCCCCGCAGAATCCTCGCCGCGGCCGCCACGGCCGCCCTGCTCTCCGGCGTCGCCCTCGCCTCGGCCCCCGCTGCCCTCGCGGCCCCGAGCTCCGCCGGTGCGACCCAGGGCACCCAGGCCTCCTCGCCGGTCACCGTCGCCCTCGTCGGCCTGCCCGAGACGGTCAAGGCGGGTGGCGCGCCGATCGAGTTCTCCGCGACCCTCAGGAACACCGCCGACCACGAGGTGGACGTGCTGGGGTCGGTCTTCACGATCGCGGACACGGGCATCGGCAGCAAGCCGAGCCAGTTCAAGCTGGAGTACCAGGCGCCCGGCAGTACGCAGTGGAAGGACGCCACGCCGAGCGGCGGGATCGCAGGTGGCCTCTGGGACATCGACCGGACCGCCGGGCCGCACCTGGCGCCCGGCGCCGAGGTCGCCTACCGCCTGCGGCTCACCGTCACCGCCGACGCCCCGGGCGGGCGGGTGACGCCGGGCTTCAACACCGTGGCCTCGGACCCCACGCTGCCGCCGGAGCAGCGCACCTCGTTCGCGATGAGCGGCTACTCGAACCTGGTGATCGCCCCGGCGGTCACGCCGACCACCCCGGCGACCACGCCCGCCGCCACGGCGGACGTCAGGCTCTACGGGGTGCCCGCCGTCTTCACGGCGGGCACGGAGGCGAAGCCGTTCGGGCTGGTCCTCACCAACAGCAGCGACAAGGACCTCCGGATCGTGCCCGCGGTCGTGTTCCAGGGGCGGACCGTCCTCCCCTCGGGGACGGTGAAGTTCGAGTTCCAGGCACCGAACGGGGACTGGCTGGAGGGCACTCCCGGAGGCGACTCGGACCACCCGAACTGGCTCTACCTGGGCCTGCGGACCGGTAGCAAGGACGCCGACGTCATCACCCTGCCGAAGGGCGGGAGCAGGGCGATCAACGTCCGGCTGGCCTTCACCAAGGACGCTCCGGCCCTCGCCGAGTCCCTGGTCGCCCTCGCGGGCACCCTGCCCGGCACCGGCGAGAGCGCGGCCGAGGCGTCCAGCCCGAAGGCCGACTTCACCATCGCGGGCCCGGTGGACGCCACCGGCACCCCGGCCCCCAGCACGCCCGCCACCGGCACGGTCCCGGCCACCACCCGGCCGGAGGCCGACCCTTCCACCGGCCCGGCCACCGCCCCCGCCGCCGTCCCGGCCGCGCAGGTCACCACCGGCGTACCGAGCACGGCGGCCGACACCGCGCAGGCCGCCCCGGCCCCGGTCGCCACCCGGCTCGCCTCCACCGGCGGCGGCTCCTCCTCCGCCCCGATGGCGATCACCGGCGCGACCGCGATCGCCCTCGGCATCGGCACTCTGGTCGTGGCCCGCCGCCGAAACGCCGTCCGGAGCGCCGGAAACTGACCCGGTACGGCCGAAGGCCCGTCCGTCACCCGCTGCGGAGCGGGGACGGACGGGCCTTCGGCCGTGGTGCGGCGACTCAGCCGGCCGGCTGCTGCGGCGGCTGCGGCTGGGCGTACGGGTTGTCCGCGACCGGCTGGGCCGGCGCACCCGGCTGGTAGGGCGCGGCGGCCTGCGGCGGCACGGGCTGGGCGGCCTGGGGCTGGCCGGCCTGCTGGGCGTACGGGTTGAACCCGGCCTGCTGCGCGGCGTTGGGGTTGTACGGCGCATTGGGGTTGTACGGCGCGTTCGGGTTGAACGCACCGGCCGGCGGGGTCGGCTGGTTCTTCGCGTTGCTGCGCTCGACGATGGCCTTCACGGTGGCGACGATCATGGCGACCGGAAGGATGAACGCCTTGAAGAAGATGGTGTACTCGCCGCCCTCGAAGACGAACGCGAGGTAGTAGGCGTACCCCAGGAACCCGACGCCGACGACGATGTTGAGGATCCGCAGGCCGACCTTCAGGCCGCCGAGGGGCAGTACCCCGAGGACGAGCATGATGAGGCCGCTGAGCGCCAGCAGGACGACGTACCAGGAGAACAGCGGCTGGGCGCTGAAGTCGAGATTGTTCAAGGGGGGTTTCCTGTGGGAGGAGAAAAACGGCGGGAACCGTCCGGGGACGAAAGCGCACAGTACTGGAGGCGACCGACATTCGTCGTCGCCTTTTCGTCACGGTGTCGTTGCGCTGTGTCGGAGCCGCGCCGGAACGGTAATTGACGAGGTGGGAAATGACTGATTATGAGGTACTGCGGGTCTTTTGCGGGCCGGACGGGCGGCACGGGAACGAACTCGGGGTGGTGCGCGACGGCGCCGCCGTGCCGGGGCGGGCGGACCGGCAGGCCCTCGCGCGTGAACTCGGCTTCAGCGAGACGGTGTTCGTCGACGACCCGGGGCGCGGGGAGATCGACATCTACACCCCGAGCGTGCGCCTGCCGTTCGCCGGCCACCCGTGCGTGGGGGCCGCCTGGCTGCTCGGCGTGGAGCAACTGGTCACCGCCGCCGGGGTGGTGGCCGTCCGGCACGAGGGCGGGCTGACCCGGATCGAGGCCCGGCCGGAGTGGGCTCCCGGGCGGACCCTGCGGCAGTACGGTTCGGCGGCCGAGGTGGAGGCGCTGGAGGTGCCGCCGCCGGGGGAGTGGATCTACGCCTGGGCCTGGCAGGACGAGGCGGCCGGTACGGTCCGGGCGCGGGCCTTCCCCGGCCGGGGTGACGGGATCGACGAGGACGAGGCGACCGGCGCGGCCGCCCTGCTCCTGGCGGCGCGGCTCGACCGGGCGCTGACCGTCACCCAGGGCCGGGGCTCGCAGCTGATGGCGGGCCCCCGTCCGGGCGGGCTGGTCGAGGTCGGCGGCCGGGTCGTGCCCGCGGGGGCTCGGGCCAGCAAGCCCGCCCCGAGCTGAAGGGGCGCGCCGGTGCCGGGAGGGGCGGGTCAGGAGCGCCCGGAGGCGAGCGGGCGAGTAGGGGGCGTCGGCTCCGCGTAGGCGCGCGGCCGGGCGGCGGGTGCGACCACCACCGGCGGGACGGTCAGCACGGACACCCGCGGCGCCCGCGGCTTCGGCCGGTGGGTCCGCAGCAGGTGGCGCAGCCCGGGCACGAGGGCCAGGTGGGCGATCACCACGCCGAGCACGGCGAACAGGATGTGGTCCACGTTGAGCACGTGTCCGGGCGTCCAGGAGGAGAGGAACTCCAGGCCGGTCGCCAGCAGTGCGGAGACGCCCGTGGTGCGCAGGAAGGACGGCAGCCAGGGGGCCCGGACCCGGCCGCCGGCCAGCGGGAGCAGGACGCCGAGCGGGGCGAGCAGCAGGAACTCGCCGACCACCTGCCAGGTGGTGGAGGAGCGGAGCGAGGCCAGCGGCGTCAGGTTGGCGTCGTACACCCAGGCGACCGGCAGCGGTCTGAGCACCAGCCAGAGCACCAGCGTCAGGTGGAGGGCCAGGCCCGCCAGCCCGGCCAGCCGGAGGGAACGGTGGGCGGCCGCCGCCGGCCCGGTCTGGGTCCGTGCGCCGGAACGCCCGTCGCACGTCTCGGGGCCCGTCTTGGTGCCATCTCGCTGCACGGGGGGAAGGACGTGAGCCGGTGGCGCGGCGGTTCCACCCCGGGCGTGAACATTCCAGGGCACGCCCCCGTTCCCCCCTCCGCTACCGGCAGGGCGCGGCCGTCGGCACCGCGCTGAACACGTTGTCCGGCGGCGGCGACCCCGGCGGCACCGGGGTCGGCGCGGGGCTCGGACTGACGCCCGCCCTGGCCGCGCCGCGGGTCGGGGTGAGGGTCGGGGCCGGGCCGGTCGGGGTGGCCAGGGCGGTCGGTATGTGCGGCGCGGTCGGGCAGGCCGTCCGGCTGGCGGGCGCGCCGGCGTCGACCGGTACGGCGGTCGGCCGGATGCCGCAACCGGAGGCCAGAGCGAGCAGGAGCAGCACGCCGGCGGTGCGGCGCAGGGTGGTGCGGGTGGGGGAGGTCACGTGGCGTCCTTGTGCTCGGCGTCGCCGGTGGGGCCGCCTTCGGCCCCGCCCGCGGACGGCGGCGGCGGCGGGGTCAGCGGCAGGGTGAGGGTGAACACCGCGCCGACCTCCCCGTTCGCCGCCGTGATCGTCCCCCCGTGGATCTGGGCGTTGGCCATCGCGATGGACAGCCCCAGGCCGCTGCCCTCCGAGCGGGCCCGCCCCCGGTCGGCCTTGTAGAAGCGGTCGAAGACGTGCGGCAGCACGTCCTCGGGGATGCCGGGGCCGCTGTCGGAGACCTCCACCACGACCGATTCCTCGGTCTGCCGGACCTTGACCCGCACCGGCGAGCCGCCGTGCTTGAGGGCGTTGCCGATGAGGTTGGCGAACACCACGTCGAGCCGGCGCGGGTCGACCACGGCCAGGATGCCGCGCGGGGCGTCCAGCTCGACCGCGTCGTACCAGGCCCGGCCGTCGATGCAGGACATGATCAGGTCGGCCATGTCCACCTCGTCGGCGACCAGCTTGGCGGTGCCCGCGTCGAAGCGGGTGACCTCCATCAGGTTCTCCACCAGGTCGGACAGCCGCCGGGTCTCGCTGACCACGAGCCGGACGGCCGGCTCGATCATCGGGTCCAGCGACTCGGCCTCGTCCTCCAGGATGTCGGTCACCGCGGTCATCGCGGTCAGCGGGGTGCGTAGCTCGTGCGACATGTCGGCCACGAACCGCCGGCTCTGCGCCTCGCGCGCGCTCAGCTCCTCGACCTGCTCGTGCAGCGACTCCGCCGCCCGGTTGAAGGTCCGCGCCAGATCGGCGAGTTCGTCCGATCCCTCGACCTCCAGCCGGGTGTCCAGGTGCCCCTCGCCGAGCCGTTTGGCGGCCTCGCCGAGCCGCTTGACCGGCCGCAGCACCGTCGCCGAGGCGGCCTGGGCGAGCAGCGCCGAGCCGATCAGCGCGAGGAGCGTCGCGATGGCCAGCGACCAGCCCAGCGTGTTGAGGTCGGCCCGCTCGTTCTCCAGCGACTTGAACATGTACGCCGTCGGACCGTTCGGCAGCACCTTGGTGCCGCCGATCACGAACGGGCGGCCCTCCAGGTTCTGCCGCTGCCAGTACAGGTGGTACGGGTACGGGTTGTTCTCGGTGACCTCGCGCGGCTTGGCGACGGTGGACTGCAGCGCCGCCGGGACGTCGGACAGCGTGAAGTGCGTCGGGTCGGAGGAGGCCGGGCACTCCGGGTGCGCCGGGTCGACCACGACCACGTCGTAGGTCAGGCCGGAGCTCGCCACGGTGGAGGCCAGCGCGGCGAGCTCCGGACAACTGGCGTTCAGTGGCAGGTCGGAGACGTTGCGGCTGAGCGAGACCCGGAAGTCGTTCAGCGCGGTGTCCTGAGCGCGTTTGAGCACCGCGTCGCGGTTCAGCCAGTACGCGATGCCGGAGGCCGAGACGGCGGCGAGCAGCGCGACGGCCGCGAACACCGCGATCAGCCGCACCCGCAGGGAGCGCAGCCGCCGCCACGGGCCGGACGAGAACCGTCGGGCAGTCTGCTGATGGTCAGTCACAAGAGCCTGTCGTCGTACGGGAGTTCAGGGGTTCGGAACGGGAGGGGTCAGGCGGGCGGGTCCAGCCGGTAGCCGACGCCGCGCACGGTGCGGATCAGCGTCGGCGCGGACGGCACGTCCTCGACCTTGGCCCGCAGCCGCTGCACGCAGGCGTCCACCAGGCGGGAGTCGCCGAGGTAGTCGTGCTCCCAGACCAGCCGCAGGAGCTGCTGGCGGGAGAGCGCCTGGCCGGGGCGGCGGCTGAGCTCCAGCAGCAGCCGCAGCTCGGTCGGGGTGAGCTGGAGGTCCTGGCCGTCCTTGGTGACGGTCATCGCGGCCCGGTCGATCACCACGCTGCCGTACGCGGAGGAGTCCGAGCTCTCCCGCTCGCCGCGCCGCAGCACCGCCCGGATCCTGGCGTCCAGCACGCGCGGCTGCACCGGCTTCACGACGTAGTCGTCCGCGCCGGACTCCAGGCCCACCACCACGTCGATGTCGTCCGAACGCGCGGTGAGCAGGATGATCGGCAGCTGGTCGGTGCGGCGGATCCGACGGCAGACCTCGAAGCCGTCGATCCCGGGCAGCATCACGTCCAGCACGATCAGGTCCGGCCGCTGCTCCTTGAAGAGCCTCAGACCGTCCTCGCCGGAGGCGGCGGTGGCCACACGGTGGCCCTGGCGGGTGAGGGCGAGTTCGAGGCCGGTCCGGATGGCGTCGTCGTCCTCGATCAGTAGGAGGAAAGGCACGGCCCCATTTTGGCTTACGCGAAGCGCCGAATCACCCCCCGGACCGGTCACTGCCCGTACGGGAACCGGAAGGACGGCCACCGGCGTCCGGTACGGAGGGAGGTGGACCGGGACGAAGAGCCCCTCCCCTGTGACACCCCTGTGACAGTCGGCGGACAGCGCCATCACAACCGGCAGGCAGGATTTTCCATGTCGCCGCAGGACAGCGGGCCGCAAGGGCCGGCTGGAGGGCGGCAACAAGGAACCGCTCGTACCGAACCAAGGGGGCGCACGATGAACGCCATGCTTCAGACCCGGACCAACCCGGCTGTCCGCACCGCGCGTTCGTCAGCGACCACCCACCGGACGCGGTACGAGATCAGGACCGACGAGAACTCCGGTGCCGTGACCGTACGGGGGTGCGCGCACAGCACCGGTGGAAACCCTGTCGCCCGCCGGGTGAGCGGCGGCGGCAGGACGGGGGAGCTGTACGGGATCGGCCGACTGGGGAGTGCGGCCGACTCCGCCAACACCCTCACGCTGCGGGGGGTCCTCCCCGTCCGTGTCGAGGGCAAGGACAACCGGGGGAACAACGGCCTGCGGGCGGTCGGTTCGGGGGAGCCGACCGGTCGCGAGGCCGCCGGTGCGACGCTGCTGCGGCTGAACCCCGCAGGGGCCCGCACCACCGGGGCGGGACAGGGAGACGCGCAGGGGGAGCACTCGGCCGTCGCGGAGGACCACATCACGGAGTTCACCGCGTACGTGCGCGAGCGCCGCGCCTCCCTGTACGCCACGGCGTACCACCTCACCGGTGACCGCTACGAGGCCGAGGACCTGCTGCAGAGCGCGCTCTTCAGCACCTACCGCGCCTGGGGCCGGATCACCGACAAGGCCGCGGTCGGGGGCTACCTCCGCCGCACCATGACCAACCTGCACATCTCCGCCTGGCGGCGCCGCAAGGTCAACGAGTACCCGACCGAGGAGCTGCCGGAGACGGCCGGCGACACCGACGCGATGGGCGGCACCGAGCTGCGCACCGTGCTCTGGCAGGCGCTGGCGAAGCTGCCGGAGAACCAGCGGACCATGCTGGTGCTGCGGTACTACGAGGGCAAGACCGACCCGGAGATCGCCGACGTTCTGGGGATCAGCGTCGGCACGGTCAAGAGCAGCATCTGGCGCGCCCTGCGCCGGCTGCGCGACGACGAGCACCTGAACAAGTCGGGCGACACCGTCCGGGCGTTCGGCGAGCTGGTCGCGTAGGACCACGCGCAGGACCAGGGGGACAGGACTCCCGTCGGGGGACGGGTAGCGGACGGTTACGGTTCGGGGGCGCCGGCTCGGGGGAGCGGTGTCCGTGGGGAGCCGAGGCCGTTCGGCAGGCGACGGCCCGGTGCGGGGGAGACGCACCGGGCCCGTCGTCGTTCCGTCCAGCCGCGGCTCAGACCGCGGAGAGCTCCCGCTGCCCGGCCGCCGCGCGGACCCGCCGCTCGGCCTCCGGCCCGGCGCACGGGTACGACCCGAGCTCGACCTGCCGGCCGACGATGGCCCGCTCGGCCCGCATCAGCCGCACACCCCGGCGCAGCAGCACCGGCAGCGACTTGCGGCCCTCGCGGACGTCCCGGCGCAGCCGGCGCCAGGCCGTGGTGAGTGCGCCGTTGCGCAGGCACAGCGCGTCCCCGAGCAGGCCCTCGGCCGCGCACTCGGCGACGATCTCGGCGGCGAATATCCCCTCGGCGATGAACGCGGGCGCCCCGTCCAGGTCCAGCGGGCGGGTGGAGACCCGGCCGTTGTCCGGGATCGAGTACACCGGCACCTCGGTGCGCCCCTGCCCGTACAGGGCACGGATGGCGGCGACGGCCTGGTCGCGGTGCCAGGCGAGCGGGGAGTCCCAGTCCACGGCGCCGTCGGGCAGCCGGGGCAGGGTGGGGTCGTCCCCGTCCTTGTAGAAGTCGTCCAGCTGGAGCACCGGCAGCCCGCTGCGCTCGGCCAGCGAGGACTTCCCCGATCCGGAGGGCCCGGAGAGCAGGATCACCCGGGCATGGGCCGTCGGCGCGGGATTCATGGGGGAGTCACTCACGGGACACCAGTCTGACGCATCCCGGCCGGTTGCCGAAACCGTCCGGTCGCCACCTTCTGGACCCGCCGGGAAAGTCGACGGACCCGCGCCAGGGGGGAGAGGCGCGGGTCCGTCCAATGACCGCCCGGGCCCTGGGGGGGAGAGGGCGCTGGGGACGGCCAGTCTGTGGAGTTGTGACGCGGTGGAGCGGAGGGTCAGATCCCCATCGGGTGCCAGACCGTCTTCGTCTCCAGGAACGAGAGTAGCCGGTCCGTACCGGGCGCCTTGGTCCAGTCCTGGGCGAACGGGTCCAGCTCCGGACGGACCACCCGCTTCAGGGTATCGGCGGCGGCGGCCTCCAGGGCGGGCGCCGCGCCGGGGCCGTCGGAGGCGATGGCCCCGGTGAGGTCCAGCGCGTTGACGTCCTGGTGGGAGGCCAGCGTGGGCGCGATGTCCGCGGTGCGGCCCGAGATGATGTTGACCACGCCGCCCGGGACGTCCGAGGTGGCGAGCACCTCGCCCAGGGACAGCGCGGGCAGCGGGGCGTCCGCGGCGGCCGCGACCACGACCGTGTTGCCGGTGGCGATCGCCGGGGCGATCACCGAGACCAGGCCGAGCAGCGAGTGCCCGTACCCGGCCTGCGGGGCGACGATCCCGACCACGCCGGTCGGCTCCGGGGTGGAGAGGTTGAAGTACGGCCCGGCGACCGGGTTGGCGCCGCCCGCGATCTGGGCGACCTTGTCCGTCCAGCCCGCGTACCAGACCCAGCGGTCGATCGCGGCGTCCACCAGCGCGGCGGCCTTCTTGGGGCCGATGCCCTCGGAGAGCGACACCTCGGCGGCGAACTGCGCGCGTCGGCCCTGCAGCATCTCGGCCACCCGGTACAGCACCTGGCCGCGGTTGTACGCGGTGGTGCCGGCCCAGCCCTTGACCGCCGCGCGGGCGGCCAGGACGGCGTCGCGGGCGTCCTTGCGAGTGCCCAGCGGGGCGTTGGCGAGCCACTCGCCGTTGGAGTCGGTCACCTCGTACACCCGCCCGCTCTCGGAGCGCGGGAACTTCCCGCCGACGTACAGCTTGTAGGTCTTGAGGACGTCAAGACGCTGGATGGTCGTGTCAGACATCTCGGGCCTCGACATTCAGGTAGGGCTCCAGACCGTGGCGGCCACCCTCGCGGCCGTAGCCCGACTCCTTGTAGCCGCCGAACGGCGAGGTCGGGTCGAACTTGTTGAAGGTGTTGGCCCAGACCACGCCGGCCTTGAGCCTGTCGGCCATCCAGAGGATGCGCGAGCCCTTCTCCGTCCAGATGCCGGCGGAGAGGCCGTACGGCGTGTTGTTGGCCTTCGCGACCGCCTCTTCGGGGGTGCGGAAGGTCAGCACCGAGAGTACCGGGCCGAAGATCTCCTCCTGGGCGATCCGGTGGGCCTGGCTGACGCCGGTGAACAGGGTCGGCTTGAACCAGTAACCGGTGCCGGGGAGTTCGCACTCGGGCGACCAGCGGTCCGCGCCCTCGGCCTCGCCGGCGTCGGTCAGCTCGGTGATCCGGGCCAGCTGGGCGGCCGAGTTGATCGCGCCGATGTCGGTGTTCTTGTCCAGTGGGTCGCCGACCCGCAGGGTGGCCATCCGGCGCTTCAGCGCGTCCAGCACCTCGTCCTGGACCGACTCCTGGACCAGCAGGCGCGAGCCCGCGCAGCAGACGTGGCCCTGGTTGAAGAAGATGCCGTTGACGATGCCCTCGACCGCCTGGTCGATCGGCGCGTCGTCGAAGACGATGTTGGCGGCCTTGCCGCCCAGCTCCAGCGACAGCTTCTTGCGGCTGCCGGCCAGCTGCTTGGCGATCGCCCGGCCGACCGGGGTGGAGCCGGTGAACGCGACCTTGTTGACGTCCGGGTGCGCGGTGAGCGCCGCGCCGGTGCGGCCGTCGCCGGTGACGATGTTGACGACGCCCTTCGGCAGACCGGCCTGGCGGCAGATCTCGGCGAAACGCAGGGCCGTCAGCGGGGTGGTCTCGGCCGGCTTCAGGACGACCGTGTTGCCGGTCGCCAGCGCGGGCGCGATCTTCCACGCCAGCATCATCAGCGGGAAGTTCCACGGGATGACCTGGCCGGCCACGCCCAGCGGGCGCGGGTTGGCGCCGAAGCCCGCGTAGTCCAGCTTGTCCGCCCAGCCCGCGTAGTAGAAGAACCAGGCGGCGACGGTCGGGATGTCGAAGTCGCGGGTCTCGCGGATCGGCTTGCCGTTGTCCATCGACTCCAGCACGGCCAGCTCGCGGCCGCGCTCCTGGATGATCCGGGCGATCCGGAACAGGTACTTGGCGCGCTCGCTGCCGGGCAGCGCCGACCAGTCGGTGAAGGCCCTACGGGCGGCGGCGACGGCGCGGTCCACGTCCTCGTCGGTGCCCTGGGCGAACTCGGCGAGCACCTGCTCGGTGGCCGGGTTGACCGTCTTCAGGGCCTCGCTGCCGGAGGAGTCGACGAACTCGCCGCCGATGAAGTGGCCGTAGGAGGTGGCGATGTCACCCGCCGCGGCGGGGGACTCGGGGGCCGGAGCGTAGGCGAAGAGGCCTCCGGACGGCTTGGCCGCGGGCTCCTCGATGTTCTTCTTCTTGGCCATGGTGATCAGTCCACCGTCACGTAGTCGGGGCCGGAGTAGCGGCCGGTGGCCAGCTTCTGGCGCTGCATCAGCAGGTCGTTGAGCAGGCTGGAGGCGCCGAAGCGGAACCAGTGCGGGGTCAGCCAGTCGTCGCCGAGGGTCTCGTTGACCATCACCAGGTACTTCATGGCGTCCTTGGTGGTCTTGATGCCGCCGGCGGGCTTCACACCGACCTGGACGCCGGTGGCCGCGCGGAAGTCGCGGACGGCCTCCAGCATCAGCAGGGTGACCGGCGGGGTCGCGTTGACGGAGACCTTGCCGGTGGAGGTCTTGATGAAGTCGGCGCCGGCCAGCATCGCCAGCCAGGAGACCCGGCGCACGTTGTCGTACGTCTGCAGCTCGCCGGTCTCGAAGATCACCTTGAGGTGGGCGGAGGTGCCGTCCGGGCGCTTGCACGCCTCCTTGACCGCGACGATCTCGTTGAAGACCTCGAAGTAGCGGCCGGAGAGGAAGGCGCCGCGGTCGATCACCATGTCGATCTCGTCGGCGCCCGCGGCCACCGCGTCGGCGGTGTCGGCGAGCTTGACCGGGAGGGCGGCGCGGCCGGCCGGGAAGGCGGTGGCCACCGAGGCGACCTGGATGTCGGTGCCGCGCAGGGCGTCCTTCGCGGTGGCGACCATGTCCGGGTAGACACAGATGGCGGCGACGCGCGGGGTGGTCGGGTCGGTCGGGTCGGGGGTCCTGCCCTTGGCGCACAGGGCGCGCACCTTGCCGACCGTGTCAGCGCCCTCCAGCGTGGTCAGGTCGATCATGGAGATCGCCAGGTCGATGGCGTAGGCCTTCGCCGTGGTCTTGATCGAGCGGGTGCCGAGGGAAGCGGCGCGGGCTTCGAGGCCGACCTGGTCGACGCCGGGCAGGCCGTGCAGGAAGCGGCGGAGCGAGGCCTCGGACGCCGCAACGTCCGCGAGGCCGCTGCCCGCAACGCCGGGGGCATTGGCTGCAACAGTGGACATAGTCACCAGACCAGCATATCTACGCGCGTAGTCGACCGCTAGGGCGACCACCTTTCCGGCCGCCTTTCGTGGCCGGACCGAGACCTCGGCCACGTACGGCCCCGGCCCGCCATTCGTGGCCGGACCGAGACCCGCTGGTGAGGGGTGGATGGGGCAGAATCGACGCCATGACCGAATCCGACGGCAAGCCCCACCGGGGCCCGGCCGCCCCCGGCGGGGAACCCGAGTACGCGGACCGCGTGTACCGCTCCGTCCCCGGCGTGATCTCCGGCGTGCTCCTGCTCGCCGTCGCCGCCTGGCTGATCGGCGACGCGGTGGTGACCGGCACCGGGAAGACCCCGTACGTCGCCCTCGCGGCGGTGCCGGTGTTCGCCTTCCCGGTGATCGCCTACACGCTGCGTCCGGCGGTGTTCGCGGGCAGCAGCCGCCTGGTCGTCCGCAACCCGTGGCGCACCATCACCGCCCCCTGGGCCTCGGTCGCCGCGCTGCGCGCCGGGTACTCCGTCGAGTTGCTGGCCGGCGAGAAGAAGTACCAGGTGTGGGCCGTCCCGGTCTCGCTGCGCCAGCGCAAGCGCGCCACCCGGGCCCAGAGCCGCGGCAACGCCGAGCACGCCTCCCGGACGGGGCTGGGGCTGGGACTCGCCGGCCGGACCAACCCGGTCGTCCAGGGGGCCCCCGACCCCACCCGCGCCTGGTCCGACCAGGTGACGGACGTCCTCCAGGAGATGGCCGAGCGCAACGGCACCCGTCCCGACGCCGCCGGGCCCGTGGTCGTGCGCTGGTGCTGGTGGGTCATCGTCCCCGCCCTGGTGGGCCTCGTCGCCCTGATCACGGTGATCGCGGTCTGAACCCGGACGTGGGGGGGGGGGGCGGCGGGGGGCCCCGGGGGCCCCCCCCCCCCCCCCCCCCCCCCCCCCCCCGCCGCCGCGGGGGGGGGGGGGGGCGGCGCCCCC
>NZ_JBIRJC010000013.1:0-10127 GCF_044329365.1 Kitasatospora sp. NPDC017646 | reverse complement strand
TGGGGCGGGTGGCGCATGTCGGGGTGGGGTGCCGGCTCTCCCGCGGGGCGGGGCCGCCCCCCCCCCCCCCCCCCCCCCCCCCCCCGTCCGCCGCGTCAGATGCCCGCGGCCTCGGCGAGGTCGCGCTTGACGGCCGACAGCAGCTCGGCGGCGCGTTCGCGGGCGGGGCCCAGGTCGGCGGCCGTGGCGACCGGGAGGACGACCTCCAGGTAGCACTTGAGCTTGGGCTCGGTGCCGGACGGGCGGACCACGATCCGGGCCGAGCGCACCGGGTCGCCGGCCAGGTAGTAGCGCAGGCCGTCGGTGGGCGGCAGGTCGGCGGAGCCGGCCGAGAGGTCGTCGGCGCGGGTGACGGTCAGACCGGCCAGGACGGTCGGCGGCTGCTCGCGCAGGCGGCGCATGGCGTCGGCGATCAGCGAGAGGTCCTGCACCCGGACGGACAGCTGGTCGGTGGCGTGCAGGCCGTGCTCCAGTGCCAGGTCGTCCAGCAGGTCGGACAGCGTGCGGCCGGACTTCTTGAGGGTCGCGGCGAGCTCGGCGACCAGCAGGGCGGCGGTGATGCCGTCCTTGTCCCGGACGCCCTGGGGGTCGACGCAGTAGCCGAGCGCCTCCTCGTAGCCGTAGCGCAGGCCCTCGGCGCGGGAGATCCACTTGAAGCCGGTCAGCGTCTCGGCGTACGCCAGGCCCGCGGCCTCGGCGATCCGGCCGAGCAGGGTGGCGGACACGATGGTGGTGGCGAAGGTGCCCTCGGCCTTCTTGGCGACCAGGGCGGAGCCGAGCAGCGCGCCGACCTCGTCGCCGCGCAGCATGCGCCAGCCGGGGGAGCCGTTGCCGCCGGTCGGGACGGCCACCGCGCAGCGGTCGGCGTCCGGGTCGTTGGCGATCACGATGTCCGGGCCGACCGCGGCGGCGGTGCGGAAGGCGAGGTCCATCGCCCCCGGCTCCTCCGGGTTGGGGAAGGCCACGGTCGGGAAGTCCGGATCGGGCTCGGCCTGCTCGGCGACCACGGTCGGCGCCGGGAAGCCGGCCCGGCGGAAGGCGGCGACCAGGGTGTCGCGGCCGACGCCGTGCATCGGGGTGTAGACCACGTCCAGCTCGCGCGGGCTGTGCTCGTCGACGATGGAGACCGCCCGGGTCAGGTAGGCCTCGACGACGTCCTCGCCGAGCACCTCCCAGCCCTCCTCGGCGCGCGGGACGTCGTCCAGCGAGCCGATCGCGTCGATGTGGGCGGCGATCCCGGCGTCGGCTGGCGGGACGATCTGCGAGCCGTCGCCGAGGTAGACCTTGTAGCCGTTGTCCTGCGGCGGGTTGTGGCTGGCGGTGACGGTCACGCCGGCGGCCGCGCCCAGGTGGCGGATCGCGAAGGCGAGCACCGGGGTCGGCAGCGGGCGGGGCAGCAGCGCGGCGCGCAGGCCCGCCCCGACCACCACGGCGGCGGTGTCGCGGGCGAAGTCGTACGACTTGTGCCGGGCGTCGTAGCCGATCACGACCAGGTCGCCGAGCCCCTGCTCCTTGACGTAGGCGACCAGGCCGGCGGCGGCCCGGATCACCACGGCGCGGTTCATCCGCATCGGGCCGGCGCCGAGTTCGCCGCGCAGGCCGGCGGTGCCGAACTGGAGGCGGTCGCAGAAGCGCTCGGCGAGCTCGGACCAGGCGAGCGTGCTGACCTCATCGGCCTCCGGGCCCTCGGCCCGGGCCAGCAGGGCGGTCAGTTCCTCACGGGTCTGCGGGTCGGGGTCCTCGGCCAGCCAGGTACGGGCCCGGGCGAGGAGGTCGGTGGTGGGTGCCTGCGTCATTTGCCTGCTCCATCGGGAAGTGCGTCGGGGTGTCGGCCGGAGGGTTCCGCGCAAAAGGGAAGAAGAGGTGTCCACATGCGGACGGGGCCCCCGGGAAGGCGTGATCAGCGGATCACGCCGCCCGTGGGCCCCGTCACTCATGATTCTGCGCCCGGCAGGCGTCAGATCCGCTCCAGGACCTTCGCCAGCAGCTCGCCCATGCGCTCGGCGGAGGCCTTGCCGGCCTCCAGGACCTCTTCGTGGTTGAGCGGCTCGCCGGTCATGCCGGCGGCCAGGTTGGTGACCAGGGAGATGCCGAGCACCTCGGAGCCGGCCTCGCGGGCGGCGATGGCCTCCAGGGTGGTGGACATGCCGACCAGCTCGCCGCCGATCACCCGGGCCATGTTGACCTCGGCCGGGGTCTCGTAGTGCGGGCCGCGGAACTGGACGTAGACGGCCTCGTCCAGGCTCGGGTCGACCTCACGGCACAGCGCGCGCAGGCGCTTGGAGTACAGGTCGGTGAGGTCGACGAAGTTGGCGCCGACGATCGGGGAGTCCGCGGTCAGGTTGATGTGGTCGCTGATCAGGACCGGCTGGCCCGGGGTCCAGCCCTGGCGCAGACCGCCGCAGCCGTTGGTCAGGACGATGACGCCGCAGCCGGCCGCGGCGGCGGTGCGCACGCCGTGGACGACGGTGGCCACACCGTGGCCCTCGTAGTAGTGGTTGCGGCCGAGGAAGATCAGGGCGCGCTTGTCGCCGATCTTCACCGAGCGGATCTTGCCGGCGTGGCCGGCCACGGCGGGGGCGGGGAAGCCCGGGAGCTCGGTGACCGGGAACTCGGCCACGGTCTCGCCCAGGGCGTCCGCGGCCGGCACCCAGCCGGAGCCCATCACCAGGGCGACGTCGTGCCGCTCGGCACCGGTCAGCTCGCGCAGGCGCTCGGCGGCGGCCTGGGCGGCGGCGTAGGGGTCGGTGGAGACGACCGACTGAGGAGAAGCGTTCACGGGAACGAGGATAGACGGCTTTCGGCTACGCGCGTAGAAGATCCGCGTACGGCATGCCGGATCGTTACGCGGTTGACCCGAAAACACAGTTCGGCGGCGCTTCCGGGCGACCGGGTCTGTCGGTACGTACAGGAGGGGGGACGGGCTGTCAGCAGGGACGGCGGCGCAGGTCCAGCACGTAGTCGTCCGGAGCCCCGGCGCTCTCGGCGGCGTCGGCGATCAGACCGAGGTAGCGGGCCGCGGGCAGGCCGCCCTCGTAGTCGTTGAGCACGTACGTCCAGACCGGGATGTCGCCGTCCAGGGTCTGCGCACGCAGCCTGATCTTGCGGTAGATGCCGAGCTGGACGCCCTCCCAGCGGTCCAGGCCCTCCTCGTCCATCGGCGCGACGTCGTAGAGGGAGACGAAGACCCGGTCCTTCTCGTCCTCGACGACGGTGGCCAGCGAGCCCTCCCAGCCGAGCTGCTCGCCGCCGAAGGTGAGCCGCCAGCCGTCCAGCCACCCCGTGCCGCGGAGCGGGGAGTGCGGGGCTCGGCGGGTCATCTGCCGGGCATCGAGGTTGGTGGCATACGCGGCGTAAAGGGGCATGGGGGCCAGCGTAGCCCGGTCGGAGGACGCGGCGGGGCCGGTGGATGAACGGACGGAGCGCGGACCCCGTTGTGGCGCCGTTCCCGGCGTGCGGGACAATGGGGTACGTGACTCGGATCGTGATCATCGGTGGCGGACCCGGCGGCTACGAGGCGGCCCTGGTGGCCGCCCAGCTCGGCGCGGAGGTGACCGTCGTCGACCGCGACGGTCTGGGCGGATCGGCGGTGCTCACGGACTGCGTGCCGTCGAAGACCCTGATCGCGACCGCGGAGGTGATGACCACCTTCGACAGCTCGTACGAGGAGCTGGGCATCACGGTCGACGAGGGCGGCGCCGCGGACCGGGAGGCCAGGGCCATCGGCGTGGACCTGGGGAAGGTCAACCGCCGTGTGAAGCGCCTGGCGATCGCCCAGTCCCACGACATCACCCAGTCCGTCACCCGCGCCGGGGTCACCGTGCTGCGCGGCCGCGGCCGGCTCGGCGCCGGCGGGCAGGCCGTGGACGGCTCCCGCGAGGTGCTGGTGGACGCCCCCGACGGCGCCGTGCACTCGCTGCGCGCCGACGCGGTGCTGATCGCCACCGGCGCCCACCCGCGCGAGCTGCCGGACGCCCAGCCGGACGGCGAGCGGATCCTGACCTGGACCCAGGTGTACGACCTGGAGGAGCTGCCCCGTGAGCTGATCGTGGTCGGCTCCGGCGTCACCGGCGCCGAGTTCGCCGGCGCGTACCAGGCGCTCGGCTCCAAGGTCACCCTGGTGTCCAGCCGCGACCGGGTGCTGCCCGGTGAGGACCCGGACGCCGCCGAGGTGCTGGAGGACGTCTTCCGCCGCCGCGGCATGAACGTGATGGGCCGCTCCAGGGCCGAGAGCGCCAAGCGGATCGGCGACCGGGTCGAGGTCACCCTCTCCGACGGCAAGGTGATCGAGGGCACCCACTGCCTGATGGCGGTCGGCTCGATCCCCAACACCGCGGAGATGGGCCTGGAGGAGGCCGGGGTCAAGCTCAACGACTGGGGCCAGATCCAGGTCGACCGGGTCTCCCGCACCAGCGCCCCGGGCGTGTACGCGGCCGGCGACTGCACCGGCGTCTTCATGCTCGCCTCGGTGGCGGCCATGCAGGGCCGGATCGCGATGTACCACGCGCTCGGCGACGCGGTGCAGCCGCTGAACCTGAAGACCGTGGCCTCCAACGTCTTCACCGACCCGGAGATCGCCACCGTCGGCTACACCGCGGCCGACGTGGAGTGCGGCAAGATGGACGCCGTCGTGGTCAAGCTGCCGCTGCGCGGCAACCCGCGGGCGAAGATGCAGGGCATCCGGGACGGCTTCGTGAAGCTGTTCTGCCGCCCGGGCACCGGCATCGTGGTCGGGGGCGTGGTCGTCGCCCCGCGGGCCAGCGAGCTGATCCACCCGATCGCGCTCGCGGTGGACGCCAATCTGACGGTCGAACAGGTGGCCAGCGCCTTCACCGTGTACCCGTCGGTCTCCGGCTCGACCGCCGAGGCCGCCCGGCAGCTGCACATCCGCAAGCGGTCCCACGGCGAATCCTGAGCCCGAGGCGCACAGTTGAGGGCGGCTGCCGATCGGCGGCCGCCCTTCGCGCAGGCAAGATCATCACCCGGACGGCGGGCGCGGTTCCGGGTTGTTGACGGCGCGTATTGTACGGTCACGCGCCGCTCTTGCGCGAGCATTTCCCGCTACGAGGTGCAAACGCCTGAAAGCAGACGGTCACGCAGGTTACCGTCGGTTCTGTGTTTGCAGCAGAACGTCGCCAGTTGATCCTCGAAATGGTGCGCGCCAACGGAGCGGTCTCGCTCCGGGAGTTGGCCCGCGTCGTCCAGACCTCCGAAGTGACCGTGCGCCGTGACGTGCGGGCGCTGGAGGCAGAAGGGCTCCTCGACCGCCGGCACGGCGGCGCGGTGCTCCCCGGCGGCTTCAGCCGCGAACCCGGCTACCCGCAGAAGACCCACCTGTCCGCGGCGGAGAAGAGCGCCATCGCGGACCTCGCCGCCGGACTGGTGGAGGAGGGCGACGCGGTGGTGGTCGGCGCCGGCACCACCACCCAGGAACTGGCCCGCCGGCTGGCCCGGGTGCCCGGCCTGACCGTGGTCACCAACTCGCTGCTGGTCGCCCAGGCGCTGGCGCACGCCAACCGGGTCGAGGTGGTGATGACCGGCGGCACCCTGCGCGGCTCCAACTACGCCCTGGTGGGCAGCGGCGCCGAGCAGTCGCTGCAGGGGCTGCGGGTCACCAAGGCCTTCATCTCCGGCAGCGGGCTGACCGCCGAGCGCGGGCTGTCGACCGCGAACATGCTGTCCGCGAGCGTGGACCGGGCAATGGTGCTGGCGGCCGCCGAGGTCATCGTCCTCGCCGACCACACCAAGCTCGGCGCGGCCGGCATGTTCCAGACGGTCGCCACCGAGACCATCACCCGGCTGGTCACCGACGAGCAGGCCACCGCCGACGACGCCACCGCCCGCGAGCTGGACGCGCTCGCCGACTGCGGGGTGCAGATCGACCTGGCCCCGCTCGGTGCCGCCCCCGGCGGCGACGCCCCGGTGCACGGCACCGGCAGCGGCCCGGTGCACCAGACCCAGCCCGGCCCGGTGGGCCGCCGGCCCGTCCCGCCGCCCGGCGGCGCTCCGCTCCCCGGCCAGCGCCGCCCCGGCACGCACGGCGGCCCGGCCGGCCCGGGCGGGATGCCGGTCCGGCTGGCCGAGATGGGCCTGCCGCGCGGGCGCTGAGCCCGGTTCAGGCACGGCGCGCCCCGAGCGGGCGGCCCGCGGTGGAAACCGGACCGGTCCGTACCCCCTGAAGGGAGTACGGACCGGTCGGGAATTGACGGACGCGGCGTCAGCCCGTGATCAGGGTCAGTCCTTGATCTCGCACAGCGCGGCGCCGCTGCTGACGCTCCCGCCCACCGCGGCCTTGAGGCCGACGATGGTGCCCGCCTTGTGGGCGTTCAGCGGCTGCTCCATCTTCATCGCCTCCAGGACCACGATCAGCTCGCCCTCGGCGACGACCTGGCCCTCCTCGACGGCGACCTTGACGATGGTGCCCTGCATCGGCGAGGCCAGGGTGTCACCGCTGAGGGCCGAACCGGCCTTCTTGGCGCCCACCCGGCGCTTGGCCTTGGCCGTACCCGTCGCACCCGCCGCGGGGGCCGTGGAGACGCCCAGCGAGGACGGCAGCGAGACCTCGATCCGCTTGCCGCCGACCTCGACGACCACGGTCTCCCGGGTCTCGGCCTCCTCGGCCTCGCCGGCCGTGCCGACGAACGCCGGGATGGTGTTGTCGAACTCGGTCTCGATCCAGCGGGTGTAGATCTTGAACGGGCCGTCGCCGCCGTGGACCTCGGGTGCGAACGCCGGGTCGGTGACGACCGCCTGGTGGAACGGGATGGCCGTGGCCATGCCCTCGACCTTGAACTCGTTCAGCGCGCGCCTGGCCCGTTCCAGGGCCTGCTTGCGGTCGCGGCCGGAGACGATCAGCTTGGCCAGCAGCGAGTCCCAGGCGGGACCGATGACCGAGCCGCTCTCCACGCCGGAGTCCAGGCGCACGCCCGGGCCGGACGGCGGGGCGAACAGCGTGACGGTGCCGGGCGCGGGCAGGAAGTTGCGGCCGGGGTCCTCGCCGTTGATGCGGAACTCGAAGGAGTGGCCGCGCACCTTGGGGTCGCCGTAGCCGAGTTCCTCGCCGTCGGCGATGCGGAACATCTCACGGACCAGGTCGATCCCGGTGACCTCCTCGGTGACCGGGTGTTCCACCTGAAGGCGGGTGTTGACCTCCAGGAAGGAGATCGTGCCGTCCAGTGCGACCAGGAACTCGCAGGTCCCGGCGCCCTCGTAGCCGGCCTCCTTGAGGATGGCCTTGGAGGCGCGGTACAGCTCGGCGTTCTGGGCCTCGGTCAGGAACGGCGCGGGCGCCTCCTCGACCAGCTTCTGGTGGCGGCGCTGGAGCGAGCAGTCACGGGTGGAGACGACCACCACGTTGCCGTGCTTGTCCGCGAGGCACTGGGTCTCCACGTGCCGCGGGTTGTCCAGGTAGCGCTCGACGAAGCACTCGCCGCGGCCGAAGGCGGCGACCGCCTCGCGCACGGCGGAGTCGTACAGCTCCGGGATCTCCTCCAGGGTGCGGGCGACCTTGAGGCCGCGGCCGCCGCCGCCGAAGGCCGCCTTGATGGCGACCGGCAGGCCGTGCTCCCGGGCGAACGCGACGACCTCGTCGGCGCCGGAGACCGGGTCCGGGGTGCCGGCCACCAGGGGGGCGCCGGCGCGCTGGGCGACGTGACGGGCGGTGACCTTGTCACCGAGGTCCCGGATGGCCTGCGGGGGCGGGCCGATCCAGGTCAGGCCCGCGTCGATCACGGCCTGGGCGAACTCGGCGTTCTCCGACAGGAACCCGTAGCCGGGGTGGACGGCGTCGGCGCCGGAGTCCTCCGCGGCCTTGAGGACCTTGGCGATGTCCAGGTAACTGGTGCCGGGGGTGTCACCGCCCAGCGCGTAAGCCTCGTCGGCCGCGCGGACGTGCAGCGCATCCCGGTCCGGCTCGGCGTAGACGGCGACGCTGGCGATACCGGCGTCCGAGCAGGCCCGGGCGACGCGGACGGCGATTTCCCCGCGGTTGGCGATGAGCACCTTGCGCACTGTGGCTCCCTTCTTGAACCTCGTTGAGTTTATGGATTCCTGGGCAGTACCGGCGAGTAGCCCCAGGTTGTGAACTATCCCACACGGACCGTGATGGGTTTTGCGGCCCGGTCGGCGGGCCGGACGGAGACTCCGCAGGTCGCGGCGGGTCCGGTCGGGCGGACACGGTCGACGCCGGGTGACGGGGCGGCGGCGTGGCGGGACGGTGGCATGGGACACACCGTCCCGCCGCCCGCTCACTCCGCGGTCGTGCCGGCCGGGGCGGCGGCGGGGGAGCGCCGCAGTGCCTCGGTCGTCACGTCGGCCACCAGCTCGACCATGTCCGGCCCGTAGGCCTCCGGGTTGACCACCCGCAGGACCAGGGCGAAGGTGCCGTTCCGGCCGTACTGGCGGGCGAGTTGGCGGTGGTGCGCCACCAGGTGGCGGACACCGGCCTGGTTGGCGACGCCGGTCTGGCCGGCGATCAGGAACACCGGGCGGCCGCCGTCCGGGGTGGCGATCCGGGCGAGCAGGACGTGGGTCCGGTCGTGGTCGACGGCGAAGTCCCGGTCGCCCACCACGATCACGTTGCTGCCCGGGCCCGGACCGGAGGTGATCAGCACGCCGGGCAGGCCCCAGGCCAGGTGGGCGGCCATCCGCTCGTTGCTGACCGGACCGCCGAGGCACAGCTCGGTCTTGCCGCCCAGGCCGCGGTGAGCGGCGTCGTGGGCGACCAGTTCGGGCCGGGCGCCGCACTCCTCGACCAGCCCGGCCAGCCACATCAGGGCGTAGGCGTCCCGGCGGGTCACGGTGTGGGCGTGCGAGCCCGTCCCGATGCTGCGGGGCACCACGATCAGGCACTCGCTGCCGGCCGGAAGCCCGAAGAACGCCCGCACCCGCTCCACCCGGCGGCGCCGCCGCAGGGCCTGCGCCAGCCAGCCGAGGCCGGCGCTGATGGCACTGGCCACCAGGCCGAGCACCACGTTGAGCACGTTGTCGTTCATCGCCGCGTTCCCGCCCCCTTCGAACGCCGGTAGCTTAGAGGCTGAACTGCCCGGAGCGGCAAGTCACTTGGTCCACAGATCGGTGATGCGCAGGTCCAGGTCGGCGAGCAGGCGGCGCAGCAGCGGCAGGGACAGGCCGATGACGTTGCCCGGGTCGCCGTCGATGCCGTCGATGAACGGCGCCGAGCGGCCGTCCAGGGTGAATGCCCCGGCCACGTGCAGCGGTTCGCCGGAGGCGACGTAGGCGGCCACCTCCTCGTCGTCCGGCGTGCCGAACCGGACGGTGGTGGAGGCGGTCGCCGAGGCCTGCCGGCCGGTCGCGGTGTCGACCACGCAGTGGCCGGTGCGCAGCACTCCGGCGCGACCGCGCATGGACTGCCAGCGGGCCAACGCCTCGGCGGCGTCGGCGGGCTTGCCAAGGGCCTGGCCGTCCAGCTCCAGGACGGAGTCGCAGCCGATCACCAGCTCGCCGCCGGCCAGTCCGGCGGCGACGGCCTTGGCCTTGGCCTCGGCCAGGACGAGGGCGAGTTCGCCGGGGGTGGCGGCGCTGATCGCGTCCTCGTCGACGCCGCTGACCACCACGCGGGGGTCGAGCCCCGCCTGGCGCAGCAGTCCGAGGCGGGCGGGGGAGGCGGAGGCGAGGACGAGGGCGCGCTGGTCGGTCATGCCCACCAGGGTAGGGGGTGGCACCAAGGGGGTGCCGATGCCGCCGTTCGGGTGAACGTTCAGATGAAGAACCGGGTCAGCATGATCAGCACGGAGCCCACC
Organism: Kitasatospora sp. NPDC017646; assembly: GCF_044329365.1. Classification (NCBI taxonomy): domain Bacteria; kingdom Bacillati; phylum Actinomycetota; class Actinomycetes; order Kitasatosporales; family Streptomycetaceae; genus Kitasatospora; species Kitasatospora sp. NPDC017646. Next base: position 366 of record NZ_JBIRJC010000013.1, on the reverse strand, counting down.
AGCACGATGGCGGCGAGCACCTTGCCGGACCGCTGCATCCGCTCCTGCATGCGACGGGCCTCGGGCGAGGGCCCGTCCTCGGGGTCTGACCAGAGCACCCGTCCAGAGTGCGGTGCGGGCGGGCCCGGACGCCTGAGTATCCGTACTCAGTTTCGGGCAAAGCGGGCGGCAGAACGCGGTGGTGAGCGGGGTCGGGAGCGGGGGGGGGGGGGGGGGGGGGGGGGGGGGGGGGGGGGGGGGGGGGGGGGGGGGGGGGGGGGGGGGGGGGGGCGGGGGGGGGGGGGGGGGGGGGGGGGGGGGGGGGGGGGGGGGGGGGGGGGGGGGGGGGGGGGGGGGGGGGGGGGGGGGGGGGGGGGGGGGGGGGGG
>NZ_JBIRJC010000012.1:108969-241108 GCF_044329365.1 Kitasatospora sp. NPDC017646 | reverse complement strand
CGCCCGGTTACATTCCGAACCCGGAAGCTAAGCCTCACAGCGCCGATGGTACTGCAGGGGGGACCCTGTGGGAGAGTAGGACGCCGCCGAACAATCATTCAGAAGAACCCCCATCCGGATTCCGGATGGGGGTTCTTCGCGTTTCCGGACCATCCGAGGCCGGAAAGAATCTTGGTGAGCCGTGTCGAGAATCCGTGGCCGGCTCCGTCCCCGGGATGGACGCGGCCACAATGGGTCGCAACAGCACGGAGGAGACGACGATGGCCAAGTACCTGCTTCTCAAGCACTACCGGGGCGCTCCGACCGCGGTCAACTGCACGCCGATGGACCAGTGGACGCCGGAGGAGGTCACGGCGCACATCCAGTACATGCAGGACTTCGCCGCGCGGCTGGAGATGACCGGCGAGTACGTCGACGGCCAGGCGCTGGCGCCGGAGGGGGCCTGGGTCCGGTACGACGGTGAGGGCCGTCCGCCGGTGACCGACGGTCCGTTCGCCGAGACCAAGGACCTGATCGCCGGCTGGATGGTGATCGACGTCGACAGCTACGAGCGCGCCGTCGAGCTGGCCGGAGAGCTGTCGGCCGCTCCCGGTGCCGGGGGGAAGCCGATCCACGAGTGGCTGGAACTGCGTCCGTTCCTGGCCATGCCGTCGACCACCACGGAGTGCCATCTCCGATGACGGAGGCCCTGCGATGAACGGTTCCCTGATCCGGAGCCTCACGCCGGCCGTGCTCGCCGTCCTCGTCCGCCGCGGAGCAGAATTCGCCGCGGCCGAGGACGCCGTGCAGGAGGCGTTGATCGAGGCGGTCCGCGGCTGGGAGGAGGATCCGCCGCGGGATCCGAAGGGCTGGCTGGTCACCGTCGCCTGGCGGAAGTTCCTCGATGCGACCCGGGCGGACAGCGCCCGCCGGCGGCGGGAGGACCTGGTCGACCGGGAGCCGGAGCCCGGGCCGACGGCCGCGACGGACGACACGCTGCGGCTCTACTTCCTGTGCGCCCACCCGTCGTTGACGCCGTCCTCCGCGGTCGCCCTCACCCTGCGCGCGCTCGGCGGGCTGACCACCCGGCAGATCGCGCAGGCCTACCTGGTGCCCGAGGCGACCATGGCGCAGCGGATCAGCCGGGCCAAGCGGACCGTCTCGGCCGTCCGGTTCGATCAGCCGGGCGATGTCGCCACCGTGCTGCGCGTCCTCTACCTGGTCTTCAACGAGGGCTATTCGGGAGATGTCGACCTCGCCGCCGAGGCGATCCGGCTCACCCGGCAACTGGCGGCGGCGATCGACCATCCCGAGGTGGCGGGGCTGCTGGCGCTGATGCTGCTGACCCACGCCCGGCGGGCCGGCCGGACGGCGCCCGACGGCGCTCTGGTGCCGCTCGCCGAGCAGGACCGCGGCCGTTGGGACACCGGGTTGATCGCCGAGGGCGTCGGGATCCTCCAGGCGGCGCTCGCCCGGGACCGCCTGGGTGAGTTCCAGGCCCAGGCTGCGATCGCGGCTCTGCACGCGGACGCGCCCACCGCCGAGGAAACCGACTGGGTGCAGATCGTCGAGTGGTACGACGAGTTGCTGCGGCTGACGGGCAGTCCGGTGGTCCGGCTGAACCGCGCGGTGGCGGTCGGTGAGGCCGACGGGCCGCGCGCCGGACTGGCGGCGCTGGGGGCGGTGGACGAGTCCCTGCCGAGGTACGCGGCGGTGGCGGCGTACCTCCACGAGCAGGACGGGGACCCGGTGACGGCGGCCCGGCTGTACGCCGAGGCGGCCTACCGGGCGTCCAGCCTCGCCGAGCGCGATCACCTGACGCGCCAGGCGGCCCGGCTGAACGTTCGGCTCAACGGCCCTGGGAGCAGATGAGGTTCGCGGGAACGACCGAGGTTCAGAGCCGGCCGGCGGCCTTCAGCGCCAGGTAGGTGTCCGCCAGGGCCGGGGCGATCCGGGCGGGCGGGGCGTCGAGGACGGTGGCGCCGTACCGGGTGAGGCGGTCGGCGGTGTGTCGGCGGTCGGCGCGGGTCTGTTCGGCGGCGGCGGCGCCGTAGACGGCCTCGACGGTGCCGCGGCCGGCGGCCAGCACGTCCAGGTGCGGGTCGGCGACCGAGGCGAGGACGACCTCATGGCGCTTGGTGAGCAGCGGCAGCAGGGGCCGCAGGCCGTCCTCGACGGGGGCCGCGTCGAGACCGGTGAGCAGGACGATCAGCGAGCGGTGCGGTGCCATCTTGAGCGCGGTGGAGACCAGGGAGCGCATGTCGGTCTCGTGCAGCGCGGGTTCCAGCAGGGCCATGGCGTTGGTGAAGGCCGGCAGGATCTCGCTCGGCGAGCTGCCGATGACCGCGGCGCGCTTGCGGGCGTCGTGGGCGAGCAGGTCGACCCGGTCTCCCGCCCGGGTGGCGAGGGCGGTGAGCAGCAGGGCGGCGTCGAGGGCGGCGTCCAGGCGGGGGGCGTCGCCGACGCGGCCGGCCGAGGTACGGCCGGTGTCGAGGACGACGAGGATGTGCCGGTCGCGTTCGGGGCGCCAGGTGCGGACGGCGACGGTGTGGCGGCGGGCGCTGGCGCGCCAGTCGATGGAGCGGACGTCGTCGCCGGGCAGGTACTCCCGCAGCGAGTCGAATTCGGTGCCCTGGCCGCGGGTCAACACCGAGGTGCGGCCGTCGAGTTCGCGCAGCCGGGCGAGCCGGGAGGGCAGGTGCTTGCGGCTGTGGAACGGGGGCAGGGCGCGGACCGTCCAGGGGACGTGGTGGGAGCCCTGGCGGCCGGCCAGGCCGAGCGGGCCGAGCGAGCGGACCGTGACCCGGTGGGCGTGGTGGTCGCCGCGGCGGCTCGGGGTGAGCACGGAGACGGCGCGGCGGCGTTCGCCGCCGGGGACGGTGAGGGTGTGCCGGGAGGCGGTCTCGGCGGTGCCGGGGCGCCAGGCGGACGGGGCCCAGGCGTCGCGCACCAGGGCCCGGAGGGGGCGCCCGGAGGGGTTGGTGACGGTCAGTTCGACCGGTGCGGTGTCGCCGAGCCGGACGGTGGTGGCGCCGCCCCGGACGATCCGCAGGCTGCGGACGGGGGCGGCGAGTACCAGGTCGACCAGGACGGCGAACAGGACCGCTCCGGTGACGGCCCCGATTCCGACCCAGGAGGGCAGCAGGAGGCCCACGAAGAGCGCGCCGAGCGCGGCGATCAGGGCGGTTCGCCCGGTGAGGGCCATGCGGGTGCGCTCCTTCGGAAGCCCGTGGTCGGAGGGGCCGTGGGTTCGGCGGCGGCGAGAAGCCCGGTCCGCCGGTGGGCGTGGGTCAGCGGGGGGCGGGCGTCTGGGCGAGGACGGCCTGGATGACGGAGTCGGCGGTGACGCCCTCCATCTCGGCCTCGGCGCGCAGCGCGACGCGGTGCCGCAGGGTGGGCAGGGCGAGTGCCTTGACGTCGTCCGGGGTGACGTAGTCCCGTCCGGCGAGCCAGGCCCAGGCGCGGGAGGCGGCGAGCAGGGCGGTGGCGCCGCGCGGGGAGACGCCGATGGACAGCGACGGGGACTGCCGGGTGGCCCGGCAGAGGTCGACGATGTAGGCGAGGACCTCCGGGGAGACGGTCAGCCGGGCGATCTGCTCGCGGGCGGCGGCGAGGTGCTCGGGCCCGGCGACCGGGCGGACGCCGGCGGCGGCGAGGTCCTTGGGATCGAAGCCGGACGCGTGCCGGGACAGGACCTGGAACTCCTGGTCGCGGTCGGGCAGCGGCAGGATCAGCTTGAGCAGGAAGCGGTCGAGCTGGGCCTCGGGCAGCGGGTAGGTGCCCTCGTACTCGACCGGGTTCTGGGTCGCGGCGACCAGGAACGGGACGGGCAGGGCGCGCGGCTCGCCGTCCACGGTGACCTGTCGCTCCTCCATGGCCTCCAGGAGGGCGGCCTGGGTCTTGGGCGGGGTCCGGTTGATCTCGTCGGCGAGCAGCAGGTTGGTGAAGACCGGGCCGGGCTGGAAGGAGAACTCGGCGGTGCGCGCGTCGTAGACGAGCGAGCCGGTGACGTCGCCGGGCATCAGGTCGGGGGTGAACTGGATGCGCTTGGTCTCCAGGCTGAGCGCCGTGGAGAGGGTGCGGACCAGCAGGGTCTTGGCGACGCCGGGGACGCCTTCCAGCAGCACGTGGCCGCCGCAGAGCAGCGCCACCACGAGACCGGTGACGGCGGCGTCCTGGCCGACCACGGCCTTGCCGATCTCGGCGCGCAGGGCGGTCAGCGCGGCGCGCGGGTCGGTGGCGGGGGTGGCGGGTGCCGTGCCGGGGATGGCGCGGAGCTGGGCGGTCGCCTGTTCGGTCACGGGTTCCGTACCTGCCTTTCGAGGGCGTCGAGGTCGTCGGCGAGCCGCAGCAGCGCGGCGTCGTCGGTCGGGGGCGGGCCGTGGAGCAGGGCCCGGACGTCCCCGGCGGGTCGTTCGGGGAGGCGGCCGGCGACGGCCGCGCAGAGTGCTTCCGGCTCGGGGGCGCCGGCCTGGAGCGGGACGCCCAGGGCGGGGGCGAGGCGGTGGGCGGCGGCGCGTCGCAAGGCCTCGGCGGCGCGGCCGCGGGCCTTGGCCCGTCGGTAGAGGCGGGCGCGGCCCTCGGTGGTCTCGGCGGCGCGGACCACCACGGGCAGGTTCTCGCTGACCACCGGGCCGAGCCGGCGGGCGCGCCAGAGGGCGGCGAGCACGGCGGCGACGGCGAGCTGGTAGAGGGCCCAGCGCCAGCCCTTCGGGACGTAGTCGCCGAAGGACTTGCGAGGGGTGCCCTCGGCGACCGGCGCGGTGTAGTCGGGCAGGTGCCAGGTGAGGCGGGGCTGCGAGCCGAGCAGGCCGAGCGCGAGCGAGGCGTTGCCGTCCTGGGCGAGCTCGTCGTTCCGGAGGAACTGCCCGCTGCCGAGCACGATGACGTCGCCGCCCCCGCTCGGGGTGCGGACCAGCGGGTAGTCGTGACCGCGCGGGTAGCAGCCGTCGCCGCGGCTGCCGCTGGTGTAGAGCATGCCGCCCATGGAGGCGCTGCCGGCCCGGACGGCCTCGGGGAGCGAGCAGCCCGGCCGGCTGCCGCGGACGGCGGCGAACGGGACGCCGCCGGCCTCGTCGGCGGCGCGGATGCCGGGGGCCAGGGCGCCGAGGGCGGTCGGGCCCGGGGCGATCAGGACCAGCCGCTGGTGCCGGGCGGCGGCGACGGCGCGCAGCTGGGCCGGGCTGAGCAGGTCGGGTTCGGGTAGCACCAAGGTGTCGGCGCCGTTCGCGGCGGCCGTGGGGTCGGTGCTGAGTTCGGTCTTGACGCCCTGGTGTTCGAGCAGCGCGACCACGGCGTGGGCGCCGTCGGCGTCGTACGAGCGCGGGTCGATCGGCGGGTAGCGGTGGCCGCGGTTGAGGACGGCGATGCCGACGGCGGCGATCAGCAGGACGGCGAGGAAGACCAGGTACCAGCGGGCCCGGCGGGCCAGGCCGCGCCCGGTGGGGGCGAGGCTGGTCGGTGGGGCGTCGGCGGGTCGTTCGGCGGCGGGGGGAGCCGGGGCGGTGCTGGTCATGCCGCTCCTCCCGGGGTCGGGGTCGGGGCCGGGCCGGCCGGCGCGGCGGGGGCGTGGGCGAGGACGGGGCGGCTGCGTTCCAGCGTCCGGTCGAGGTCCAGCAGCAGCTGGTAGGCGGCCTGGTCGGCGGTGCGCTCGCCGTACGCGACGTCGTCGAAGGTGCGGGCGGCCGCGGTCAGCGCGGCGGCGTGCTCGGGCAGGGCCCGGCCGGCCTCGGCGGCGGCCTCGTCGGCGGTGCGGCCGGGGCGGGCGTCGAGCAGGGTGCGTTCCTCCAGGGCCCGGACCAGGGCGCGCATCTGCTCGCGGACGGCTTCGGACCAGCGGCCCGCGGCGGCGTGCCCGGCGGCGTCGGCGCGGTACCGGTCGGCGCTGCGCGGACCGTCGGTGCCGTACACGCCCAGGACGGTGCGGGCGGCACGCTTCGGGGCCCCGAGGCGCCACCAGAGGGCGGCGCCGATCACCGCGGCGACGATCAGGAAGAGCACCAGTCCGGTGGTGCCGTCGGTGCCGTCGCCGGAGATGCTGCCCATGGCACGGTCGATGTGGTCCCAGATCCAGTCGACGACGCGTTCCAGGACGGTCGGGTCGTTCTTGTGGTACTCGGCGTTGAGCAGCTCGTCGCGGGCGGCGTCGCGGGCCGGGTCACGCGGAACCGTGACCGGGGCGCCGGCGGCGGCGAGGAGCCTGTCCCCCCAGATGGGCATCCGGTCAGTGCCTCGCCGCGGTCTGGTCGGCCCGGCCGTTCCCGCCGGCGCCGCCCTGCTCGGGCGTCGCGGCGGCGCGGGCGAGTTCGATGTCCAGGGCCTCGCGGCGGATCCGCTGGTCGATGTAGACCAGCACGCCGACGGCGGCCAGGAACGGGGTTGTCAGCGAGGAGGCGATGATCCCGGCGATCGCGGTCAGCACCATCATGCCGATCGACTGCTGGGAGGTGTCGCCCAGGCGGTCGATGGAGCCGAAGCCCAGCAGCAGGCCGAGGAAGCGGAACGGGATGAGCAGGGTGGCCCCGACGATCCCGGCCAGGATCCGGCTCAGCAGGACGATGCCGAAGACCCGCCACCAGGAGCCACGGGCCAGCCGGCGCGAGCGCGACAGCGCCGTCACCACGCCCTGCTTCTCCAGCATCAGCGCGGGGGCGGCCAGGCTGTAGCGGATCAGCAGCCAGATGCCGACCGGGACGGTCAGCAGGCCGACCAGGAACAGCAGGCCCTCGGTGCCGGGGGTGCCCGCGCCGCCGGCCCGGTAGCCGAGCCACGGGGTGAACCCGAGCAGCATCACGCCGCCGCTCATCAGGGTGACGAGCAGGGTGAGCCCGAGCAGCTTCAGCAGCCGGGGGCGGGCGTCGCGCCAGGCCTCCCCGGCGGTCACCGAGCGGCCGAGGACGGCGCGGCTGACCACGATGGTGAGCAGCGCGACGGCGAGCGCGTCGAGCAGCAGCGTCAGCGGCAGGGTGACGAGCAGGGTGAGGAACTGGGTGGAGGCGCCGGTCCGGCCCTTGACCAGCAGCTGGGCGACGAAGCTGCCGGCCTGTTCGACGACGGCGATGCCGAGCGAGAGGGTGAGGGCGGTGCGCCAGTGCCGGCGGACGGTGGTGACGGCGCCGTCGAGCAGTTCGCCGACGCTGAGCGGGCGCAGCGGGATGACACCGGGCCGGGGGCTGCGCGCGGCGTCCCAGCCGTACGGGTCGCGGCCGGGCGTCTGCCCGCCGTGGGTCGGCTGTCCGTACCGGGCGCCCCAGCCGGGGGCGGTCCGAGGGGGTGCCGACGGCCCGGGCACGGCGGCGGGCGCGTCGGCCGGGGGCCGGACGCCGTCGCGGGGCGGCTCGGACGAGCTGGGCGAGGCCCAGCCCGGAGTGTCGGTCATCACTGCTCCTCGGAGGGGCGTCCTGGGCGCGGATCCGGGCGATCTTTCGCCCGCGCGCAGCGCCCATCGTGCCATGGGGCCCGGAGACGCCCCAGGGGTATCCGGTTGCTGATCGGCAACGGGGCCCACCGGGGGGCCGGGCGGCGGGTTTCGGCCCGTTCGGAGGCGCTCCGACGAGGAGTATTCGCCCGGTATGGCCGGAATTCGACGGCCGGGGAGTTGGCCGTTGTGGAGCATTGGCACTGCTGTGCGGCAGGTCACAATCCGGTAATGAGAAGATGGACGCATGAAGGGACGCGTCCTCGTCGTTGATGACGACTCCGCACTGGCCGAGATGCTCGGCATCGTGCTGCGTGGTGAGGGTTTTGAGCCGTTTTTCGTCGCGGATGGGGACAAGGCGCTAGCCGCGTTCCGGGAGAGCAAGCCCGACCTGGTCCTGCTCGACCTGATGCTGCCCGGCCGGGACGGCATCGACGTGTGCCGGCAGATCCGGGCGGAGTCCGGCGTCCCGATCGTCATGCTGACCGCGAAGACCGACACGGTCGACGTGGTGGTGGGCCTGGAGTCCGGCGCCGACGACTACGTCACCAAGCCGTTCAAGCCCAAGGAGCTGGTGGCCCGGGTGCGCGCCCGGCTGCGCCGCGCCGAGGAGCCGACGCCGGAGCAGCTGACCATCGGCGACCTGGTGATCGACGTGGCCGGCCACTCGGTGAAGCGGGACGGGCGCAGCATCCCGCTGACCCCGCTGGAGTTCGACCTGCTGGTCGCGCTGGCCCGAAAGCCCTGGCAGGTGTTCACCCGTGAGGTGCTGCTGGAGCAGGTCTGGGGCTACCGCCACGCGGCGGACACCCGCCTGGTCAACGTCCACGTGCAGCGACTGCGCTCGAAGATCGAGAAGGACCCGGAGCGCCCCGAGATCGTGGTGACCGTCCGCGGCGTCGGCTACAAGGCCGGACCCAGCTGACGTGTCGGAGCGGGCTGAGGGCACCCCGTCGGGTTCCGCGACCGACGGGGCGGAGGCCGTGCGCGGGGACGTGCTGAGTTCGACCACCCGCCGCCGTCGCGGCCCGTCCGGGGCGTTCGGCCTGATGAAGCGCCAGTTCCGTCGTCCCGCGCGCCGGGTGGCCGTGCTGTACCGGCGGTCGATCCAGGTGCGCGTGGTCGCGGTGTCCCTGCTGGCCTCCATCGCGGTGGTCCTGGTGCTGGGCGTGGTCGTGGTGGCGCAGGTGCGCAACGGCCTGCTCGACACCAAGATCGACGCCGCCCGGGCGCAGGCCCGGATCGGCTTCCAGGTGGAGCAGAAGAAGATCGACGAGGCTCGGGACCAGAACCTGCGGGGCGCCGTCGACCCGACCACCGGCGAGACCGGCACCTGGCTGCTGCGCCAGGTCAACGACCTGGCCGCGAGCGGGCAGACGGTCTACTCGGTGATCGCGATGGCCCCCGGCACCGGGACGGTCGTCCCCGACAGCGCCGGCTTCGCGCCGCGCTACTCGGGCGACATCCAACCCAGCAGCATCCCGGACACCCTGCGCGCCAAGCTCATCGAAGAGCCCGGCCAGATGTTCGACCAGCCGACCCGGATCCACCGCTCGCCCGAGGCCGGCGGCAAGAGCGAGCCCGGACTGGCCCTCGGCATGCAGTTCGTCGGCCCGGCCAGCACCAGCTACCAGCTGTTCTACGTGTTCTCCTTCGGCCAGGAGACCGACACCCTCAACCTGATCACCGGCACCCTGGCGACCGCCGGCGTGTTCGTGGTGATCCTCATGGGCGGCATCGCCTGGGTCGTGGTGCGCCAGGTGGTCACCCCGGTGCGGATGGCCGCGGGCATCTCCGAGCGGCTCGCCGACGGGCACCTGGAAGAGCGGATGAAGGTGACCGGGACGGACGACATCGCCCGCCTCGGGGAGTCGTTCAACCGGATGGCCAACGCCCTCCAGGCGCAGATCCGCCAGCTGGAGGAGCTGTCCCGGGTGCAGCGGCGCTTCGTCTCGGACGTCTCGCACGAGCTGCGCACCCCGTTGACCACGGTCCGGATGGCCGCCGACCTGATCTACGACAGCCGCGAGGACCTGGACCCGATGGCGGCCCGCTCCGCGGAACTGCTGCAGGGCCAGCTGGACCGCTTCGAGTCGCTGCTCGCCGACCTGCTGGAGATCAGCCGCTTCGACGCCGGCGCCGCGATCCTGGACGCCGAGCCGGTCGACCTGCGCGAGATCGTCGGCCGGGTGGTGGAGGCCGCCGACCCGCTGGCCCAGGCCAAGGGCAGCACCGTGGTGATCCGCGGCGACGGCGAGCCGGTGCTGGCCGAGGTGGACTCCCGCCGGATCGAGCGCATCCTGCGCAACCTGGTGGTCAACGCGCTGGAGCACGGCGAGGGCCGCGACGTGGTGGTCCGGCTGGGCTCGGCGGACGGCGCGGTCGCGGTCGGCGTGCGCGACTACGGCATCGGCCTCAAGCCGGGCGAGGCGTCCCGGGTGTTCCACCGCTTCTGGCGGGCGGACCCGTCCCGGGTACGCACCACCGGCGGCACCGGTCTGGGCCTGTCCATCGCGGTCGAGGACGCCCACCTGCACGGCGGCTGGCTCCAGGCCTGGGGCGAGCCCGGCGGCGGCTCGCACTTCCGGCTCACCCTGCCGCGCACCCGCGGCGGCGAGATCAACCGGGCACCGTTCCGGCTGGAGCCGGAGGACTCCCGCAACAACCGGGGCCTGGGCGCGTACGGCACGCCGTACCGCCGGGCGATCGCCCCGACCGGCTCGACGGCCATGGCCGCGGCCGAGGAGCAGGGCGAGGCGCCGGAAGGGACCGGCAACGGACTGGGCAGCGGGCTCGGCGGGGTGCTGAACATCGGCCCCGGGCTGAGCCGGAGCCGGCTGCCGGAGGGGCCGCGCTCGGACCCCTCGGACGTGCGGACGGCGGGGGCCGGTTACGGCGCCACCGGCGCCCAGGTCATGGTGGACCCGACGCCGGGACGGCCGTCGGTGGCACAGCGGACGGCGGAACCGGACGCGACGGGTGGGACGGACCTGGAGGGGTCGCAGCGTGCGAAGGACGAGCAACAGGACTAGGGCGCGGCTCGTGGCGGTGGCCGGCGCGGTGCTCGGTGCCCTGGTGGCGAGCGGCTGCGCGGCCATGCCGGACTCCGGCGGCATCACCAAGGTGGAGCTGTCGCAGGGCTCGGCCGACAAGAACCTGCAGGCCAGGGTGTTCCCGGTGGCGCCCGCCAAGGGCGCCAAGCCGCGCGAGCTGCTGACCGGGTTCCTGGACGCGGTGACCGCCGACGAGGGGTACGAGACCGCGCGCAAGTACCTCACCGAGCACGCCGCCGCGACCTGGAACCCCGACGCGGGCATCCAGGTGCTCTCCGCCACGCAGATCGCGCCCGACCAGGTCGTCACCGACAAGGACACCGAGTACTCCGAGACGGTGTCCGGGCAGCTGGTGGCCACGGTCGACGAGAAGCGCTCGTACCTGCTGGTGGCGGGGCAGAACAACAAGGTCCTCGACTTCACCTTCACGCGGGAGGACGGCGAGTGGCGGATCGCCAGGCTGCCGACCGGCGTGATCATGAACGAGACCAACTTCCGGAACAGCTTCCGGCAGGTCGAGCGCTTCTTCTACACGGCCCCCGACCCGTCCGCGCCCGGCTCCGGTTCCTCCGGTTCCGGCGGCCAGGAGGTGCTGATCGCCGACCCGATCTACCTGCGGCGCCGGGTCGACCCGCTGACCGCGGCCGCCAACGCGCTGGTCGCGGGGCCCTCCCACTGGCTCGCGCCGGTGGCCCGGACGGCCTTCCCGGGCGGCACCACCGTCGAGAAGGTGACCATCGACGACAGCCGGGTCGCCCACGTGCAGCTCGGCGGGGCGGACCTGGGCGATGCGGCGGGCTGCCGCCGGATGGCCAACCAGCTCTACTACACCTTCGCCGACCAGGGGAAGGGACAGGTCGACCGGCTGGAACTGAAGGGGCAGCGCGGCTCCTGCACGGCCAGCCGCACCGACGACCAGGCCGTCGGTCCCGGTGCGCTGGCCGGCCGGCTGCCCGTGCAGCAGTACTACCAGCGCGCCGACAACGGCGCGCTGATGGTGGCCGAGGAGGGGCGCAGCGGCGACCCGGTGCCCGGCGTCCTCGGCAAGCCGCACGGCAACGGCGTGCCCCAGCTGGGTACGGTCGCGGTCAGCCGGGACGGCTCCCAGGCCGCCGCGGTCTCGGACGACGGCCACCAGCTCTACTCGGTGCCGCTGACGGCCGGCACGGTGGCGATGCCCGAGCCGGTGCTGAGCTCGCCGGCGAAGGCCGGCGCCAAGGACGACGGCCTGGCCTCGCCGACCTGGGACGGTCGCGGGGACCTCTGGGTGGTGGACCGCAACCCGCAGGCCCCGCGGGTGGTGATGGTGCGCGGCGGCAAGGCGTACACCGTGCCGGTCGAGGGGCTGACCGGGCAGACGGTGCAGGCGGTGAAGGTCTCCTCGGACGGCGCCCGGATCGCGCTGGTGGTCAAGTCGCCGGGTGTGACGGGCAGTTCACTGATGTTCGGACTGGTGGAGCACGGCGGCACGCCGGGGGCGCCGACCGCGAGGATCACCGGAGCGCGCCCGGGGGCGCCCTCGCTCACCGACGTGGCCTCGGTGTCCTGGACGGAGGCCGACCAACTGCTGGTGCTCGGCAAGGAGGCCGACCGCCCCCAGCAGCTCTACTACATCAGCACCGACGGCTCGCAGAGCACGGACAGTCAGCAGCAGACCGGCAACGGGCTGCCGTCCTCCCCGCAGTCCGTCTCTGCGGCGGAGTCCCGCGGATACCTCCTGACCCAGCCGTGGCCGGTGCTCGCGGTGGCGGGCGGGACGGTCTACCGGCTGGTCAACAACCAGTGGCGGGAAGCCCAGTTGGTGGACAAGGCCCGCTCCTACTTCTACGCGGGCTGACCGCCGGACCGATCGCCGGTTGTCGCCGCGCGGGCCGACGGGTGCGCCGCCGGGCCGCCGGCCGGCCTCAGCCCGTCGGCCGCCCGGTCGTGGCCGCGACCGTGGCGGCGGCCCGGGCCGGCAGTCCGGCGTCGGCCAGCGCCCGGGCGGCCTCGGCCAGGCTCGCCCCGGTGGTCACCAGGTCGTCCACCAGCACCGGCTGACGGCCGGCCAGCCCGCGGCGGGCCCGTGGCAGGACGGTGAGCGCGCCGTGCAGGTTGCGCTGCCGCTCGGCGGCGTTCAGCCCGGTCTGGTCGGCGACCGGACGGGCGTGGCGCAGTAGCGGTGCGGCCCGGGCGTCCAGGCCGGCCCGGCGCAGCGACCGGGCGGCGGCCCCGGCCAGCCGCAGCGTCGGGTCGTGGCCGCGGGCGCGCACGGCCGGGCGGGTCGAGGGCATCGGGACCAGCAGCAGCGGCGCGGCTCCGGCACGGGCCCCGAGGGCGGAGCGCACCGCCCGTCCGAGCGCCTCGCCGAGCGGACCGGCCAGCCGCAGCGCGCCGCGTTCCTTGTGCGCGAGCAGCAGCTGCCGCACCGGATCGGCGTACGGCGCGGCGGCGTGCGCCCAGGGCAGCAGGGTGGGGCCGGGGCGGGCGGTGGCCAGGGCGTGCCGGCAGGCCGGGCAGAGCTGGGTGCGTTCGGCGCCGCAGCCCGCGCAGTCCACGGGCAGCAGGACGTCCAGCAGCCCGGCCAGTGCGTGGCCGAACGGTGTCCGTGCGGACGGGGGAGGGACGGGGGACGGGGACGGCGGCACGGCTGCTCCTGGCGGCGGCAGGCACGGAGAGTCAGCAAAGGATGCGCCGTATGGGGGGCGTTGTCCAGGTATTTACCCTTACTTCACCCACAGGAGGGTAGACAGGGTGCAACAGTTTGACCGCCAGCCCGCAGTATCGGGTCATACCCCGCATCTCGCCCGGGGAGGCGAAAACTCCCTGTGAGGTGTTCGATGAGGCTCCAGGGGGTTTCAACCGTCCCTGATGGGGAGGAAGTGAGATGAGGGCCAGTCGTTCCCGCCGCTGGCGGCGGGGGCGGGGGCCGGCAGTGGATGGGCTGGTCCAGCTGGAGCTCAGTCCGGTCCGGTAGCACCCGGATCGGCGTCAGCACGAGGGATCGGAGTTCTGCGTGGACATCGTCGTCAAGGGCCGCAAGACCGAGGTGCCCAAGAGGTTCCGCGAGCACGTGGCCGAGAAGCTGGAGAAGGTCCAGAAGTTCGACGGCAAGGTGATCAGCCTCGACGTCGAGGTGTCCAAGGAGCACAACCCGCGGCAGGCCGACCGGTCGGACCGCGTGGAGATCACTCTTCGTACCCGGGGCCCGGTGATCCGGGCGGAAGCCGCCGCCGCCGACGCGTACGCGGCGCTCGACCTGGCCTCGGCGAAGCTCGACGCGCAGCTGCGCAAGTCGGCTGACCGGCGTCGGGTGCACAAGGGCGGCGCCAACGGCCGCACCCCGATCAGCGTCGCCGAGGCGACCGCGGCCCTGGCCGCGCTGCCGGACACGACGGCGCACGAGGGTGAGACCAACGGGGCCGTCCGCAAGACCATGATGGGATCCCTGGAAGTGGAGGGCGAAGGCCCGCTGGTGGTCCGGGAGAAGACGCACTCGGCCGCCCCCATGGCGCTGGACCAGGCGCTCTACGAGATGGAGCTGGTCGGCCACGACTTCTACCTCTTCGTGGAGAAGGACAGCGGCCTGCCCAGCGTCGTCTACCGCCGGCACGGCTACCACTACGGTGTCATCCACGTGCAGCCGGACATGGCGGCCGGCGTGGCCAGCGGCGCGGGCGGTGCGATCGGCCGGTCCGACGACGAGGACTGACCGTCCCGACGGCAATGACGGAGAGGTGACCCCGGCGGCATCCGTCGCCGGGGTCACCGGCGTTTCGGGGCGTTCCGCCTGTTTCGGGCGTGGCCGGTGGGACGGGTTCGAACGGTGCTCGGGTCCGTTGCGTCCCGGGGTCACCCGTTGCGGGGGAATCGGCATCGGAGGGTGACCGCGGCGACGGCGGGGCGTGGAATGATTGGGCGCACGTCGACCCGCGAAGGGGGAGGAGCGGATGGGGGATCACTTCGGGCTGGGGCCCGCAGCGGGGCCGGGCGCCGGACTGCCACCGGGGCCGGAGGAGGAACCCGCGTACGCGCCGCACCGGGGTGAGCCGATCCGTGTCCTGGTGGTGGACGACCACGCCCTGTTCCGCCGGGGGCTGGAGATCGTGCTCGCGGAGGAGCCGGACATCAAGGTCGTCGGCGAGGCCGGGGACGGTGCCGAGGCGGTGCTGAAGGCCGCCGACCTGCTGCCCGACATCATCCTGATGGACGTCCGGATGCCGCGCCGCAGCGGGATCGAGGCCTGCACGGCGATCAAGGACGTGGCGCCCAGCACCAAGATCATCATGCTGACGATAAGCGACGAGGAGGCCGACCTCTACGAGGCGATCAAGGCGGGGGCCACCGGCTACCTGCTCAAGGAGATCTCCACCGACGAGGTCGCCACCGCGATCCGCGCGGTCGCCGACGGGCAGTCGCAGATCAGCCCGTCGATGGCCTCCAAGCTGCTCACCGAGTTCAAGTCGATGATCCAGCGGCGCTCCGACGACCGGGACCTGGTGCCCGCGCCCCGGCTCACCGACCGGGAGCTGGAGGTGCTCAAGCTGGTGGCGACCGGGATGAACAACCGGGAGATCGCCAAGGAGTTGTTCATCAGCGAGAACACCGTCAAGAACCACGTCCGCAACATCCTGGAGAAGCTCCAACTGCATTCCAGGATGGAGGCCGTGGTGTACGCGATGCGGGAGAAGATCCTCGAAATAGGGTGAGCGGCGCCCGCCGCCGGCTATTCCGTCAGCAGCTTCTCCAGGGCCGGGCGCAGCCGTTCGTCGTGCAGCGCCTCGACCCGCACCTCGTCGCAGCCGACCCAGGCGGCCGCCTCGCGCAGTGCGGCGGCCAGCGCCTCCAGGTGCCGGGCGCCGGCTGCCCGGCCGTCGGCCAGTGAGACCCGCCGGGCGACCAGGGTGCGCCCCTCGCGGGCCGGGTCGACCCGGCCGACCAGCCGGCCGCCCGCCAGCAGCGGCATCGCGAAGTAGCCGTGCACCCGCTTGTGCTTGGGCGTGTAGGCCTCCAGCCGGTGCGTCATGCCGAAGATCCGTTCGGTGCGGGCGCGGTCCCAGATCAGCGAGTCGAACGGCGAGAGCAGCGTGGTGCGGTGGCGCCCGCGCGGGGCGGTGGCGAGTGCGGCCGGGTCGGCCCACGCCGCGGCCGCCGTACCGCCCGGGCCCCAGCCGGCCACCTGGACCGGGACCAGGCCGCTGTCCGCGAGCACCGGGTCCAACTGCTCGGCGCGCAGCCGGTGGTAGTCCAGCAGGTCGACCCGGGTGGCCACGCCGAGCGCGGCGCCGGCCTGGGCCACCAGGGTGCGCACGCACTCCTCGTCGGAGCGGTCCTGGTCGAACAGGACTCCGGGGATCGCCTGTTCGGCCAGGGCGTAGACCCGCTTCCAGCTCCGGCGCTCGGTGCAGACCACGTCGCCGAAGGCCAGCGCCCGTTCGACCGCGATCTTGGTGTCGGACCAGTCCCACCACTCGGCGGTCCGCTTGGCGCCGCCCAGCTCGGTGGAGGTCAACGGCCCCTCGGCGCGCAGCTTGTCGAGCACCGCCCGGTACGTCTCGGGCGCGACCTGGTGGCCCCAGAGGTGGCCGCGGTCGCGGTAGCGGCGGCGGCGGAAGGCGAACAGCGGCCACTCCTCGACCGGCAGGACGCAGGCCGCGTGCGACCAGTACTCGAAGCTGGTGCCCGCACCCCAGTAGGCCGCCTCGACCGCCGGGCGGCCGACCGCGCCGAGCCGGGCGTAGGGCACCAGCTCGTGCGAGCGGGCCAGCACCGAGATGGTGTCCAGCTGGACGGCACCCAGGTGCCGCAGCACCCCGCGCACCCCGGCCCGGCGGTCGGGCGCGCCCAGCAGGCCCTGGGCGCGCAGGGCGATCCGGCGGGCGTCGTCGGCGCCCAGGACGGTGACGGGGGTGGGGTCGGCAGCGGCGGCGGTCATGCCGGCGAGCGTAGCCGGGGGCACCGACAGCGGGCCCGGGCTCCGGGCCCGGACGCCCAGGGGTACGGGCCCGGGCGCTCAGTCCAGGTCGGACGGGAGCAGCGAGGCGACCCAGGCGTCGTGGAAGACGCCGCGCTGGTCGGCGTACGACCGCAGTGTGCCCTCGGGGCGGTAGCCGACCCGCTCCGCGACCGCGCGCGAACCCTCGTTGCCGACGTAGGCGAGCCACTGGAGCCGGCGCAGCCCGAGGTCGGTGAGCGCCCAGCGGGCGACCGCGCGGGCGGCCTCGACGGTGTAGCCCCGGCCGCGCTGCTCCTCGGCCGTCCACCAGCCGACCGAGGCGGCGTTCGGGTCGCCGGGCCTGCGCACGACCGCCTGGGTGCCGACCAGGCGGTCGGTGTCGCGCTCGACCACGCACCAGATGTACTCGGCGCCCGTGGCCAGCCCCTCGGGAGCCAGGGTGCGGACGAAGAACTCGGCGTCCTCACGGCGGTAGGGGACGGGGACGACCGTCCAGCGCTGGATCTCGGCGTCCTGGCAGGCGGCGAAGATCGCATCGATGTCCGATTCCCGCGGGGCCCGCAGGACCAGGCGGTCGGTGGTGAGGGTGACGAGTTCGCTCCGCGGCTCTTCCATGGGCGGATTATTTCCAACGCCGGGGGAACGCGGGCATCCGATCACCAGGCCAACTCCCCGGCCCGTCGACCGATTTGTCCCGGTGAACGGTGCTATCGATCCATGTGCACGCGCGGGTGACACGGGAATACCGTGCTGACGCACCTCCCGGCGCGTTGGACTCCTCGCATACGATGGCCCGTGCGGTGGGGTGGACCCGCCGTGCAGTCGTCCAGTGCCAATACAGGCAAGGAGCCCGCTCAAGTGTCCGTCTTCGACAAGATCCTGCGCGCCGGCGAAGGCAAGATCCTTCGCAAGCTGCAGCGGATTGCTGCCCAGGTCAACTCCATCGAAGAGGACTTCGTCAACCTCACCGACGCCGAGCTGCGCGCGCTGACCGACGAGTACAAGCAGCGGCTCGCGGACGGCGAGACGCTGGACGACATCCTCCCCGAGGCGTTCGCCACCGTCCGCGAGGCCGCCAAGCGCGTGCTCGGCCAGCGGCACTACGACGTCCAGCTCATGGGTGGTGCGGCCCTCCACCTGGGGCACGTCGCCGAGATGCGCACCGGTGAGGGCAAGACCCTCGTCGGCACCCTGCCCGCGTACCTGAACGCGCTGACCGGCAAGGGCGTCCACCTGATCACCGTCAACGACTACCTCGCCGAGCGCGACTCGGAGTGGATGGGCCGGGTGCACCGCTTCCTCGGCCTCGAAGTCGGCGTGATCCTGGCCAACATGACGCCCGCCGAGCGCAAGCGCCAGTACGCGATGGACATCACGTACGGCACGAACAACGAGTTCGGCTTCGACTACCTGCGCGACAACATGGCCTGGTCGAAGGACGAACTCGTCCAGCGCGGCCACAACTTCGCCATCGTCGACGAGGTCGACTCGATCCTCATCGACGAGGCCCGCACCCCGCTGATCATCTCCGGCCCGGCGGACCAGGCGACCAAGTGGTACGCCGACTTCGCCAAGCTGGTGCTGCGCCTGAAGATCGACCGCGACTACGAGGTCGACGAGAAGAAGCGCACCGTCGGCGTCCTGGAGGAGGGTGTCACCCGGGTCGAGGACTACCTCGGCATCGACAACCTCTACGAGTCGGTGAACACCCCGCTCGTCGGCTTCCTGAACAACGCCATCAAGGCGAAGGAGCTGTACAAGAAGGACAAGGACTACGTCGTCATGAACGGCGAAGTCATGATCGTCGACGAGCACACCGGCCGCATCCTGGCCGGCCGCCGCTACAACGAGGGCATGCACCAGGCGATCGAGGCCAAGGAGGGGGTGGAGGTCCAGAACGAGAACCAGACCCTGGCCACCATCACCCTGCAGAACTTCTTCCGTCTGTACGACAAGCTCTCCGGCATGACCGGTACCGGCACCACCGAGGCCGCCGAGTTCCACCAGATCTACAAGCTCGGCGTGGTGCCGATCCCGACCAACAAGACGCCGCTGCGCATCGACCAGCCCGACCTGATCTACAAGTCGGAGCCGGCCAAGTTCGCCGCCGTGGTCGAGGACATCGCCGAGAAGCACGAGAAGGGCCAGCCGGTGCTGGTCGGCACCGTGTCGGTCGAGAAGTCCGAATACCTGTCGCAGGAGCTGCGCAAGCGCGGCATCCCGCACGAGGTGCTGAACGCCAAGCACCACGAGCGCGAGGCCCAGATCGTCGCGCAGGCCGGCCGCAAGGGCGCCGTCACCGTCGCCACCAACATGGCCGGCCGTGGCACCGACATCATGCTCGGCGGCAACCCGGACCACCTCGCGGCGGCCGAGCTGGCCCAGCGCGGACTCTCCGCGAGCGACAACCCGGAGGAGTACGAGGCCGAGTTCCCGGCCGCGCTGGAGAAGGCCAAGGCCTCGGTCAAGGCCGAGCAGGACGAGGTCAAGGAGGCCGGTGGCCTCTACGTCCTCGGCACCGAGCGGCACGAGTCCCGCCGGATCGACAACCAGCTGCGCGGCCGCTCCGGCCGTCAGGGCGACCCGGGCGAGTCCCGCTTCTACCTGTCGCTGGGCGACGACCTGATGCGCCTGTTCAAGGCCGGCATGGTCGAGCGCGTCCTCTCGATGGCCAACGTGCCCGAGGACGTGCCGATCGAGTCCAAGATGGTCACCCGTGCGATCGCCTCCGCGCAGACCCAGGTCGAGCAGCAGAACTTCGAGATCCGCAAGAACGTCCTGAAGTACGACGAGGTGCTCAACCGTCAGCGCGAGGTCATCTACGGCGAGCGCCGCCGCGTGCTGGAGGGCGAGGACCTCCAGGAGCAGGTCGGCCACTTCATGGACGACACCGTCGAGGCCTACGTCAGGGCGGCCACCGGCGAGGGCTTCGAGGACGACTGGGACCTCGAGAAGCTCTGGACCGCGTTCAAGCAGCTCTACCCGATCACCCTGGACCTGGCGGAGCTGGAGGAGGAGGTCGGCGGCCCGTCCGGCCTGACCCCCGAGTTCCTGATCAAGGTCGTCCAGGAGGACATCCAGGCGCAGTACGGCGCCCGCGAGGACCAGCTCGGTGAGGAGATCCTGCGCGAGCTGGAGCGCCGCGTGGTGCTGTCGGTGCTGGACCGCCGCTGGCGCGAGCACCTCTACGAGATGGATTACCTCCAGGAGGGCATCGGCCTGCGGGCCATGGCGCAGCGCGACCCGCTGGTCGAGTACCAGCGCGAGGGCTTCGACATGTTCACCGCGATGATGGAGGGCATCAAGGAGGAGTCCGTCGCCTACCTGTTCAACCTGGAGGTCCAGGTGGAGCAGCAGGTCGAGGAGGTGCCGGTGGAGGACGCCGAGGTGCTGCTCGACAAGCTGGAGAAGGACGCCACCCGCCCGGAGATCAAGGCCAAGGGCCTGGAGGCGCCGAAGCCGCAGCGGCTGCACTACACGGCCCCCTCGGAGGAGATCGGCGGCGGTGTGGTCGAGGGCGACTTCGAGGACGTAGCCCCGGAGGACGACGGCGACGGGATGACCCGCGCCGAGCGCCGCAAGGCCGCCAAGTCCGCCAAGGGCCGCCGCCGCAAGGCCTGAGCCCGGCACAGCACGTCGCGCAGGGCGCCGCTCCCGTACCGGGGCGGCGCCCTGCGCCGTCCGGTTGGCCGTGGTGGTCATCGGGCCTCCACGGCGGTGCACTGCCACTGGCCGGCCGGGCCGCGCTGCTCCAGCCGGAAGGCCACCATGTGGTGCCTGCGGCCGAGGTCGACCCGGACGCAGGCCTCGACGGCGTCGGGTGAGGGTGATCGGTCGTGCACGGGACCGAGCCGGGGCCGGTCGGTGGGGCCGCCGCGGCGCAGCGCACCGGCCCGGACCAGCGAGGCGAGCTGCCCGTAGCCGTCCAGGCTGGTGTGCCGCATGAGCTGGCCGGAGGGCCGGGCGCCGGTGAGCACCTCGACCAGCTGGTGGGCGAAGCGGGCGGCGAGCGCCCCGGCGTCGTGACGGGCTGGTCCGGTGGCCCCGCCGGTGCCGCCGGTGCCGCCGGTGCCGCCGGTGCCGGCGGGGCCGTTGCAGGCGGCGCGCGGGTGGCGCGGCCGGCGCCCGGCCGGGTCCCACGCGCCGGAGGCGCGGACGCGTCGGTGCGGGCGGGCGGCGAGGCGGGTCGTGGGTTGGGCGGCGGGTTGGGCGGTGGGGTGGGTGCTGAGCTGTGCGGTCACGGTGGCCCTCGACAAGGGTGGTGCGGGTACGGACGGGGCCCAGGCTGGCGGCGGCCGGGGCGGGGCGGCAACGCCTTTCCGAGCGGGCGGCAGACCGGCCCGAAGTTCACCTATCCGGGTGAAGCGCCCAGTGCGGCGACGGGCCCGGCGCCCGCTCCGTTGGCACCGGGTTGACATGCGGGAACGGGGCGTGGGGCCCGAAAGGGGACGCCCCGGTACGGCGGACCGGGTGGCTCGGGGCCCGGTTCCCGTTGCGTCGCACGTCCGCCCGCGCGCACCATCGGTAGCCTGACCCGCTCCCAACGACGACGGGCGGCCAGGATGACCACAGCCGGGATGACCACACGGACGGTGCCGGGCACGAGCTCCGGCGGCACGCCCCGGCGCGGCCTGGTGCTGGGCGGTGGCGGGATGCTCGGCGCGGCCTGGACGGTCGGAGCGCTGTGCGCCGTCGAGGAGGCCACCGGGCGCCGACCGGGCGAGGCGGACGTCCTGCTCGGCACCTCGGCGGGCGCGATCCTGGCCGCGATGCTGGCCGGGGGCGTGCCCGCCGAGCACCTGCGCGACCACCAGCGCGGCCTGCCGATCACCGAGGGGCCGCTGGCCGGGATCGCCTTCGACTACGACACCGCGGCGGGCGGCGCGCTGCCGCCCCGCCCACGGGCCGGGATCGGCTCGCCCGACCTGCTGCGGGATGTCGTCCGGCACCCGCGCGAGTACCCGCTGTTGACCATGGTCTCGGCGATGGCGCCGCACGGCCGCGGCTCGCTGGAGCCGGTCGGCGAGCTGGTGCGCGGGCTGTTCGGCCCGGGCGGCTGGTCGGCCCCGGAGAGCTCGGCCGCCGTCGCGGGGGCGACGCCGAGCGCGGCCGCCGCGCCGCTGCGGGTGGCCGCGGTTGACTACCGCAGCGGCCGCCGGGTGGTCTTCGGCGATCCGGAGGCCCCCGCCGTCGCGGTGGCCGACGCCGTGATGGCCTCCTGCGCCATCCCCGGCTGGTTCGCCCCGGTGCGCCTGGACGGTTCGGCGTACGTGGACGGCGGCTGCTGGTCGGCCACCAACGCCGACCTGCTGCTCGGCCGCGGGCTGGACGAGGTGTACGTGCTGGCCCCGATGGCCCTGCGGCTGGGGCCGCGGCCCGAACGCTCCGGCCGCGGGACCCTGGCCGCGGTGCGCGAGTGGCGGGCCCGGGACCGCCCGCGCGGCGTGCTGGCCCAGCTGGTCAGCCGCTACCGCCGGGCGGTGACCCGGCAGCTGTTGCGCGAGGCCGCGCTGCTGCGGGCCGAGGGCGTCCGGGTGCGGCTGCTCGCGCCGACCCTGGCCGACCTGGCGGTGATGGGTCCGAACCTGATGGACCCGGCCCGCCGCGGCGAGGTGCTGGAGAGCGCGCTGCGGACCAGCCGGGCGGCGCTGGCCGCCGAGCGCGGACCCGGCCCGAAGTGATCACGGGCGGCCCGGCGGCGCTTATTCTTGGGGCGCTGGATGCTGTGCCGCTGGACGAACCCCCGCTGGACGAACCGGAGAGTGCCACCGATGCGCGTGTACGTGCCCACCACCCTGACCGGCCTGGCGGCGGCGCACGAAGGCGGCGCCCTGGAGGCGTCCGCGGCCTACGCCGTGACGCCCGCGCTGCGCGAGTGGTACGTCAGCGACGACCTGGAGGAGCTGGAGTACGCGGCGCTGAACCGGGCCGCCCAGTCCTCGCTGCGGCTGCTGGCGGCCGCCCCGGACGCCCCGCGCCGGCGCGTCGTGGTGGCGCTGGACGTCGCCGACTCGGCCGTGCGGCCCTTCCCCGGTGACGAGTACCAGGACCAGGCCTCGCTCGGCCGGGTGGTGCTGGCCGGCCCGGTGAAGCTGGCGAAGGCCGCCTCGGTGCACGCGGACGTGGCCGACGACGAGGTGGTCGAGGACGTCACGGCGGCGGTGGCGGCGGTGGCCGCGGCCGACTCGGGCGACCAGGACGCCCAGTTCACCGTGGACGGCGCGGAGGACCACGACCTGCTCTGGTACGCGACCCAGGAGATCCCGTCCCTGCTGGCCTGAGTGAGCCCGGTCCTACCGGCGTGTCGGCCGTCCGGGTTACCGTTTCGCCCCGTGCGCACTCACATCGTTTGGGACTGGAACGGCACCCTCTTCCACGACATGGACGCGGTCCTCGGCGCGAGCAACGCCGCGTTCGCGACCATCGGTGTCGGGCCGATGACCATGCAGCAGTACCGCGAGCAGTACGAGATCCCGATCCCCCGCTTCTACGAGCGGCTGCTCGGCCGGATGCCCTCCCAGGAGGAGTGGCTGCGGCTGGACGACGCCTTCCAGGACCGTTACCGGGAGCTCAGCCCGGCCTGCGGCCTGACCCAGGGCGTGCCCGAGCTGCTGGCGGGCTGGCAGGCGGCCGGGCACAGCCAGTCCCTGCTGTCGATGTACGTGCACGACGAGCTGGTGCCGCTGGTCGACTCCTTCGGCCTGACCGGCAGCTTCCTGCGGGTGGACGGCCGCAGCGGCCCCTCCGGCGGTCAGAAGGCCGAGCAGCTGACGAAGCACCTGGCCGCGCTCGGCGAGCGGGTCGACCCGGCCCGTACGGTGCTGATCGGCGACGCCGCGGACGACGCCCTGGCGGCGCTGCACGCGGGTGCCCACGCGGTGCTGTACACCGGCGGCTCGCACACCAGGGAGAAGCTGGAGCCGGTCGGCGTCCCGGTGGTGGACAGCCTGGCCGAGGCGGTCGAGCTGGCGGGCCTCCTGGTCGGCTGAGACGGATCCGCGCGACGGCGGACGTGGCGGGCGCCACGTCCGCCGTTGGCGTGTCTGGAGGGGCGGATCCGCCCGGTCCTGGTCAGGCTGGACTGACACCGGTAGAGCCAGGACGGAGCCGCCATGCCCATCGACGCAGTCACCGAGGTGCCCACCCCGGTCAACGAGCCGGTGCAGGCGTACGCGCCCGGCAGCCCGGAGCGGGACCGGCTGGTCCGGCGGCTGGACGAACTGGCGGCCGAACAGGTCCCGCTGCCGATGACCATCGGCGGCGAGCAGCGCTTCGGCAACGGTGAGCGGATGGACGTCGTCCAGCCGCACCACCACGCCGCCAAGCTGGGCGTGCTCGGCAACGCCACCCGGGAGGACGCCCGGGCGGCGGTGGACGCGGCGCTGGCGGCCGGGCGGCAGTGGCGCTCGCTCTCCTTCGACGACCGGGCGGCGGTCTTCCTGCGCGCCGCCGAGCTGCTGGCCGGGCCCTGGCGGGAGACGCTCAACGCGGCGACGATGCTGGGCCAGTCCAAGACCGTGCAGCAGGCCGAGATCGACTCCGCCTGCGAGCTGATCGACTTCTGGCGGTTCAACGTCCACTTCGCCCGGCAGGTGCTGGCGGATCAGCCGGTCTCCTCCCCGGGGGTGTGGAACCGGGTCGACCACCGCCCGCTGGAAGGTTTCGTCTACGCGATCACCCCGTTCAACTTCACCGCGATCGCCGGGAACCTGCCGACCGCACCCGCCCTGATGGGCAACACCGTGGTCTGGAAGCCCGCGCCGACCCAGACCCTGGCGGCGCACCACCTGATGCGGCTGCTGGAGGCGGCCGGCCTGCCGCCCGGGGTGATCAACCTGGTCACCGGCGACGGCCAGCAGGTCTCCCCGGTGGCGCTCGCCGACCCGGCTCTCGCCGGGCTGCACTTCACCGGCTCCACCGCCACCTTCCAGTCGCTCTGGCAGACGATCGGCGCGAACATCGGCGGCTACCGCACCTACCCGAGGATCGTCGGCGAGACCGGCGGCAAGGACTTCCTGCTCGCCCACCGCTCGGCCGACCCGGAGATCCTGAGGACCGCGATGATCCGCGGTGCCTTCGAGTACCAGGGCCAGAAGTGCTCGGCGCTCTCCCGCGCCTACCTGCCGCGCAGCCTCTGGCTGAAGATCAAGGACGACTTCCTGGCCGAGGTGGACGCCCTCACGGTGGGCGACGTCACCGACCTGTCCAACTTCATGGGCGCCCTGATCGACAAGCGCGCCTTCGAGAAGAACCGGGGCGCGATCGAGCGGGCCAGGGCCGACCCCACCGTCGAGCTGGTGGCCGGTGGGCAGTACGACGACGCGATCGGCTGGTTCGTCCGGCCGACCGTGCTGGTCTCCTCCGACCACCGGGGCGAGATCTTCCGCACCGAGTACTTCGGCCCGATCCTCGCGGTCCACGTCTACGAGGACTCCCGCTGGGACGACGTGCTCCGCCGGGTCGATTCGGGCGCCCCGTACGGCCTGACCGGCGCGGTGATCGCACAGGACCGCTACGCGATCTCCCAGGCCGTGGAGGAACTGCGCTTCGCCGCCGGGAACTTCTACATCAACGACAAACCCACCGGTGCCGTCGTCGGCCAGCAGCCCTTCGGCGGCTCCCGGGCCTCCGGGACCAACGACAAGGCGGGCGCCGCCCAGAACCTGCTGCGCTGGACCTCGGCCAGGGCGATCAAGGAGACCTTCGTGCCACCGATCCACCACGGGTACCCGCATATGGGCTGAAAGCGAACATGACGCTCCGGTTTGGACATGCTGTCCAGGACGGACCCGACATCCTGCGGGTTTGCGCCTCCCTGTCCCTGTGCACCTTCGATTGATCCGGTTAGGCTGGCTGGCGTCGTCGGGTGGCTTGCAGGACGAACGAGTCGTCCTACCCGCTGGGAGGGCGTTTCATGCGTGCCATGAGCCCCTTTCAGTCGGACGGTGCGGCAGGATTGCGAGCGACCCGTCGGTGTACACCCACACACCACCGAGTCACGCAACGGCGCGCGACAGGAGCCAAGAAGTCATGCAGACCAAGCTGGACGCAGCCAAGGCCGAACTGCTCAAGAAGGCAGCCGCAGCCGCTGAGAACAGCCAGGTGGGGGGAGCGGCGCCGGGGGAGGGTCTGAGCAACGGCGCTCTGACCGCGTACCTGCACCACTACTACCTCCACACCGCGCCCGAGGACCTGGTCGACCTCGACCCGGTCGACGTGTACGGCGCGGCCGCCTCCCACTACCGCCTGGGCCTCAAGCGCCCCCAGGGCACCGCCGAGGTGCGGGTCCACACCCCCTCGGTCGAGGAGAACGGCTGGTCCTGCGGCCACACCGTGGTCGAGGTCGTCACCGACGACATGCCCTTCCTGGTCGACTCCGTCACCAACGAGCTGTCCCGCCAGGACCGCGCGATCCACCTCGTCGTCCACCCCCAGCTGGTCGTCCGCCGTGACATCACCGGCAAGCTGCTGGAGATCCTGGACGTCGACGCCTGCTCCCGCAGCCAGGCCGCCGGCGCCGAGTGGCCCGCCGACGCGACCGTCGAGTCGTGGATGCACATCGAGATCGACCGCGAGACCGACCGCGACGACCTGCGCACCATCGAGACCAACCTGCGCCGCGTGCTCGGCGACGTCCGCGAGGTCGTCGAGGACTGGGCGAAGATGCGCGACAGCGCGCTGCGCCTGGCCGACGAGCTGGCCGAGGAGCCCCCGGCCGGCCTGCCCGAGCAGGAGGTCGGCGAGGCCTGGGAGCTGATGCGCTGGCTCGCCGACGACCACTTCACCTTCCTCGGCTACCGCGAGTACGACCTGGTCGAGCACGAGGGCGAGGAGGTCCTCAAGGCCGTCGCCGGGACCGGCCTCGGCATCCTGCGCTCCGACCCGCACAGCCACGACGACCGCCACCACTCGGTCTCCGAGGCCTTCGGCCGTCTGTCCGCCCCGGTCCGTGCCAAGGCCCACGAGAAGAAGCTGCTCGTCCTGACCAAGGCCAACAGCCGGGCCACCGTGCACCGCCCGGCCTACCTGGACTACGTCGGCGTCAAGAAGTTCAACGCCGCCGGCGAGCCGATCGGCGAGCGCCGCTTCCTCGGCCTGTTCTCCTCCGCCGCCTACACCGAGTCGGTCACCCGCATCCCGGTCGTGCGCCGCAAGGTCCAGGCGGTGCTGGAGGAGTCCGGCTTCTCCAGCGAGAGCCACGACGGCCGCGACCTGCTGCAGATCATGGAGACCTTCCCCCGGGACGAGATCTTCCAGACCCCGGCCGCCGAGCTGCTCTCCATCTCCACCAGCGTGCTCTACCTCCAGGAGCGCCGTAAGCTGCGCCTCTTCCTGCGTCAGGACGAGTACGGGCGCTACTTCTCGGCCTTCATCTACCTGCCGCGCGACCGCTACACCACGCGCATCCGGCTGCTGCTCACCGACATCCTCAAGGAGGAGCTGAACGGCGCCACCATCGACTACACGGTGTACGCCACCGAGTCGGTGCTGACCCGCCTGCACTTCGTGGTCCGGGTCGCCCCGGGCACCGAGCTGCCCCGGCTCACCGACTCCGACATCGAGCGGATCGAGAACCGCCTGGCCGAGGCCGCCCGGTTCTGGATGGACGGCTTCCACGACCAGCTGCACGGCGAGCTGGGCGAGGAGAAGGCCGCCGAGCTGGGCCACAAGTACGCCAACGCCTTCCCCGACGGCTACCGCGCCGACTTCCCGCCGCGCACCGCCGTCGCCGACATCAAGCAGATCGAGTCGCTGCACGGCGAGGGCGACTTCCGCCTGAACCTCTACCAGCCGGTCGGCGCGAGCGACGACGAGCGCCGCTTCAAGATCTACCGGGTCGGCGGCCCGATCTCCCTCACCGAGGTCCTGCCGGTGCTGCAGCGCCTGGGCGTCGAGGTGCTGGACGAGCACCCGTACGCGCTGCGCCGATCCGACGGCACCACCGCGTGGGTGTACGACTTCGGCCTGAGGCTGCGCGAGGCCACCGAGCTCACCGACGAGGCCCGCGAGCGCTTCCAGGACACCTTCGCCGCGACCTGGACCGGGAAGGCCGAGAATGACGGCTTCAACGAGCTGGTCCTCACCGCCGGGCTGAACTGGCGCCAGGCGATGGTGCTGCGCGCGTACGCCAAGTACCTGCGCCAGGCGGGCTCCACGTTCTCCCAGGACTACATGGAGGACGCGCTCCGCAACAACACCCACACCACCCGCCTGCTGGTCAACCTGTTCGAGGCCCGACTGAGCCCGAGCCACCAGCTGGGCGCCGCCGAGCTGACCGAGGGCATCCTGGAGGAGCTGGCCGGCGCGCTCGACGAGGTCGTCTCGCTGGACGAGGACCGCATCCTGCGCTCCTTCCTGAACCTCATCAGGGCCACCCTGCGGACCAACTTCTTCCAGCACGACGGCTCCGGCGAGTGGCACTCCTACGTGTCGATGAAGTTCGACCCGAAGGCCATCCCGGACCTGCCCGCCCCGCGCCCGGCGTTCGAGATCTGGGTCTACTCGCCCCAGGTCGAGGGCGTGCACCTGCGCTTCGGCAAGGTCGCCCGCGGTGGTCTGCGCTGGTCCGACCGGCGCGAGGACTTCCGCACCGAGATCCTCGGCCTGGTCAAGGCCCAGATGGTGAAGAACACCGTCATCGTCCCGGTCGGTGCCAAGGGCGGCTTCGTCGCCAAGCAGCTGCCGGACCCGTCGGTGGACCGCGACGCCTGGCTGGCCGAGGGCATCTCCTCGTACAAGACCTTCATCTCGGCGCTGCTCGACATCACCGACAACCTGGTGGCCGGCGAGGTCGTCCACCCGGCCGACGTGGTCCGCCACGACGAGGACGACACCTACCTGGTCGTCGCCGCAGACAAGGGCACCGCGACCTTCTCCGACATCGCCAACGGCGTCGCGGAGTCGTACGGCTTCTGGCTCGGCGACGCCTTCGCCTCCGGCGGCTCGGCCGGCTACGACCACAAGGGCATGGGCATCACCGCCCGCGGCGCCTGGGAGTCGGTCAAGCGCAACTTCCGCGAGCTCGGCGTCGACACCCAGTCCGAGGACTTCACCGTCATCGGCATCGGCGACATGTCCGGCGACGTCTTCGGCAACGGCATGCTGCTCAGCGAGCACATCCGGCTGGTCGCCGCCTTCGACCACCGCCACATCTTCCTCGACCCGAACCCGGACGCGGCCGTCTCGTACGCCGAGCGCCGCCGCCTGTTCGAGCTGCCGCGCAGCTCCTGGGACGACTACGACAAGTCGCTGATCTCCGCCGGCGGCGGGGTCTTCCCGCGCAGCGCCAAGTCGATCCAGGTCAGCGCGCAGGCCCGGGCAGCCCTGGGCATCCGGGAGTCCCGCCTGACCCCGGCCGAGCTGATGAAGGCGATCCTCCAGGCGCCGGTCGACCTGTTCTGGAACGGCGGCATCGGCACCTACGTCAAGGCCTCCACCGAGACCAACGCCGAGGTCGGCGACAAGGCCAACGACGCCATCCGGGTCAACGGCGAGCAGGTCCGGGCCCGGGTCATCGGCGAGGGCGGCAACCTCGGCTGCACCCAACTCGGCCGCATCGAGTACGCGGCCACCGGCGGCCCCGAGGGCAGCGGCGGCTGGATCAACACCGACGCCATCGACAACTCGGCGGGTGTGGACACCTCGGACCACGAGGTCAACATCAAGATCCTGCTCAACCAGGTGGTCGCCGAGGGCGACATGACGGTCAAGCAGCGCAACGCCCTGCTCGCCGAGATGACCGACGAGGTCGGCCACCTGGTGCTGCGCAACAACTACGCGCAGAACGTGGTGCTGGCCAACGCCGTCGCCCAGGCGCACAGCATGGTCAACGTCCACGCCCGGATGATCAACCGCTTCGAGGCGGCCGGCCGGCTCGACCGGGGGCTGGAGTTCCTGCCCACCGAGCGGCAGATCCGCGAGCGCCAGCAGAACGGCCGCGGGCTCTCCCAGCCCGAGATGTCCGTGCTGCTCGCCTACACCAAGATCATCCTGGCCGACGAGCTGCTGGCCACCGACCTGCCGGACGACCCGTACTTCCGCGCCCTGCTGCACGAGTACTTCCCGAGCGCGCTGCGGGCCAGGTTCGCCGACGCGATCGACAACCACGCGCTGCGCCGCGAGATCATCACCACGCTGATCGTCAACGACACGATCAACCGCGGTGGCTGCACCTTCGCCTTCCGCCTGAAGGAGGAGACCGGCGCGACCTACGAGGAGATCGCCCGGACCCACACCGCCGCGCGGGCCGTCTTCGGCCTGGAGGAGATCTGGGCCCGGATCGAGGGCCTGGACAACCGGGTCCCCGCCCGGATCCAGACCAAGATGCGGCTGCACTCGCGGCGCCTGGTCGAGCGCGCCACCCGGTGGATGCTCAACAACCGCCGTCAGCCGCTCGACATCGCCGGCACCATCGAGTTCTTCCACGACCGGGTCAACCAGGTCTGGGGCTCGCTGCCCAAGCCGCTGCGCGGCGAGGACCTGGCCTGGTTCGAGTCGATCCAGGGCGAGCTCGCCGCGGCCGGCGTGCCGGACGAGCTGGTCACCCGGATCGCCGGCCTGTCCTCGGTCTTCCCGACCCTGGACATCACCGAGGTCGCGGACCGCTCCGGCAAGGACGTCGCCGAGGTCGCCGAGCTGTACTACGACCTGGGCGACCGCCTGCAGATCTCGCACCTGCTCGACCGCATCATCGACCTGCCCCGCACCGACCGCTGGTCGTCGATGGCCCGGGCCGCGATCCGCGAGGACCTCTTCGCGGCGCACGCGACACTGACCGCCGACATCCTGGCCTGCGGCCCCGACGGCGCCACCCCCGAGGAGCGCTACAACGCCTGGGCGGACCTCAACTCCACCCTGCTGAACCGCGCCAAGGCCACCCTCGACGACATAAGGGGTTCGGACAACTACGAGCTGTCCAGCCTCTCGGTCGCGATGCGCGTCATCCGCACCCTGCTGCGCACCGGTTCGATGCGCTGACGGACGGCTGAACGGAAGGGGCCCGCGTCCATCCCGGACGCGGGCCCCTTGCGCGTCCCCGCCCCGGGGCGCGGCAACGCCGAAGGGCCCCGGCGAACCGCTCGGTTCGTCGGGGCCCTTCGGGTGTCGCTCGGGTCAGCGGGAGGCGGCGCGTTGGAGTGCGCTGGCGAGGAGGGCGAGGTCGGTGGGGCCGTTGCCGAGTTCGCGGACCGGGCGGCGGGCGGGTGGGGCGCCGAGCTGGAGCGGGTCTATCGCGACGACGGTGGGGCGCAGCGTGGCGGTGCGGGGGATGCGGCCGCTGATCCGGGCGGTCTGGAAGGCGGTGACGCCGCCGTCCGGGCGGCGTAGGTAGCCGCGGCCGGGGGTGTCCTCGGGGAGGGCGGCCGCGTCGCCGAGGTGGATCAGCAGGTCGGAGTCGGCCGGGTCCTCGGTGCGCAGCGCGATCCGCAGCAGGGCGGCCTCGTCCACCTCGGTGCCGGTGCTGTCCTCCGGGCGGCTGGTGGCGACGGCGAGGTGGATGCCGAGCGGGCCGCCGCGGCGGGCGACGGCGGCGAGCGCGCGGGCCAGCGGGCGGCCGGCCGGGGAGGTGGGGGAGAGCAGGGCGTCGTAGTCGTCGACGACGACCACCAGCCGGGCCGGGACGGGGCCGGCGGCGGTGGCCGTCGGCCGGGGTCCGTCGGCGCCGCGCGGCGGGATGACGCGGGGCACCGCGGTGGAGGCGGCGCCGACGGTGGCGGGTACCGGGACGGATCCCAGCCCCTGGTCGTCCAGGCCGTGCCCGTCCAGGCCGTGCTCGTCCAAGATCCGGGTGGCGTGCCAGGAGGCGAAGTCGAGCCCGTCGAACAGCCGCTCCCGCAGGGCGAGTTCGTCCTCCAGTGACTCGGCCGCGAGGAGTGCGGCGCGCGGGTCGGCGGCGGCGTTCACCCGGCCGGTGACGTGCGGCAGCTCGGAGCAGCCGGACAGGCCGTCCTCGGTGGCCCGGCCCTCGATGATGGTGACGGCGAGGCGCTCGGGCCGCTCGGAGACGGCGAGCGAGGCGACCAGGGTGCGCAGCAGTTCGGTCTTGCCGGAGCCGCGGGCGCCGCCGATCAGCAGGTGTGGGCCGCCCGGGTCGGGGGAGGGCAGGGAGAGTTCGGGGTCGGCCAGGTCGAGGGTGCACAGCTCGTCCCGGGTGGTGCCGAGCAGGGCGGTGGCGGCGCCGATGCCGCCCGCGTGGGCGGCCCAGCGGGCGGACAGCTTGGCCGGGGTGACGGTGTCGAGCTGGAGCAGGTCGAGCAGCCGCAGCGCGTCGGGCAGCGGGCCGCGGGAGGCCGGCGCGGCTTCGCGCAGCGGGGCGAGGACGCGGGCCAGGCGTTCGGCCCAGGCGTCGGAGACGGCGTCCAGCGAGATCTCGTGCAGGGTCTCCCGGCCGCGGGCGACCGGGCGGTCCAACGAGAGCTGGGTGCCGACCTCGCCGGTGATCAGGGCGGTGGCGCCGAGGCCGCGGGGGAGCAGCTCGGGCTGTTCGGCGAGGCAGATCGGGAAGATGCCGACGGCCGGGCCCTGGCGCAGCAGCAGGTCGAGCGCCTGCCGGGCAGCCTCACCGGTCGGGCGGCCGTCGACCACGACCACGGTGGCGGGGTGGCCGCCGAGGCCGGTCGGGCCGCTGAGCCGGGCGGTGAGCTCGGTCAGCCGGGCGGTGGCCTGTTCGTCGTCGAGGCCGACCAGCAGGCGGCAGTCCTGGCCGTCGGCCGGGCGCAGGTGGGGCAGCCACAGTGCCCAGGCCCAGGTGTCGACGCGTTCCTCGGGGCTGCGGGCCGGGTCGGAGTCGACCACGACCAGGCTCAGCCCGGTCGGCGGGTGGAGCGCGGCGAGTTGGGCGACGACGGCGCGGGTGAGGGCGTCGAGGCGCTCGCGCGGGCCGCTGAGGCCGAGGCTGCCGGCGGTCTGCAGGTCGAGGGTGACCGGGACGGCGGGCAGCAGGGTGCCGGGCGTGGTGCCGGCGCCGCCGGGGCGGTCGGCGGTGCCCAGCCGCAGGGTGAGTGCGTCGGGGTGGCCGGGGCCGCGCTCCCACAGCCGGGGGCCGGGGCCGACGGCGTTGAGCAGCACGGTGGCGAGGTCCGGCCAGCGCTCGCGCTGGGCGGCGGCCTGGCGCTGCCGGACGGCGGCGTGGTGGCGTTCGGCGCTCTCGTGGCCGGGCGGTTCGGCGGCGCGGCCGGGAAGCAGGGAGAACAGCCCGCGGCCGCGTCCCGGGGTGGGCTCGGGGGCGGCGGGCGGTTCGATCACCGGGGCGGTGGTCCGGACCGGGCCGGGGGCGGCGAGCTGGAGGTGGCCGTTGCCGTCGGGCAGCGCGGCCCGGACGGATGCGGGATCGGCCGGTTCGAGGACTTGCAGGGTGGACTCGCCGATCCGCAGCAGGGCGCCGTTGTCCAGGGGGACGGCGGCCTCGGCGGGCAGGGGAGGGACGATCCGGCCCTCCAGGGTGGTGCCGTTGGTGGAGCCGAGGTCGCGCACGGCGACCCGGCCGTCCTCGCCGAGGTGGAGGGCGAGGTGCAGCCGGGAGACGTCGGGGTCGTCGAGCGGGACGTCGGCTTCGCCGGAGCGGCCGATCCGGATCTCCCGGCCGTGCAGCCGGTGGACGCCGCCGGCGTCCGGGCCGCCGACCACCCGCAGCTCGGCGGCGGCGGGGGTGTCGTCGGGGTCGTCGGCGGTCGGGTCGGGCTCGTTGAGGCTGAGGACGGCGCCGTCGAGCAGCGGGGGGTGGCCGAGCAGGGTGTGCTCGTCCACCCGGTGCGCTCCGGCGTAGAGGTGCACATGGGTGGCGGCGCGCGGCCCGCGCACGCCGACGGCGCCGGCGAGCGCGCCCGCGATGGCGCCGAGTGCGGTGCCGACGGGCGCGGTGACCAGCACGTCCACGTAGGGGATGGCGGAGCCGGCGGCGGTCGGGCCGCTGCGCGGTCGGAGGACGGTCAGCCGGATCTGCATCTCGCCCGCGGGTCCCTTCTGCTGGTGTGATGCCTGGTACCGCTGCCCGGTGTCGTCGCGGACGCGCCGGGCGGTCGCGGCGACCCTTTGGGCCACACGAGTGGCGAGTGTCCATCCTGCCATCCGGTGTGGACAGTCCGCGCACCGTACCGGATTTGACGATCTTGCGATCATCGTCATGGTGAAGGCGACGGAGGGTCAGGTCAACCGCCACCCCGGCGGCCCCGGCCCCGGCCCCGGCGACCGCCCCGGGTCAGGCGCCCCCGGCGTATCCGGGTGGTCCCCTAGGGGATGTCCCCCAACCCTGCTCGGATGGCCTGCCGGTCGCCCCGGAAACCCGTACGGACACCGTTAGAGTGGCCGCAAACACGGGCCCGGCAGGCTCACCGCACACCGGCGGGGGAGCGCCCCGCGCGGGCGGCACGGCGAGGAGTGCGACAGGTGCGGCCAGTCGGCAGCAAGTATCTGCTTGAGGAGACCCTGGGGCGGGGTGCCACCGGGACCGTCTGGCGCGGTCTGGTGCGCCAGGACGTCCAGGTGCCGGGCAGCGAGCCCGGGCAGCAGGTGGCGATCAAGGTGCTGCGCGAGGAGCTGGCGGCCGACCCGGACGTCGTGATGCGCTTCCTGCGCGAGCGCTCGCTGCTGCTGCGGCTGAACCACCCGAACATCGTCCGGGTCCGCGACCTGGTCGTCGAGGGCGAGCTGCTGGCCCTGGTGATGGACCTGGTGGAGGGCCCCGACCTGGCCCGCTACCTGCGCGCCAACGGCCCGTTCAGCCCGATCGCGGGCTCCCTGCTGATGGCCCAGGTCGCGGACGCGCTGGCGGCCAGCCACGCGGACGGGATCGTCCACCGCGACCTCAAGCCGGCCAACGTGCTGCTCGCCTCCACCGTGGTGCAGGGCACCGAGCAGATGCACCCGATGCTCACCGACTTCGGCATCGCCCGGCTGGCCGACTCCCCGGGCGTCACCCGCACCCACGAGTTCGTCGGCACCCCCGCGTACGTCGCCCCGGAGTCCGCCGAGGGCCGCCCCCAGACCTCCGCGGTGGACGTCTACGGCGCCGGGATCATGCTGTACGAGCTGGTCACCGGCCGCCAGCCGTTCCAGGGCGACAGCGCCCTGGCCGTGCTCCAGGCCCACCTGGCGCAGGAACCGCAGCGGCCCAGCACCATGCCCGAGCCGCTGTGGACGGTGATCGAGCGCTGCCTGCGCAAGGACCCGGCGCAGCGGCCGGGTGCCACCGCGCTGGCCCGCGCGCTGCGGGTGGTCGCGGCCGGGGTCGGCGTGCACGCCTCCCCGGCGGCGGTGGACGAGGCGCTGGCGGTCGGCGCCCTGCTGCTGCCGGACCCGCAGCCGACGGCCGTCCCCGGCACCGTCCCGCCCGTGCCCGGCGGCCCGGCCGGGACGGAGGACCGCACCCAGGTGCTGCCCCCGGCCCCGGGCGGCCCGCAGTACGACCCGGCCGCGGCGACCCGGGTGATGGGCACCCAGCCGCCGCCCGCGCCGCCGTACGGCACCCAGGACCGCACCCGGGTGATGCCGCCCACCGCCGTGCCGCCGCCCCCGCCCGCGGGGCCGCCCGAGCCGCAGGAGGAGGCGCCGCACCCGTGGCAGACCCAGCTGCGGGCGGCGCGCGACCGCAACCAGCAGACCCAGGTCGGCTACTTCGGCCCGGAGGACTTCGAGGACCCGCAGGTCGCCCCGCAGCCCTACCAGGCCAGTCAGGGGGGCAGGGCGGGTCAGGGCGCGCCGGGCCACCAGCAGCCGCCGGCCGGTTACCGCCAGGACCCGCGCCGCCAGGGCACGTCGCCCGGCTACGCCCAGCGTCCGCCGGTCGCCCCGCCGTCCTACCAGAGTGGCCGGGGCGGGCAGGGCGGGCACGGCCCCCGGGGCGACCAGGGCGGCCGTCCGCAGCCCCCGGGCGGCTACCGGCAGGCTCCGGCCGCGTACGGCGGGTCGCAGGACGGCTACCCGCCGCCGCAGCCCGCCGCCGCGCCGCGCCGGGCCGAGCCGCCCGCGCCGCAGTACCGGGAGCCCCGGCCGCCCCGCGAGGAGCCGCGCGAACCGTCCCGCCGGGAGAGCGCGCCGCCGCGCGAGCGGCGCCCGCGCAGCCGCAACCGGATGTACGTCCCGGGGCTGGGCTGCCTCAAGGGCTGTCTGATGGTGCTGCTGGTGCTGGCCGTCGCCGCGCTCGCGCTCTGGAACTTCACGCCGCTGCCGCACTACTGGGACAACGTCGTGGGCTGGTACGACACCGCGCGGAACTGGGTGACCAGCATGTTCGGCACGTAGTGCGTGACGGGCGGCGGAGCGGCACCGCGGGCCGCTCCGCCGCCTCCGGGAGAGCCGGCGGGGGTCGGCCGAGAGGTTGACCGAGGAGCTGACCGGGGGTCCGGACCCGTTCCGGAAGCCAGGATTGACGCTTTGTCGACAATTCACGAGATTTCTCGCCCCCGAGTCCCGCTCCACGGCCCCCAGGCGCCCCGCGCAGGGGGTCCGGGCGCGTAGGTTGGTCGCTGTTGTCCCGCCCCACCGAGCGCGCCCGGACCCCCGGAGCGCTCCCGCGCCGCCCACGGAGCAGCATTGGCACGCAAGATCGGCAGCCGGTACACCGTCCACCAGGTGATCGGCCGGGGTTCGGCCGGGACGGTCTGGCTCGGTGAGGGGCCCGACGGCCCGGTGGCGGTCAAGCTGCTGCGCGAGGACCTCGCCGCCGACCAGGTGCTGGTCGGCCGCTTCGTCCAGGAGCGCACCGCGCTGACCAGCCTCGACCACCCCCGGGTGGTCGGCGTGCGCGACATGGTCGTGGACGGCAGCGACCTCGCCCTGGTGATGGAGCTGGTCCAGGGCACCGACCTGCGCTCCCGGCTGGAGCGGGACGGTGCCCTCCCGCCGCAGGTCGCCGCCTCCGTCATCGCCGACGTCGCCGACGGCCTCGCGGCCGCGCACGCGGCCGGGATCGTCCACCGCGACGTCAAGCCGGAGAACGTCCTGCTCGACCTCGCCGCCGCCCCCGGCCCCGGCGGCGCGCCGCGCGCCAAGCTCACCGACTTCGGCGTGGCCCGCCTGGTCGACGCGCCGCGCCGCACCCGGGCCACCCGGATCATCGGCACCCCCGACTACCTCGCCCCCGAGATCATCGAGGGCCTGGAGCCGCGCGCCGCCGTCGACATCTACGCCCTCGCCACCGTGCTGTACGAGCTGCTGGCCGGCTTCACCCCGTTCGGCGGCGGCCACACCGGCGCGGTGCTGCGCCGGCACGTCACCGAGCAGGTGCCGCCGATCCCGGGCCTGCCGGACGGGCTGTGGCGGATCATCTCCGAGTGCCTGGCCAAGGCGCCCGCCTCCCGGCTGCGCGCCGCCGAGCTGGCCTCCCGGCTGCGCGAGCAGCTGCCCTCGCTGGCCGGACTGCCGGTGCTGGCGGTGCCCTCCCAGGGACGCGCCCCGGCCGAGGAGCAGCTGACCCCCGGCGAGGCCGTCTACGCCGAGGTCGACGCGGGCCCGGGCCTCCACAAGCGCCGCCGCGGCCCGGCCGTCCCGCTGGTGCCCGGCGCCGCCCCCGACTCCACCCGGGACACCCACACCAGTCTGCGCCGCCCCTCGGCCGAGGAGCTGGCCGCGTACGCCGCCGAGTCCCGCGCCCAGCGCACCGCCCCCGGCCACCGCCGGGACCGCGCGGCCCTGCTGCGCCGCCGCCGGATGCTGGCCGTGCTGCTGGCCACCGTGCTGCTGCTGGCGGGCGCCGCCGCCTGGACGGCCTTCGCGGCCACCGAGCCGGGATCCGGCCACCCGGCCCGCCCGGCCGTGCACGGCACCGCCCCGCGGGCCCCGTAGCCGGGGGCCCGGTCCTCACGCTCGCGTCCGCCGGGCGACGCCGGGGACGGGCCCCCGGTCCGCTCCGGAGCCGGGGGTGTCGTCATGACCACCCCCGGAACCATTACGCTGGGGGCGTGGCAGCCGTCGATCCTTCCGAAGAGCTCAAGAACCTCGATACGACCATGGGGTCGATCGAGGCCGTCCTCGACCTGGACAAGATCCGGGCCGACATCGCGGTCCTGGAGGAGGAGGCAGCCGCCCCCACCCTGTGGGACGACGTCGCGAACGCGCAGAAGGTGACCAGCCGGCTCTCCTTCCTCCAGGGCGAACTGCGCCGCGTCGAGGGCCTGCGCGGCCGCATCGACGACCTGGGCGTGCTGTTCGAGCTGGCCGAGGCCGAGGACGACGCGGACACCCGCGCCGAGGCCGAGGCCGAGCTGGTCTCGCTCCAGAAGGCCGTCGAGGAGCTGGAGGTCCGCACCCTCCTCTCCGGCGAGTACGACGCCCGTGAGGCGCTGATCAACATCCGTGCCGAGGCCGGTGGCGTGGACGCCGCCGACTTCGCCGAGCAGCTGATGCGCATGTACCTGCGCTGGGCCGAGCGGCACGGGTACCCCACCGAGGTGTACGACACCTCGTACGCCGAAGAGGCCGGCATCAAGTCCGCGACCTTCACCGTGAAGGCCCCGTACGCCTACGGCACCCTCTCGGTCGAGCAGGGCACCCACCGCCTGGTCCGCATCTCGCCCTTCGACAACCAGGGCCGCCGGCAGACCTCCTTCGCCGGTGTCGAGGTGCTCCCGGTCGTCGAGCAGTCCGACCACGTCGACATCGACGAGGGCGACCTGCGGGTGGACGTCTACCGCGCCTCCGGTCCCGGCGGCCAGGGCGTCAACACCACCGACTCGGCGGTGCGCATCACCCACCTCCCGACCGGCATCGTGGTCTCCTGCCAGAACGAGCGCTCGCAGATCCAGAACAAGGCGTCCGCGATGAACGTCCTCCAGGCCAAGCTGCTCGAGCGGCGCCGCCAGGAGGAGAAGGCCGCGATGGACGCGCTGAAGGACAGCGGCAGCTCCTGGGGCAACCAGATGCGCTCCTACGTGCTGCACCCGTACCAGATGGTCAAGGACGTCCGCACCGCGTACGAGGCGGGCAACCCCCAGGCCGTCCTGGACGGTGACATCGACGGCTTCATCGAGGCCGGCATCCGCTGGCGCAAGCAGCGCGAGACCAGCGCCGAGTAGGCGCAGCGCAAGCAGCCGACCACGGAGAAGGCCCCCGACCGCGACGGTCGGGGGCCTTCTCCGTGGTCGGAGTGGTCAAGGGCCTCAGGCCAGCGCCTGCCGCGCGATCAGCGCCACCGCGAGCAGCCCGGCCAGCAGGGCCAGCAGCATCGCGGGGGAGAGCGCGGCGAACGGTCCCTGCTGCTCCTGCAGCCGGGCCCGGTTGGCGCGGCACACCGGGCAACGCCCGTCGCTGACGCGGCCGTTGCAGTTGGCGCACACCAGATGGTCGCAGGTCATGCGATCTCCTCCTCGCTGCTACAGCCAACGCACCGGACGGAGCTTTGGTTCCTGTTGCTGCCCTGTACGGGGGAGCGGCCGGACTCGGTCGCCACCTCCACTCTGCCAGGTTCTGGCGCTTCCGGCTCCCGGGCTGTGAGATGGCTCGCAGTTATCGGGGCACAACCGGACATTCTCCCCCAGATTCGGAGGTCCGTCCCGGCCTGTCCCTGCGGGCCGGTCGCCGGTTCGCGTATGGTCCCAGACCGGGAGCGGCCCTCCGCTCCCATCGCCCGCCGCCGGACCGGGCCTCCGCGGCGGACCGACCGAGGACTGGCGCCGCCTAGGATGGCCTCCGTGATGCAGCCGTGATCAGATTCGACAACGTCTCCAAGACCTATCCCAAGCAGAACCGTCCCGCCCTGGACAACGTCTCGCTGGAGATCGAGAAGGGTGAGTTCGTCTTCCTGGTCGGCTCGTCCGGCTCGGGCAAGTCCACCTTCCTGCGCCTGTGCCTGCGCGAGGAGCGCCCCTCCACGGGTGCCGTGCACGTGCTGGGCAAGGACCTGGGCAAGCTGTCCAACTGGAAGGTGCCGCACATGCGCCGCCAGCTGGGCACCGTCTTCCAGGACTTCCGCCTGCTGCCGAACAAGACGGTCGCGCAGAACGTCGCCTTCGCACTGGAGGTGATCGGCAAGCCCAAGAGCGCCATCAACAAGGTGGTGCCCGAGGTGCTGGAGCTGGTCGGCCTCGGTGGCAAGGAGGACCGCATGCCGGGCGAGCTGTCCGGTGGTGAGCAGCAGCGCGTGGCGATCGCCCGGGCGTTCGTGAACCGTCCGATGCTGCTCATCGCGGACGAGCCCACCGGCAACCTCGACCCGCAGAACTCGGTCGGCATCATGAAGCTGCTCGACCGGATCAACCGCACCGGCACCACGGTGCTGATGGCCACCCACGACCAGGCCATCGTCGACCAGATGCGCAAGCGAGTCATCGAACTCGACAAGGGGCTGCTCGTCCGCGACCAGGCCCGCGGCGTCTACGGGTACCAGCACTGACCGACCAGCGCTGACCCCGTGGGGCCGCCGGCCCGACCGCCAGACCGCGCAGTACCGACCCTGGAGTTGTTTCCCGCATGCGTGCCCAGTTCGTCCTGTCGGAGATCGGTGTGGGTCTCCGACGCAACCTGACCATGACCATCGCGGTCGTGGTCAGCGTCGCGCTCTCCCTCGCCCTCGCCGGTTCCTCGCTCCTGGTCCGCGACCAGGTGAACTCCATGAAGGGGTACTGGTACGACAAGGTCGAGGTGAGCATCTACTTCTGCACCAAGGCGGACGCCCGCAACTCGCCGCAGTGCGACAAGGGCGCGGCCACCGACCAGCAGGTCCAGGACATCAAGGACCAGCTGGACAAGATGAGTT
Organism: Kitasatospora sp. NPDC017646; assembly: GCF_044329365.1. NCBI lineage: Bacteria > Bacillati > Actinomycetota > Actinomycetes > Kitasatosporales > Streptomycetaceae > Kitasatospora > Kitasatospora sp. NPDC017646. The sequence goes on along the minus strand of NZ_JBIRJC010000012.1, from coordinate 201,038 downwards.
CGGTGGTCCAGTCGTCCACCTACGAGAGCTCCGCCGAGGCGTACAAGCACTGGAAGGAGATGAACCCGGACAACCCGCTCATCTCCGTCCTGGGCCCGGACGCCATGCCGCAGTCCTGGCGGGTGAAGCTCAACGACCCGACCAAGTACGACGTCATCCAGAGCGCCTTCGCGGGCAAGCCCGGCGTCAAGTCGGTCGAGGACCAGCGGAAGATCCTGGAGAACCTGTTCGGCCTGCTCAACGGCCTCCAGACGGCGGCGTTCGTGATCATGGTGCTGATGCTCTTCGTCGCGTTGCTGCTGATCGTCAACACCGTCCGGGTGTCGGCGTACAGCAGGCGGCGTGAGACCGGCATCATGCGCCTGGTCGGCGCCTCGAACTTCTACGTCCAGATGCCGTTCATCGCCGAGGCCGCGTTCTCCGCGCTGCTCGGTGCGGCACTGGCGTCCGGGCTGCTGATCGGCGGGCACTTCTTCGTCCAGAACTGGCTGGCCGACCGGGTGCAGTTCATCCACTTCATCGGCCTCAGCTCGGTGCTGGCGGTGATCCCGCTGCTGGTCGTGGTCGGTATGGGCATGGCCGGCATCGCGGCGTTCTTCACGCTGCGCAAGTACCTCAAGGTCTGATCCCCGCAGGTTCCTCCGGCCCCGTACGGCACTGCGCCGTACGGGGCCGGAGCCGTTCCGCGCTCCGCCGTTCCGACCCGCCGCGCGCGGCGCGGTGTCTACACTCCGGTGCCATGCTGCAAACTCCGCGCAGGGCGCGTCAGGTGGCGGCCCTCAGCCTGGTGTTCGGCGCCGTGCTGCTGGCCGGCGCCGCCACCGGTGCCTGGGGCGACCCGAGCGACCAGCCGCGCCGCGCCTCCGCCGACCTCGCCCCGGCCCCCGCCGGGCCCCCGGCGGACCCGTCCGGCAAGGCGCTGTCCGAGCAGCAGGCCGAGCACCTGCTCGCGGCCGGCGGCGACCGCTGGGGGGCGTACTACAGCGCCCAGGAGTACGCCGAGTTCAGCCAGGGCCTGGACGGCCGCTACCCCGGGGTCGGCCTGTCGGTCGGCCGCGGCGAGGACGGCGTCACCGAGGTCTCCCAGGTCACCCCCGCCGGACCGGCCGCCCAGGCCGGGATCGCCCCCGGCGACCGGCTGCTGCGGATCGGCCAGGACCAGGCCGACCGGCTGCCGGTCACCGAGGTGGTCGCCCGGCTGCGCGGGCAGGGCGACGAGCGCCGGGCCGGCTCCGAGGTCACCCTGACCGTGCGGCGCGGCGACGGGCAGGTGCGCGAACTGCGGCTGAAGAGGGTGCTGTTGGACAGCCGCCAGGTCACCGCGGAGCACCTGGACCGGGGCGTGCTGCGGATCACCGTCCGGGCCTTCACCAGCGGCGTGGCCGACCAGGTGCGCACCGCGCTGCGCGCCCCGCACACCGGCGTGGTGCTCGATCTGCGCGGCAACTCCGGCGGGTTGGTGGACGAGGCGGTCGGCACCGCCGGGAGCTTCCTGGACGGCGGGCCGGTCGGTTCCTACCAGGAGCGCGGGGAGAAGCGGGAGTTGACCGCCCCGCCCGGCGGCGACGGGCGCACCCCGCTGGTGGTGCTGGTGGACGGCGGCACGATGAGCGCCGCCGAACTGCTCGCCGGTGCCCTCCAGGACCGCAGCCGCGCCGTGGTGGTGGGCTCGCGGACCTTCGGCAAGGGCACCGTCCAGCAGCCCAGCAGGCTGGCCGACGGCGCCGTGCTGGAGATGACCGTCGGCCGCTACCACACCCCGGCCGGGCGCTCCCTGGACGGCACCGGTCTGACCCCGGACGTCCCGGCCGGCGCGGGGGAGGACGCCGGCGCGCTGGCCCTGCGCGTCCTCGCCGGGCTCGGGACCCGGTCCTGATCCGCCGGACGGGCCCTAAAGCAGCTGACCGATCCGGCGCCGAAGTGCGAGAATGTCCGCGCTATGGCAAAGGAAACCGGACAGAAGCTGATCGCGCAGAACAAGAAGGCGCGACACGAGTACACGATCCTCGACACCTACGAGTGCGGCCTCGTCCTCACCGGCACCGAGGTCAAGTCGCTGCGGGAGGGGCGCGCCAACCTGGTCGACGGCTACGCCTACATCCAGAACCACGAGGCCTGGATCGACAACGTCTTCATCCCCGAGTACACCCAGGGGACGTGGACCAACCACGCGGCCCGGCGCAAGCGCAAGCTGCTGCTGCACAAGCTGGAGATCCGCAAGATCGAGACCAAGGTCCGCGACGCGGGCCACACCCTGGTCCCGCTGTCGCTGTACTTCAAGGACGGCCGGGTCAAGCTGGAGCTCGCGCTCGCGGTCGGCAAGAAGCTGTACGACAAGCGCCAGACGCTCCGCGAGAAGCAGGACACCCGCGAGGCGGCCCGCGCGGTGGCGGCGGCACGGCGGCGCCAGCGTTAATCCGCTGGACCCTCGCCCGTCGCCTCGCGTACTATGGCGCAAGCAACACGGACGGTCGACGTCCGAGCTGTTTCTCAAAAAAACATGGGGATGATCGGTTTCGACAGGGGATGTTGAAACAGGGGAAGCGAGCCGAGGAACGCGGCAATGATCTCGTTAACCACGTGTCGCAAAAAAATAATCGCCAACTCTAAGCGCGATTCCCAGCAGTTCGCTCTCGCTGCCTAATAAGCACCGATAGCGCTTGGGTGTCAGACCGGGGAGTTCCCGACCCGGACCCTGGCATAATCTAGGGAACTCAACCGTCCGCCCGGGCTGCGGGGGTGGATGGGAAATCAAACAGCAGCTGGGCCTGTTGGCGGCTTGTCCGTGTGACCGCCAGGGCCGAGAAAAGCACAGCGGACTGCGCTCGGAGAAGCCCTGAATTAACTCCACTGGACCCGGGTTCGATTCCCGGCATCTCCACCACCCCATGTTCACACCGAAGGCCGTCCACCGCTCGCGCGGGGGGCGGCCTTCGAACTTTTGCCGTACCGGTGCGGCGCCTCCGCCCGCCCGGGCGTAGGATCATCCGTCCGCTCGTTTTCCGGAGCCGGATTCCGCCGCAACCCCGCCGCAAACCCCGAGGCCATGCAGAGCAACACGGACACCACCCCCACCGCCGATCACGAGACCGTCCGCGAGCGCGAGATCGCCGGTGAGCAGCAGCACCTCGACACCGTCTACCACCGGCTCGAGGAGAAGCTCGCCGAGGCCGAGTACATCCTGGAGGACGCCGCCAAGCGGGTCCACGTCGGCACCCCCGGCGCCCTCGCCGAGCGCGACGCCCAGGTCTACCGGGCCGGCGCGCACCTCCAGCGCCTCAACAACGAGTTCGAGGACTTCCTCTTCGGCCGGATCGACCTCCAGCAGGCGGACGCCCCGGAGGAGCACGGCATCCCGTCCGACACCCCGCTCGACCCGGCCGACCCGGCCGTCGCCGAGACCCTCCACATCGGGCGCCTGGGCGTGCTGGACGCCGAGTACGGCCCGCTGGTGATCGACTGGCGGGCGCCCGCCGCCGCGCCGTTCTACCGCGCGACCCCCGTGGAGCCGGGCCGGGTGATCCGCCGCCGGGTGATCCGCTCCAAGGGCCGCAAGGTGATCGGCGTCGAGGACGACCTGCTGCGTCCCGACCTGACGCCGACCCTGGACGGCGAGGAGCTGGCCGTGGTCGGCGACGGCGCGCTGATGGCCTCGCTCGGCCGCGCCCGCAGCCACTCGATGCGCGACATCGTCTCCTCGATCCAGAAGGAGCAGGACGAGGTGATCCGCGCCGCCGCGGCCGGCGCCACGCTCGTCACCGGCGGCCCCGGCACCGGCAAGACCGCCGTCGCCCTGCACCGCGCCGCGTACCTGCTCTACCAGGACCGCCGCCGCTACGCCGGGGGGATCCTGGTCGTCTCGCCCACCCCGCTGCTGGTCTCCTACACCGAGGGCGTGCTGCCCTCGCTCGGCGAGGAGGGCCAGGTCGCCATCCGCGCCGTCGGCTCGCTGGTGGACGGCATCGAGGCGGGCACCTACGACACCCCGGAGGCGGCCCGGGTCAAGGGCTCGGCCCGGATGGTGCAGCTGCTGCGCCGGGCCGCCCGGGCGGCGCTGGAGCTGGGCGCCCCGCAGGAGCTCAAGGTGGTCGCCCGCGGCGAGGTGCTGAAGCTGGACGCGGGCCGGCTGCGGGCCGTCCGCGGCAACGTGGTGGGCTCCGGCGGCACCCCGCTGAACCTGCTGCGCCCGCGCGCCCGCCGGCTGCTGCTGGACGCCCTGTGGCAGGAGGCCACCCGGCACCTGCCCAAGCCCACCGACCACTACGCCCGGGAGCAGCGCCAGGAGGAGAAGGAGGCCTTCGACGACTACGTCTCGGACGAGCCGTCGTTCCTGGACTTCCTGGACGCCTGGTGGCCGGCCCTGAGCCCGCGCCGGGTGCTCGGCACGCTCAAGCAGACCCGGCACACCAACCGGATCGCCCGCCGCGCCGTCACCCCGGACGAGGCGAGGCTGCTGGCCGCCTCCTGGCGCCACCTGTCGCCGGAGGGCGGGGGCGCGCTGTCGGCCCACGACGTGGCGCTGGTGGACGAGCTGCAGGTGCTGCTCGGCGAGCCGGCCCGTCCGAAGGTCCGCGAGGTGGACGCGGTGGACCTGCTGAGCGGCCTGGAGGAGGTCACCACCTTCGCCGACCGCAGCTCCCGCCAGCGCGACCGCCAGCCGGTGGAGCGCAAGGAGTACGCCCACGTCATCGTGGACGAGGCCCAGGACCTCACCCCGATGCAGTGGCGGATGATCGGCCGGCGGTCCCGGATGGCCACCTGGACCATCGTCGGCGACCCGGCGCAGTCCTCCTGGCCGTTCCCGCAGGAGGCCCAGGCCGCGCTGGACGAGGTGCTGGCCGGCAAGCCGCGCCGCCGCTTCACGCTGACCGTCAACTACCGCAACCCGGCCGAGATCGCCGAGGTCGCGGCCAAGGTGCTGGCGCTGGCCGCGCCGGGCACGCCCTCGCCGAGCGCGGTGCGCCACGTCGGCGTGGAGCCGCGCTTCGCCGCCGTCACCGACCCCGCGCCGGAGGCCTTCGGCAAGGCCGCCCGGGCCGAGCTGGAGCACCTGCTGGGCGAGGTGGACGGCACCGTGGCGATCGTGGTGCCGATGGACCGCCGGGCCGAGGCGGCCGGCTGGGCCGAGGGCCTGGGCGAGCGCGTGGTGGCGCTGGGCAGCCTGGAGGCCAAGGGCCTGGAGTACGACGCGACGGTGGTCGCCGACCCGACCGGCATCGCGGGTGAGTCGGAGGCCGGCCTGCGGGTGCTGTACGTGGCGCTGACCCGGGCGACCCAGCGGCTGACCGTGCTGTCCGGCCCGGACGACCTGCCGGACGCGGCCGGCGTGCCCGCGCTGCTGCACGGCTGACCCGACCACGACGAAGGCCCCTCACCGGTGGTGAGGGGCCTTCAGACGTTTAGTACACCGACCCGCCATGCTCGCCTCGCGGCAAGTGGTCCCTCTAAGGGACGAAGGTTGGGCCCGGGGGCTTGGATCGAGCCGGTGCCTGTCCAATGTAACGCATCGGCCCGCAGAGGCAAGGAGTCGGCGGCGGAAGACTGCGGCCGGCCGGGCCCGGTTGTCGGATCCGCACACTCAATGAACGTTATTTCTGGCAACCCCTTGGAAGGTGCGACGATCGAGGTCTAGCATGCGCAGGCGATGCCTTCAACAAAATGTTGAGCCTGCGGGACAGACGGAAGAAGGAAGCGTCGATGGCGACGGTGCCCAGTGTCTCCAACTCGATCACGGTGCGACTGGAGGTCCCGGCCCGCGGCAACGCGGTGAGTGCGATCACCACGGCCGTGGAGTCCTCCGGCGGATCGGTGACCGGTCTCGACGTCACCGCCTCCGGCCTGGAGGCGCTGCGGATCGACGTGACCGTGGCCGCCTCCTCCGTGGCGCACGGCGAGGAGATCGTCGAGAAGCTGCGGGCGATCGACGGCGTCTCGATCGGCAAGGTCTCGGACCGCACCTTCCTGATGCACCTCGGCGGCAAGATCGAGATGTCCTCGAAGCTGCCGATCCGCAACCGTGACGACCTCAGCATGATCTACACCCCGGGTGTCGCCCGGGTCTGCATGGCGATCGCCGAGAACCCCGAGGACGCCCGTCGCCTGACCATCAAGCGCAACAGCGTCGCGGTGGTCACCGACGGCTCGGCGGTGCTGGGCCTGGGCAACATCGGCCCGGCGGCCGCGCTGCCCGTCATGGAGGGCAAGGCGGCGCTGTTCAAGCGCTTCGCCGGGATCGACGCCTGGCCGATCTGCCTGGACACCCAGGACACCGACGAGATCGTCGCCATCGTCAAGGCGATCGCCCCCGGCTTCGCCGGCATCAACCTGGAGGACATCTCCGCGCCGCGCTGCTTCGAGATCGAGGCCCGGCTGCGCGAGGCCCTGGACATCCCGGTCTTCCACGACGACCAGCACGGCACCGCGATCGTGGTGCTGGCCGCCCTCACCAACGCGCTGAAGGTGGTCGGCAAGGAGATCGGCGACATCCGCGTGGTGATGTCGGGCGCCGGCGCCGCCGGTACCGCGATCCTCAAGCTGCTGCTGGCCGCCGGCGTCGAGCACGCCACCGTCGCGGACGTCCACGGTGTGGTCCACCTGGGCCGTGACGACCTCAACGACAGCCTGCGCTGGATCGCCGAGCACACCAACCGCTCGGGCCGCACCGGCAGCCTCAAGGAGGCCGTGGCGGGCGCCGACGTCTTCATCGGCGTGTCGGCCCCGAACGTCCTGGACGGCGACGACCTGGCCACCATGGCCGAGCAGGCCATCGTCTTCGCGCTGGCCAACCCGGACCCGGAGGTCGACCCGGCCGTCGCCCGGCAGACCGCCGCCGTGGTCGCCACCGGCCGCAGCGACTTCCCGAACCAGATCAACAACGTGCTGGTGTTCCCGGGCGTCTTCCGCGGCCTGCTGGACGCCCAGAGCCGCACGGTCAACACCGAGATGATGATCGCCGCCGCCCGGGCGCTGGCCACCACCGTCGGCGACGACGAGCTGAACGCCAACTACATCATCCCGAGCGTCTTCCACAAGGACGTCGCCAAGACCGTGGCCGCCGCGGTGCGCGAGGCCGCCCTGGCCGACGCCCAGGAGCCCGTTCCGGCCCGTCCGACCCCCGGCATCGTCGGCACCCTCGACACGTCCGCTTTCCCCGTCGTCAAGCTCTGAGGACGGCCCCGACGACGTGTCGTCGATCGGTCAAATGTCCGATTGGCGCCCATACTCGCCCAAGCCCGCCCCGAACCCTTGCGACACAAGGGCGAGGGGCGTGTTTGGGCTTGTCGTGCCTAGGGCGTACGGTAGCCCTGCACGGGGCAGGCGTGTCCGACAAGTACGGAACGTCCCCCTGGTCTTCCGGCGTGTCGTCCCGACCGCCGCCCGCGCCGGTCCGCCGGAGCCGACGGAGCGTCACACCTCCAACGGGCGGGCTATGTTCGGGTGGCCCGGCCGGGGCCCGATTGGCTTTCTCGGGGCAGGTCGGGGCAGGATTCGTTCCCAGGCGGGCGGGCGGGCCTTTCGACGGCTCCGGCGCGCGGCATACGGGTACGGACCCGGCCTGCGACCACGCATTGCCTGCATGAGCACAGTGTGCGGACCTGCGGCCCATCCGGGTGCCCCCCGGTGGGAGCACCGATGGGCCCCCGCACACCGCAAGCGAACAGACCACAGGAGTACACATGAACCGCAGTGAGCTGGTGGCCGCGCTGTCCGAGCGCGCCGAGGTGACCCGCAAGGACGCCGACGCCGTTCTGGCCGCCTTCGCCGAGATCGTCGGCGAGGTCGTCGCCAAGGGCGACGAGAAGGTCACCATCCCCGGTTTCCTGACCTTCGAGCGCACCCACCGCGCTGCCCGCACCGCCCGCAACCCGCAGACCGGCGAGCCGATCCAGATCGCGGCCGGCTACAGCGCCAAGGTGAGCGCCGGCTCCAAGCTGAAGGAAGCCGCCAAGGGCGTCTGAGTCACCCCTTGAACGCCCGAGAGGCCGGGCTCCCCGCGGGGAGCCCGGCCTCTCGGGCGTCGTGGCCTGTCCGGCGGCCGGCCGTTACGCGTCGACCAGCTGCTCGCTGGGCAGCTCGACGTGGGCGCCGAGGTCCCGCAGCTTCTCCATGAAGTTCTCGTAGCCGCGGTTGATCAGGTCGATGCCGTGCACGGTCGAGGTGCCCTCGGCCGCCAGCGCCGCGATCAGGTACGAGAAGCCGCCGCGCAGGTCCGGGATGACCAGCTCGGCGCCGATCAGCTTGGACGGGCCGGAGACGACCGCGGAGTGCAGGAAGTTGCGCGCGCCGAAGCGGCACGGGGTACCGCCCAGGCACTCGCGGTAGAGCTGGATGTGCGCGCCCATCTGGTTCAGCGCGCCGGTGAAGCCCAGGCGGGACTCGTACACCGTCTCGTGCACGATGGACAGCCCGGTGGCCTGGGTCAGCGCGACCACCAGCGGCTGCTGCCAGTCGGTCTGGAAGCCGGGGTGCACGTCGGTCTCCAGGGCGATGGCCTTGAGCTCGCCGCCCGGGTGCCAGAAGCGGATGCCCTCGTCGTCCACCTCGAAGGCGCCGCCGACCTTCCGGAAGGTGTTGAGGAAGGTCATCATCTCCAGCTGGCGGGCGCCGCGGACGTAGATGTCGCCCTTGGTGGCCAGTGCCGCGCAGGCCCAGGAGGCGGCCTCCAGGCGGTCCGGCAGGGCGCGGTGGGTGTAGCCGCCCAGCTCGTCCACGCCGGTGATCAGGATGGTGCGGTCGGTGCCCAGGGTGATGATCGCGCCCATCTTCTGCAGCACGCAGATCAGGTCGACGATCTCCGGCTCGATGGCCGCGTTGCGCAGCTCGGTGACGCCCTCGGCGAGGACGGCGGTGAGCAGCACCTGCTCGGTCGCGCCGACCGAGGGGTAGGGCAGCTCGATCTTGGTGCCGCGCAGCCGCTGCGGGGCGACCAGGTAGGTGCCCTGCGGGTGCTTCTCGATGGTGGCGCCGAACTGGCGCAGCACCTCGAAGTGGAAGTCGACCGGTCGGCCGCCGATGTCGCAGCCGCCCAGGCCCGGGATGAAGGCGTGGCCGAGGCGGTGCAGCAGCGGGCCGCAGAACAGGATCGGGATCCGCGAGGAGCCGGCGTGGGCGTCGATGTCGGCCACGTTGGCGCTCTCGACGTGCGAGGGGTCGAGGATCAGCTCGCCGTCCTCGTCGCCGGTGCGCACCGTCACGCCGTGCAGCTGCAGCAGGCCGCGGACCACCTTGACGTCGCGGATGTCCGGGACGTTGCGCAGTCTGCTGGGGCCCTGGCCGAGGAGGGCGGCGACCATGGCCTTGGGAACCAGGTTCTTCGCACCGCGGACGCGGATCTCGCCTTCGAGCGGGTTTCCGCCGTGGACCAGCAGGACGTCGTCGGTCATCGTTCTCGCAATCCGGGGTGCCAGAGGAATGGGAACGGCTCCGGTACGGAGCCGCTGGTGGACCGGTGGTACGGGCGTACGGGCGCGTTCGGGCCCCCGGAGAATCCGAGTCGGCACCGTAGAGGGGCGTCCACCATCCGTAGATGGTAGTAGGCGTGCCGATGGTTCCCGTGAGCCTCTCCCGTGATGGTGCTCTCTCCGCCCCCGCTCACGCCCGCCGGTTCGGCCGTACGGGTGTTCGTCCGGCGTGGCGGGGTTTCGAGTGTTGCGGTGTCCGACCGGTGCCGTTCTGCGGGATCATGTGTGGCATGACGGCGGCCCATTCGCACGGAGGCCGGTTTCACACCGGCCGTCTGCTCGTCGCGACGCCCGTGCTCACCGACCCGAACTTCGCCCGCGCGGTGGTACTGCTCCTCGACCACGACGCCGAGGGGGCGCTCGGCGTGGTGCTCAACCGGCCCACGCCGGTCGAGGTCGGCAGCGTGCTGGACGGCTGGAGCGGACTCGTCGGCCAGCCCGCGGTGGTCTTCCAGGGTGGGCCGGTGGCGCTGGACTCGGCGCTCGGCCTGGCGGTCGCCCCGGGGGAGCCGGGCAGCGGCGAGCCGCTCGGCTGGCGGCGGGTGCACGGCGCGATCGGCCTGGTGGACCTGGAGGCGCCTCCCGAGGTGCTGGCCGGGGAGCTGGGGAGCCTGCGGATCTTCGCCGGGTACGCCGGCTGGTCCCCCGGCCAGCTGGAGACGGAGCTGGAGAGCGGCGCCTGGTACCTGGTGGACTGCGAGCCCGGGGACGTCTCCAGCCCCGAGCCGGAGCGGCTGTGGCGCTCGGTGCTGCGCCGCCAGCGCGGCCCCCTGGCCCTACTGGCGACCTACCCGGACGACCCGACGATGAACTGAGCGGCCGCCCCGCTGACCCGGGCCGCCGCGCGACACTGGCCCGGTTTCCGGGGGCGCCCATAGACTTGGCACCTATGAGCACTCTTGAGCCCGAGCGCGGCCTCGGCACCGGCACCCTGGTCGAGCCCGTCCCGCAGGTGTCCCACGGGGACGGCGACCACGAGCGCTTCGCGCACTACGTCCAGAAGGACAAGATCATGGAGAGCGCGCTCTCCGGGTCCCCGGTCGTGGCGCTGTGCGGCAAGGTGTGGGTGCCCGGGCGCGATCCGAAGAAGTACCCGGTCTGCCCGATGTGCAAGGAGATCTACGACGGCATCGGCAAGCCGCAGGGCGGCGACGGCGACAAGCAGTAACCGTCCGCGGGACGCCGTTTTGCATAGCACCGCGTTTCCGAAGTGGTCTATGCCAATCGTGGCGGCCCTGGGCAGGATGTCGGAATGGACCTCATTCCCGCACCTTCGAGTGCCGTCCGGCGCCCGGACGAGGACTTCCCGCTCGACGCCACCACCACGCTGACCGCTCCGCCCGGCCTGGCCGACGCCGAGCGGTGGCTGCGCGGCACGCTGTCCGCGGCCACCGGGCTCCCGCTCGGTCCGGGCCGACCGGGCACGGGCATCGAACTGGTGCTGGACGACACCCTGGCCGCCGAGGCGTACCGGATCACGGTGCGCCCCGGCCACGCCCTGCTCGCCGCGGGCGGCCCGGCCGGCGCGCTGTGGGCCGCGCAGACCCTGCGGCAGCTGCTCGGGCCGGACGCGTACCGCCGTTCCCCGCTGCGCCGGGAGGGCTGGGTGCTGCCCGGCGCGGACATCGCGGACGCGCCCCGGTTCGGCTGGCGCGGCGCGCTGCTGGACGTCGCCCGGCACTTCCTGCCCAAGTCCGACGTGCTGCGCTTCGTCGACCTGCTGGCCGCGCACAAGCTCAACGTGCTGCACCTGCACCTGACCGACGACCAGGGCTGGCGGGTGGAGATCAAGCGTTACCCCAGGCTGACCGGGCGCGGCGCCTGGCGGGAGCGCTCGATGGTCGGCTACCGCTCCGCGCAGCGCCGGGACGACCGCCCGCACGGCGGCTACTACACCCAGGACGACCTGCGGGAGATCGTCGCCTACGCCGCCGCGCGCGGGGTCACCGTCGTCCCGGAGATCGACGTGCCCGGCCACACCCAGGCCGCCGTCGCCGCCTACCCCGAGCTGGGGAACACCGACGTGGTGGACACCGCCGCGCTCGGCGTCTGGACGGACTGGGGGGTGAGCCACCACGTGCTCAACGCCTCCGAGGAGACCCTGCGCTTCTTCGAGGGGGTGCTGGAGGAGGTCCTGGAGCTGTTCCCGTCCGAGTTCGTCCACCTCGGCGGGGACGAGTGCCCCAAGGAGCAGTGGAAGGACAGCGCCGCCGCCCAGGCCCGGATCCGCGAGCTGGGCCTGGCCAACGAGGACGAGCTGCAGAGCCACCTCATCCGGCACTTCGACCGCTGGCTGGCCGAGCGCGGCCGCCGGCTGATCGGCTGGGACGAGATCCTGGAGGGGGGTCTCGCCATCGCCACCACGCCGCAGGGCGCGCCGGAGGCAGGAGCGTCGGCGTCGGGCACCGAGCACCCGGAGGCGTGGGGGCGGTCACGCGCCGCCGTGTCGTCCTGGCGCGGGTTCGGCGGGGGGATCGCGGCCGCGCGGGCCGGGCACGACGTGGTGATGTGCCCCGAGCAGCACGTCTACCTCGACCACCGGCAGGCGGACGGGCCGGACGAGCCGATCCCGGTCGGCTTCGTGCGCACGCTGGAGGACGTCTACCGCTTCGAGCCGGTCCCGGCGCAGCTGGACGAGGCCGCCGCCCGGCACGTCATCGGCACCCAGGCCAACCTGTGGAGCGAGTTCGCGGACAGCGCCCGGGACCTCGACTACCGGGCCTTCCCCCGGCTGGTCGCCTTCGCCGAGGTCGCCTGGTCCGAGCTGCCCGCCGAGCCGGCCGAGCGCGACTATCCGGGCTTCGAGCGGCGGCTGCGCGGTCACCTGGAGGTGCTGGACGCGCTGGGCGTGGAGTACCGCCCGGTGGACGGCCCGCATCCCTGGCAGCGCCGTCCCGGGGTGGCGGGGCGGCCGATCGAGGGGCCGCCGCCGGTGCGCTGAGCCGGTGCTCCGGTGCGCCGATGCGTCCACCGGGAACTTATGGACGGTCATCTGACGTCAAGAAGAGATGAACATCTGCCTCGACCTGATCAGGGTCGGGGTAGATACCGCCCGGTATCCGTCCCAATCGGGCAGTCCCGTTCACCGGTCCCGAAATGATCATCGAGCATTGTGTGCCAGAGTTGCCCAACCCGGCCCGATCGCCCGTACCCTACGGCCAGGCCGGGCTGCTGACGCGGACAGTGCGGCCGCGGCCGCGGGCGGCACGCGATCGATGAGCAAGTGGAGCACGGTGGGACCCAGGTGAACCGGACGATCATGCTGCCGGCCTCGCTCGACGAGGCCGTCGACGCGCTGGCCGCCGCCCCGGCCGCGGTACCGGTGGCCGGAGCCACCGACCTCATGGAGGCCGTCAACGCCGGACGGCTGCGCCCCGCCGCCCTGGTCGGCCTCGGCCGGATCACCGAACTGCGGGGCTGGCGCTACGAGGACGGCGGCACCGCCGTGCTCGGCGCCGGCCTCACCCACGCCCGGATGGACCGCCCCGACTTCGCCGCGCTCATCCCCGCCCTCGCCGACGCCGCCCGCACCGCCGGACCGCCGCAGGTCCGCAACGTCGGCACCCTCGGCGGCAACATCGTCACCGCCGCCCCGGCCGGCGACACCCTCCCGGTGCTCGCCGCCCTGGAGGCCACCGTCACCCTCGCCCGGGCCGGCGGCAGCCGAGAGGTGCCGGTCAGTCACCTGCTCACCGGCCTCGACCCGGTCCGGCCCGGCGAACTGCTCACCTGGGTGCGGGTCCCGCTGCTGCACGCTCCGCAGGTCTTCCTCAAGGCCACCGGCCGCAGCGGCCCGGCCCGCGCCACCGCCTCCGTCGCCCTCGTCCTCGACCCGGCCCGGCGCGCCGTGCGCTGCGCCGTCGGCGCCGTCGCCCCGGTGCCGCTGCGCCCGCTGGAGGCCGAGGCCTGGGTGGCCGGCTGCATCGACTGGGACGGCAGCCGGGAGATCGACCCGGCCGCGGGCGCCGCCTTCGGCGAGTACGTGGCCGCCGCCTGCGTCCCCGACAACTACGGCGCCGAGGGCGCCTGGGAGGCCGTGACCGAGGGGCCGACCGCGGCCGCCGTTCGGCTGCGGCGTACCGTATCGGTGCTGGCCCGACGGGCACTGGGAAGGGCGCTGAAGTGAGCACAGAACCCATCGAGACCCTCGACGCCGATCCGCTCGGCCTCGCCCCGCAGGTCAGCCGGGAGCTGCGCCCGTGCGCCTCCTACACCTTGCGGGTCAACGGTTTCGAACGGCCCGTCACCGACGCCTGGATCGGCGAGAGCCTGCTCTACGTGCTGCGCGAGCGGCTCGGCCTGGCCGGTGCCAAGGACGGCTGCGAGCAGGGCGAGTGCGGGGCCTGCTCGGTGCAGGTGGACGGCCAGCTGGTGGCCGGCTGCCTGGTGCCCGCCGCGCTGGCCGCCGACAGCGAGATCAACACCGTCGAGGGCCTGTCGGCCGGCGGCGGCGCGAGCGACGTCCAGCAGGCGCTGGCCGCTTCCGGCGCCGTGCAGTGCGGCTACTGCACCCCCGGCATGGCGATGGCCGTGCACGACCTGCTCCAGCGCAACCACCGGCCCACCGAGGTCGAGGCCCGGCAGGCGCTGTGCGGCAACCTCTGCCGCTGCACCGGCTACCGCGGCGTGCTGGCCGCCGTCCAGACCGTCGCGGACGCCCGCGCGCTGGAGGCCGAGGAGGCGGAGCGGGCCGCCGAGGATGCCGCCGCCGAACCGCCCGCCGGGGCCGGGTCGCCGGGCGCCGCGGCCACGCCCGCCGAGCAGCTCGCCGCCGTCGAGCCGGAGCCGGCCGTCGAGCCGCCGGTCTACGCCGACGCCGACGCCTGGATCGAGCACGTCCCCCAGCCGCCCGCCGAGCCCGTCGCCGCGTCCGACCACGTCGAGGCCCAGGCCCAGCTGCCGGCCGAGCAGCCGTACGGCGACGGCGGCTACGACACCGGCGTGTACGACACCTCCGCCCTGACGGCGATGCAGCCCGGCATCCCCGCCCAGGCCACCGGCGACCAGGTGTACTACCCGCCGCAGGGCTACCCCGAGCAGCCCTACCAGGCCACCCCCGCCCACGGCACCTACGTGCCGCCCGGCTACCCGGACGGCCACCAGCAGCAGAACGGCTACGACACCGGCTACGACGCCCCGGTCTACGAGCCCACCCCCGCGCACGGCACCCCGCTGCCCGGCGCCGTCCACGACGGCACGCCGCCGCACGGCACCCCGTACGCGGACCCGCACGGTGCCCCGGCCGAGGGCGGTGCCCCGGCCGGCGTCCCGACCACCGGCGTCCCCCATGGCGCCACCCCCGCCCACGGCATCCGGCTCCCCGAGGACGACCACGCATCATGACGTCGCCTACCGACATCGGCGCAGCACTCCAGCAGGACGGCGGCGAGGGCGGCGCCGCACCGGAGCCCTTCGGCCTGGGCAGCTCACCGCTGCGCAGCGACGCGCTGCCCAAGGCGCTCGGCATCTACCCGTACGCCGCCGACCTGTGGGCCGAGGGGCTGCTGTGGGGTGCGGTGCTGCGCTCGCCGCACCCGCACGCCCGGATCCGCGGCATCGACACCTCGGCCGCGCTCGCCCTGCCCGGCGTGCACGCCGTGGTCACCGCCGCCGACCTGCCGCCCGGCCCGGACGGCCTGCCGGACGGCGCCCCGGCCGGCCCGATCGTCGCCGACCGGCCGGTGCTGGCCGCGGGCGTGGTGCGCCACCACGGGGAGCCGATCGCCGCGGTCGCCGCCGACCACCCGGACACCGCCCGGCTGGCGGTCGGCCTGATCGCGGTCGACTACGAGCCGCTGGAGGCGGTCACCGACCCCGAACAGGCCTTCACCGCCCCGGCGCTGCACCCGGACGGCAACCTGTTCCGCCACCTGCCGCTGCGCACCGGCGACCCGGACGCGGTCGGCGAGATCGTCGTCGAGGGCCTCTACCAGGTCGGCCGGCAGGACCCGGCGCCGCTCGGTGCCGAGGCCGGGCTGGCCGTCCCGCGCCCGGACGGCGGGGTGGAGCTGCACCTGTCCTCCACCGACCCGCACGGCGACCGCGACCGCACGGCCGCCTGCCTCGGCCTGGAGCCCGACCGGGTCCGGCTGGTGGTCACCGGCGTGCCCGGCGCCACCACCGACCGCGAGGACATCTCCTTCCAGGTCACCCTGGCGCTGCTGGCGCTGCGCACCGGCCGCCCGGTGAAGATGACCCTCACCCGCGAGGAGTCCTTCCACACCCACACCTCGCGCCACCCCGCACTCCTGCGCTACCGCCACCACGCCGACGCGGAGGGCAAGTTGGTGAAGGTGGAGGCCCAGATCCTGCTGGACGGCGGCGCCTACGCCGACGTCTCGGCCGAGGCGCTGGCCGCCGCGACGGCCTTCTCGGTCGGCCCGTACGTCTGCCCGAACGTGTTCGTGGACGCCTGGGCGGTGCGCACCAACAACCCGCCCGCCGGGCGGATGCGCGGCGAGGGCGCGCTGCAGGCCTGCTTCGCGTACGAGTCGCAGCTGGACCAGTTGGCCGCCCGGGTCGGCGTGGACCCGGTGGAGATCCGCCGCCGCAACGCGATGGCCACCGGCGATCCGCTGCCCACCGGCCAGGCCGTCACCTGCCCGGCCCCGGTGAAGGCGCTGCTGGACGCGGTGGCCGCCGAGCCGCTGCCGGCCCTGCCGGTGGACGACCCGGACGCCGAGTGGCTACTGCCCGGCGGGCCGGGCGGCGCCGGGGATCCGTCGGCGGTGCGGCGCGGGATCGGCTACGCCGTCGGCATGGTGCACATGCTGGGCGCGGAGGGCGAGGACGAGGTCTCCACCGCCACCGTGCGGGTCAGCGGTGACCACGCCACGGTGATCTGCGCGGCCGTCGACGCCGGGCAGGGTTTCGCCACGCTGGCCCGGCAGATCGTGCAGACCGTGCTGGGCGTCAGCGAGGTCTACATCGCGCCGGCCGACAGCGACCAGTCGATCGCCGGGCCCTCCGCGCGCGGTAGGCACACCTGGGTCTCCGGCGGAGCGGTCGAGCGGGCCGCGCTGATGGTCCGCCACCAGCTGCTGCAGCCGATCGCGGCCAACTTCGGGATGTCGGTGGAACTGCTCCAGATCGCCGACGGCAAGATCACCTCGTACGACGGGGTGCTCGGCATGCCGGTCGCCGAGGCACTGGAGGGCAAGGAGCTCTGGGCCACCGCCCAGTGCCGCCCGCACCCGACCGAGCCGCTGGACGAGTCCGGGCAGGGGGACGCCTTCGTCTCCATCTCCTTCTGCGCGATGCGCGCCGTGGTGGACGTGGACATCGAGCTGGGGGCGGTCCGGGTCGTCGAGATGACCGTCGCCCAGGACGTCGGCCGGGCGCTGAACCCGCGCCAGATCGAGGACCGGATCGAGGCGGGCGTGGCCCAGGGGGTCGGCCTGGCGCTGATGGAGGACCTGCAGACCACGGGCGGGCTGCTGGGCAACCCCTCGCTCACCGGCTACCGGCTGCCCACCTCGCTGGACACCCCGGAGGTGCGGATCGCCGCGCTGCTGGAGGAGCGGGACGTGGTCGCCACCTTCGGGGCCAAGGCGGTCAGCGCGGTGCCCGCGGTGGTCGCCCCCTCGGCCGTAGCCGCCGCCGTCCGGGCCGCCACCGGTCTGCCGGTCGGCCGGCTGCCGATCCGTGCGGAGGACGCCGTCACGGCCTGAGCGGAGAATCCGGATCCGGTGGTCCTCCGATCCGGATCCGGTGTTCCGGATGCGCCCGTCGGAATCCGGAACGACGAATGCGGAACGACGAATGCGGAACGACGAATGCGGAATTGCCGGTCGACTCCTCCGAGTCGACCGGCAATTGCCTTTTGCTGGAGGCCGTGGCGGGAATTGAACCCGCGTACACCGCTTTGCAGACGGTTCCCTGAGCCACTCGGGCACACGGCCAGTGAATTCAGGATGGCCGACCGCCCGAACGGGGTCAATGAACTCGTGTGAATTCTGTGTGGCAACGTGTGCTACGGTCGGCAGCGGTGGCTTTTTTCCCGCCACCCCGGACGAGCGCGTCGTACCCGGTGACGACAAGACGACGCAGTTCAGCGGCAATCCGGCCGCTGTGGACTGCGGAGGTACGGCCGTCATGGCTTGGCTCGTTCTGATCGTCTCGGGTCTCCTGGAGACCGTGTGGGCGGTGGCCCTGGAATCGTCCAAGGGCTTCTCCCGCCTCATTCCCGGCCTCGTCTTCGGCGTCGCGCTGCTGTTCAGCATGGGCGGACTGGCCTACGCGATGCGCACCATCCCGATCGGCACCGGGTACGCGGTCTGGGTGGGAATCGGCGCGGTCGGCACCGCGCTCTACGGCATGGCCGTCCTGGGGGACCCGGCGACGGCGGCCCGGATCGGCTGCCTGCTCCTGATCGTCTCCGGTGTGGTGGGGCTCAAGGTGCTGCACTGACCGCTCGGGGCGCCCGGTCCCAGGCCTGCGGACCGATCCGGTCACCGACCCGAGTCAGGGGTCATCGAGGCGGACGGCCCTTACGATGTCACGTATGACCACTGCCTCCCCCACTTCGGTCGACTCCACCCCCGTACCCTCCGGCGCCGACCCCGGTGGAGGGGTCCTCGGCGGCCGCTACCGCGCGCTGACGCTGGGGATCGTGTCGGTGGTCCTGGTGATCGCCTTCGAGGCGACCGCCGTCAACACCGCGATGCCGACCGCGGCCCGCCAGCTGAACGGCCTCGGGCTGTACGCCTTCGCCTTCTCCGGCTACTTCACCACCACGCTGTTCGCCCTGGTCGTCTCCGGCCAGTGGTGCGACCGGCGCGGCCCGCTGCGGCCGCTGTTCACCGGCATCGCGGTGTTCGGCGCGGGCCTGGTGGTGGCCGGGACGGCACCCGGCATGTGGGTGTTCGTGGCCGGACGGGCGATCCAGGGCCTGGGCGGCGGGCTGGTGATCGTCGCGTTGTACGTGGTGGTCGGCCGGGCCTACCCGGAGCGGCTGCGCCCGTCGGTGTTCGCCGCCTTCTCCTCGGCCTGGGTGCTGCCCTCGATCGTCGGCCCGCTGGTCTCCGGGGCCGTCACCCAGCACCTCGGCTGGCGCTGGGTGTTCCTGGCGGTGCCGGTGCTGATCCTGCTGCCGCTGGCCGTGATGGGCCCCGCGCTGGCCCGCTCCGAGCGGGAGCACCCGGTGCCCCGGGGCGCGGACTTCGACCGCCGCCGCACCCTGCTGGCCGCGATGGCCGCGGTCGGCGCCGGGCTGCTGCAGTACGCGGGCCAGCGGCGCGACCTGGTCGGGCTGCTCCCCGGGATCGCCGGGGCGGTGCTGCTGGTGCCGGCCGTCCTGGGGCTGCTGCCGAAGCGGACCCTGCGCGCCGGGCGCGGGCTGCCGACGGTGATCCTGCTGCGGGGGGTGGCGGCGGGGGCGTTCTTCGCGGCCGAGGCCTTCATCCCGCTGATGATGACCACCGAGCGGGACTTCTCGCCCACGCTGGCCGGTCTCACCCTGACCAGCGGCGGGCTCTCCTGGGCGCTGGGCTCCTGGCTCCAGGGGCGGCCGGGGGCCGAGCGCTACCGCGGGGCGATGATCCGCGGCGGCTTCGTGCTGACCGCGGTGGCGATCGCGGGCGCCGCGCTGGTGCTGATCCCGGCGGTGCCCTCCTGGACGGCGTCGGTGGCCTGGGGT
Source organism: Kitasatospora sp. NPDC017646 (assembly GCF_044329365.1). NCBI lineage: Bacteria > Bacillati > Actinomycetota > Actinomycetes > Kitasatosporales > Streptomycetaceae > Kitasatospora > Kitasatospora sp. NPDC017646. Next base: position 181,940 of record NZ_JBIRJC010000012.1, on the reverse strand, counting down.
GTCGGCGGCGTCGGGATGGGGCTGACGGTCGCCAGCGTCAGCGTGCTGATGATGCGGCTCTCCGCGCCCGAGGACGCGGGGGCCAACTCGGCCGCGCTGCAGATGAGCGACGCGCTGGGCAACGTGCTGCTGACCGGCCTGGCGGGGGTGCTGTTCGCGGCGCTGGGAGGCGGCTCGCCGGCCGCCGCCCACGAGGGCGCCGGGGCCGCCGGTGGCTCGCCCGGTGCTTTCGCGGCGATCCTGCTGGTGATGGCCGCGGTGGCGGTGCTGGGGGCGCTGCTCTCGAGCCGGGTCCGCGCCCGGGCCTGAGGGTCAGCCGGCCGCGGCCGCGGCGGTGGCGGTGGAGGGGGCGGCGGGGGCGGGGACCGGCGGTGCCGCCGGGGTGCCGAGGAAGCCCTCCCAGCCACCGGCCGGGGACTGGCCAGGGCCGAGGCTCCGCAGCTTGCGCAGCACCGCCGGGTCCTGGGCGTCCAGCCAGTCCACCAGCTGGCGGAACGAGACCAGCCGGACCTCCGGCTTGCCCGCGATCGACTTGAGCGCGTCCTCGACGGCGTTCATGTAGATGCCGCCGTTCCACTCCTCGAAGTGGTTGCCGATGATGTACGGCGCCCGGTTGCTGTTGTAGGTGCGGTCGAAGCCCATCAGGTAGGAGTCCCGCGCCTGCGCCTGGAAGCCCGCGTAGAGCGCCGGATCGGCCTTGGTGTTGGGGCCGCACTGGTTGAACATGATGTTGTAGTCCATCGACAGCACCTGGAAGGTGTGCCCGGGGAAGGGGATGGCCTGGAGCGGGAGGTCCCACAGCGCGCCGCCCTGGATCTTCTGCGGCCACACCTGGGTGCCGTTGCCGCTGCTGTCGTAGCGCCAGCCGCGCTTGACCGCGGTGGGCAGCAGGTTGCGCTGGCCCTCCAGGCAGGGGGTGCGGCTGCCGATCAGCTCCTTGCCGTAGTCGAAGGGCAGTGCCGGCAGGTCGGTGAAGCCGGTGTTGGTGCGCCAGTTCGTCACGAAGTCCATCGCCTGCTGGATCTCGCTGTCCCACTCCTCCGGGGACCACGCTGCGACGCCGGTGGAGCCGCAGAAGTGGCCGTTGAAGTGGGTGCCGATCTCGTGGCCCTCCAGCCAGGCGGCGTGCACGTTCTCCAGGGTGTCGTGGATGTGCTGGTCGCTCAGGTAGCCGATCTCGGAGGCGCCGACCTTGTGCTGCGGCGGGCGGTACAGGTCCTTCTTGGACTCGGGCAGCAGGTAGAGGCCGCTGAGGAAGAAGGTCATCGAGGCGTTGTGCTCCTGGGCCAGCCGGCGGAAGCGGGCGAACAGGCCGTTGTCGAGCTCGCCGGCGCCGTCCCAGGAGAAGACCACGAACTGCGGGGGCCGCTGGCCGGGCTGGAGCCGCTCGACGACGGGCTGGTGGGGCTGGGGGCCGGTGTCCGAGGTGGAGCCGTCGCCGATCAGGACGGCCCGGGGCTTCTGCGGGGCCGGGGCCGGGACGGCGCTCTGGATCCCGGGCGCCGGGGCGATCGGGGCGGCGTTGCCGACCGCGTGCTCCCCGCCCCCGCCGGCCCGGTCGCTGCCGCAGCCCGCCGCCAGGGTGGCGGCGGTGGCCGCTCCGGCGGCCAGCAGGGTTCGGCGGGAGAGCGCGTCCATGGTCACTCCGTTCATCAGGCGTTCGGCAGGAGGGCGGCGTTCGGCAGGCGGGCGGCAGGCGGCGCGCCGGCGACCGGGGTGCGTGCGGTGAGCGTGCGGGCGGGCGTCGCGCCCGGGGCAGGCGAGCGGCCTGCGGAAGTCCGGTGGGACCGGAGGGGGATGGAGCCCGTGACCGGGTCAGCATGCCATGCGGGCCAGAACGGTCAGAGAGGCGCAGCGAACGGTCGTTATCGATCGCCCGATTGACGCAACCGAACCGGCGGGCCGGAACGTCGATGCTGTTCGACGGGTGGTAGTGCCGAGCAGCCCGTATGCACGACGGGATTGTCACGCTCCGTCACTAAAAGGCCACGGAGTGCTGGATCGGGGCCGCCGACCCTGCCGATCGGCGGGTGCGGGTACGACCGTGGTGGGGACGTGCCTTAGGGTCCGATCCGATTGAATGGGTTCCCAGGAAACTCCCAGGAATGGGATCAGGGCCGGCAGAGGGGAGCACCCGTGGGCGTCCAGCAGGACAGGAGTCCCTGGCCGGGCACCCTCGCGGCCTGCGCCGCGCTGGTGCTCGGTGCCTGGCTGCTGCACGACGGCGGCTCGGCCGTCCTGCCGCCCGCGCCCGGTGCCGGGCAGGCGCTGTCCGGCTTCGCCCCGGTCTCGATCGTCCCGCCGCTCGGCCCGTCCACCCCGACCAGGGTCCGCATCCCGGCCGTCCGGCTGGACGCCCCCGTCACCCAGTTGGGCCTGGACCCGGACGGCCACCTCCAGGCCCCGCCCGCGGCCGACCGCAACCTCGCGGGCTGGTACCGCGGCGGCGCCAGCCCCGGCCAGCGCGGCACCGCCATCCTGGCGGGGCACGTCGACAACGAGACCGGGCCGGCCGTCTTCTACCGCCTGGGAGCGCTCCACCGGGGCGACCGGATCGAGATCGCCCGCGCCGACGGCGCCACCGCCGTCTACCAGCTGTACGCCATCGAAGTGCACGACCGAAAGGACTTCCCGGACGACCGGGTCTACCGCCAGGCCGCCGACGCACAGCTGCGGGTGATCACCTGCGGCGGCGCGTACAGCGAGGAACACGGCTACGAGGGCAACGTCGTCGCCTACGGATTCCTGGCCGACACCACATCGCCGGGCAAAGCCGCATGACCACGCTCACCCTCGCCACCCGCTGGAACCCGATCGACTGGCCGCTCACCCACGGCCCCATCCCGTACGCCGTGCTCGCCGCGGGCTGGGTCGCGCTGCTCGCGCTCTGCCTGGGCCGTGAGCGCAGCTGGTGGCGGTTCCGCCTGCCCGCTGCGCTGATCACCGCGGCGGCGCTCAGCCTGTTGCTGGGCGTCGTGGTCGACGGCTGGTGGCACCCCTTTCCGGAGGGCACGCCCCGGTACGTCACCTGGTGGGTCGCCGTCGCCCTGCTGGGTTTCTGCCTGGCGGGCTACCGGATGCGCCGGCTCTCCTGGCCGCGCCGGGGCCTCGCGCTCGGCCTCAGCGGGCTGGTCCTGCTGATGGCCGCCTCCGAGGTCAACATCGGCTTCGGGCAGTTCCCCAGCGGGCGGGTGATGCTGGCACCGTGGCTGACCAGGACGGACGACACGGTCGCGGTCAAGGTCGCGCAGACCCTGTCCGCCCGTCCGGGGCAGGTGCTCGACGAGGTCTGGCAGCCGCCCGCGAACCTGCCCGACAAGGGCACCGTCTCGGTGGTGCCGATCCCCGGTACCCGGTCGGGCTTCAAGGCGCGCGACGCTTACGTCTACCTTCCGCCCGCCTACCAGGCCACCCCGCGCCCCATGCTGCCGGTGGTGGTCATGCTCTCCGGTCAGCCCGGTGTGCCGGGGGACTGGGTGCTCGCGGGACAGATCAACGAGGCGCTGGACGCGTTCGCCGCCCAGCACGGCGGTCTGGCGCCGATCGTGGTGATGCCCGATCAGCTCGGTTCGACCTGGGCCAACACCCTCTGTCTGGACTCGAAGATCGCCAAGGTCCAGACCTACCTCGCGGTGGACGTGCCCAACTGGATCCAGCGGAACCTGCAGGCCGCTTCCGGCCGGAAGTCCTGGGCGATCGGGGGCGCCTCGATGGGTGGCACCTGTGCGCTCCAACTCGGGGTCAACGCGCCCGACGTGTACGGCATCGTCCTCGACATGTCCGGGCAGGAGGAGCCCACCCTGGGCACCCGGGCGGACACCGTCAAGGCGGCCTTCGGCGGCGACGGGGCGAAGTTCGACGCCGTCGACCCGCTGCACGTCATGGCCCGCCGCAGGTTTCCGGACACCAGCGTCGCCCTGGTCGTCGGCGAGACGGACACGGAGTTCCGGCCACAGATGGAGAAGGTCTACCAAGCCGTGCAGGCCGCCGGTATGAAGGCGAAGTTCGAACTCATGCCGGGCTCCCACGGCTGGGTCGTCTTCCGGCCCGGCATCGTCCAGCAGATCCCGTGGCTGGCCCAGCAGACCGGCCTCACCCGGTGATCGGGACGGGTGCCGCGCCGGCCACCGCCGTCGGCGAGAAGGCGCGAGCGGAGCGGCGGGACACGGAGGTGACGGCAGCCCAGGGCGCCGACCTCGCCCCGGTCACCCGTACGCCGGAGGCGGGCCCCCAGCGGATGCGCCGGGCGGCCCGGGTGCTCGGGGACCAGCTGCGTTCGGCGCCGCTGACCCTGGCGCTGCTGGCCGGGCTCTGGGCGCTCGGCGCGGCCACCGGGAGCCTGTCCGGCGGGCCCTCCGCCCGGCTGCTCGCCCGTACCGGCGTCGGGCCGCCCACGCTCGGCGAGGGCCGCTGGTGGACGCCGGTCAGCTCGCTGCTGTGGTGCTCGGGCATCGGCGCGTACGTCTTCACCAGCTTGCTGCTGCTCCTGGTCGGCCCGGCCGCCGAGCGCCGGCTCGGACGGCTGCGCACCCTCGCGGTGCTGGCCGGCGGGCAGGTGGCGGGCACCCTGCTGGGCACGGCGCTGGTCGAGTTCGGCTCGCTGGCCGGCGAGCAGTGGACCGTGTCGGTGGCCGACCAGACCTCGGTCGGGCCCGGCGTCGGCCTGTTCGCCCTGGCCGGAGTGCTCGGCTTCCGGCTCACCGTGCTCTGGCGCCGCCGGCTCCACCTGCTCGTGTTGCTCGTCCCGCTGGTCATGACGCTGTACGTCGGCCACCTGCAGAGCGTCCAGCGGTGCGCCGCCGCGCTGCTCGGTCTCGGGGCGGGCGCGCTGCTCAGCCGCGGCCGGCCGTACCTGCCCAGCCACCGCTCCTCGCACTCCGAGACCCGGGTGCTGGTCGCGCTCTGCCTGGTCGCCGCGGCCTGCGGACCGTTGATCGCCTCGCTGTACGACAACGCCAGCGGGCCCTTCAACACCTTCTCCGAGCTGTACTTCTCCCACCGGCTCAGCCCGGAGGAGGTGGCGGACTTCTGCGCGGTCTCGGCGCACGACTGCGCCCGGGCGCACGCCGTCGAGCGGATATTCGACACCCCGGGCCGGCTGATGGCAGCGCTGTTCCCGGCGCTGCTGCTGGTGCTCGCCGAGGGGCTGCGCCGGGGCCTGCGGTTCGCCTGGCGGATCAGTGTCGCCACCGAGCTGCTCTGGACGGCGCTGCTGGCCTGGCTGTACTTCGAGGCCGGGCCGGTCAGCGGGGACGTGGTGCAGTACTTCGTCGAGGCGATGCTGCTGCCGCTGCTGACCACAGGTCTGCTGCTGGCGACCCGCCAGCGGTTCCGGCAGCGGCTGTCCGGACGGGCGGTGCGCCGGCTGGCCCTGGTGGTCGGCGGCGCCGCGCTGGCCGCCTCGGCGGCGTACGCGGGCCTCGGGCGGCTGGCGGCCGGGCAGTTCGAGCCGGGCGCGGACCTGCGCGGGCTGGCGAACGGGCTCCCGGCCCAGTTCCTGCCGCCCGCCTACAACGACCTGCTGCCGGACTACCCGATCGCGGTCGGCCCGGTGGCGCTGTTTCTGGAGACGTACTGCGGGCTGGCGTTCTGGGTGGTCGCGCTGGGCGCGCTGCTGTCGGCGTTCCGCCGGCCGATGCTGCACGCCGACGCGGCGGCGGCCGCCCGGGCCCGGGCGCTGCTCACCACGCACGGCGGCGGGACGCTGTCCTTCATCACCACCTGGGACGGCAACCACTACTGGTTCGACGAACAGGGCCGCGCGGCCGTCGCCTACCGGGTGGTCGGCACCGTGGCGCTGACCACCGGCGACCCCTTCGGCGCCCCGGAGGACCGGGCCCGGGCCGTGGCCGGCTTCGCCCGGTACTGCGACGCGCGGGGTTGGACGCCGTGCTTCTACAGCGTCGGCGCCGGGACCAGGGCGTCGGCCGCCGAGCTGGGCTGGCGCTCGGTTCAGGTCGCCGAGGACACCGTGGTGCCGCTGCCCGAGCTGGCCTTCACCGGCCGCAAGTGGCAGGACATCCGCACCGCCCTCAACAAGGCCGGCAAGCAGGGCATCACCGCGGAGTGGTGGACGTACCACGAGGCGCCGCTCGCGCTGCGGGAGCAGATCCGGGCGATCTCCGAGGAGTGGGTCTCCGAGAAGGGCCTGCCCGAGATGGGCTTCACCCTCGGCGGGCTGGAGGAACTGGACGACCCGGACGTGCGGGTGCTGGTCGCGGTGGACGGGGAGCGGGTGGTGCACGGGCTGACCAGCTGGATGCCGGTGTACGAGGACGGCGTGCCGGTCGGCTGGACGCTGGACTTCATGCGGCGGCGCTCGGACGGCTTCCGCGGCGTGAACGAGTTCCTGATCGCCTCGGCCGCACTCGGCTTCAAGGGCGAGGGCGCGCGCTTCCTGTCGCTCTCGGGCGCGCCGCTGGCCCGCGCCAGGCAGGACGAGGAGCCCACCGGGCTGCAGCGGACGCTGGACTGGATGGGCAGGGTGCTGGAGCCGGTGTACGGCTTCCGCTCGCTGCTGGCGTTCAAGGCGAAGTTCCAGCCGGAGTACCGGCCGATGTACATGGCCTACCCCGACCCGGCCGCGCTGCCCGGCATCACCAGGGCGATCGGCAAGGCCTACCTGCCGCACCTCACGGCGGCGCAGGGCGTCCGGCTGATGCGCAAGCTGTCGGGCTGAGCCCGGTGGGCGGGCGCGGGCAGCTCCCGGGCCCCGGACCCGGGCGGCCGTCCCACGACCTGCGGTGACGGGTTCTGACGTCCGGAAGCGCGGGGGCGCTCCCGGACGCCGGGCACCTCGTCAGCCGAGCAGCTGGGCGAGCGCGCGGTCGGCGTCCAGGTGGAGGTGCTCCTCGCCCTCGGGGACGAGCAGCCGGCTGCGCCACAGGAAGCGCCGCAGGTCGGCCGTGTCGAACTGGAGCAGCGCGGTGCCCTCGGGGGCCCGCAGCTCGACCATGGTGCGCCGGCCGGCCGTGGGCCGGACGTGGACGTCGCCGACGCCGGCCGGCAGCTCCAGGCCGGAGGAGAGCAGCTGGCGGGCGAACACCCAGACGATGTCCTCGGCGCTCAGGCCGTCGTCGGCGTCGTCCAGCGAGAACTCCGCGGGAAAGGCCATCCGGACCGCGAAAGGGTCCTCCGGCAGGTAGGACAGCACCACGCGCAGCCGGGCGCAGCGGTGGGGGGAGAGGATCAGTCGGGCCTGGACGGTCTCTTCGACGGGGGAGTACAAGGGTGGTTCCCTTCCTTCGGTGCCGGCCGCGCGACGGCAGGTGGGGTGGGCGCGGCCTCACCCTGGTGAGAGTCCCGGGGGCACCGGGGATTACCCGGTTCCGAGGGTGATCGCCGGTGACCTGCGTCACATCGATTTCCGGCCGTCCGGGCCCGGCGCGGAGCCCGGCCTGGAGGTCCGAGTAGCCCCGGACCGGTACGCTGGGCGGGTTGTCCGATCGCCGCCCGACCGCGGGACGGGGCCGCAAAACCGCCTCTGACCTGCGATGATCCCCCTCGGAGACCGTGAGTACTGCCGCCGCCTCCTCGATGCCGCTGTTCTCCGACGCACCGGAGCTGCAGGAGCCCGCCCGGGCCGCCGGCCATGCCGCGCCCGCCGCCTCGCACCACCTCTCCCCGGCCTTCCCCGGCCGCGCCCCCTGGGGCACCGCGGGCAAGCTGCGGGCCTGGCAGCAGGGGGCGCTGGACAAGTACATCGAGACCCAGCCGCGCGACTTCCTCGCGGTCGCCACCCCGGGCGCAGGCAAGACCACCTTCGCGCTCACCCTGGCCTCGTACCTGCTGCACAACCACCTGGTGCAGCAGGTGACGGTCGTCGCGCCGACCGAGCACCTGAAGAAGCAGTGGGCCGAGGCCGCCGCGCGGATAGGCATCCGGCTGGACCCGGCGTACTCCTCCGGGCCGCTCTCCCGGGACTACCACGGCATCGTGGTGACCTACGCGGGCGTCGGGGTCAACCCGATGCTGCACCGCAACCGCACCGAGGCCCGCAAGACCCTCGTGATCATGGACGAGATCCACCACGCCGGTGACTCCAAGTCCTGGGGCGAGGCCTGCTTCGAGGCCTTCGAGCCGGCCACCCGCCGACTGGCGCTGACCGGGACGCCGTTCCGTTCGGACACCAACCCCATCCCGTTCGTCGCGTACGAAGCGGGCAGCGACGGCATCCGCAAGTCCGTCGCCGACTACACCTACGGCTACGGGCACGCGCTCGCCGACCACGTCGTCCGTCCGGTGATCTTCCTCAGCTACAGCGGCAACATGCGCTGGCGCACCAAGTCCGGCGACGAGCTGGAGGCCCGGCTCGGCGAGCCGATGACCAAGGACCTGATCGCCCAGGCCTGGCGCACCGCGCTGTCCCCGCAGGGCGAGTGGATCCCGTCCGTCCTCCAGGCCGCCGACCGGCGGCTGACCGAGGTCCGCAAGGCGATCCCGGACGCCGGCGGACTGGTGATCGCCACCGACCAGAACGTGGCCCGCGCCTACGCCAAGATGCTGCGCGAGATCAGCGGCGAGAAGGTCACCCTGGTGCTCTCGGACGAGGCCGAGGCCTCGAAGAGGATCTCCGACTACGCGGCGGGCACCTCGCGCTGGATGGTCGCCGTCCGCATGGTGTCCGAGGGCGTCGACGTGCCCCGGCTGTGCGTCGGGGTGTACGCCACCTCGATCTCCACCCCGCTGTTCTTCGCCCAGGCCGTCGGCCGCTTCGTGCGCGCCCGCAAGCGCGGCGAGACGGCCTCGGTGTTCCTGCCCACCATCCCGATGCTGCTGGGCTTCGCCAACGAGATGGAACTCCAGCGCGACCACGTCCTGGACCGGCCGAAGAAGGAGGGCGACGGCCTCTTCGACGAGGAGGACCGGCTGCTCGCCGAGGCCGAGCGGGCCAACGACGGGCCGGACGGCGCGGGCGGCGAGGAGTTCTCCTACGAGGCGCTGGGCTCCGAGGCGGTCTTCGACCGGGTGCTGTACAACGCCATGGAGTTCGGCATGCAGGCCCACCCCGGGAGCGAGGAGGAGGAGGACTACCTCGGCATCCCGGGCCTACTGGAACCCGACCAGGTCCAGATGCTGCTGCAGAAGCGCCAGCACCGGCAGATCCAGCGCAGCAAGACCAAGCCCGCCGAGGAGGCGGACCTCCTGGAGCTGCCGGCCGAGCAGCGGCCGGTGGTCACCCACCAGGAGCTGCGGGAGCTGCGCAAGGAGCTGAACGCGCTGGTGGCCGCCTGGCACCACCGCACCAGCCAGCCGCACGGCACCATCCACAACGAGCTGCGCCGCCAGTGCGGCGGGCCGCTGACCGCGCAGGCCACCGCCAACCAGCTGAAGGCGCGGATCGCCAAGATCCGGGAGTGGGCGAAGTAACGGTCCCGCGGACGGGTCCGGGCCGCTCCGGCCCGGACCCGTCCGTTCCCGGGTGTCCGGACATCGGACCGGCATCGAACTGACGCCCTGTCGGAGGCGGAGAAATGGCGGGGTTTGTCCGGAATTCCCGATGGTGGCGGTGACGATCACGCCCGAATTTTGGACAACTACTTCCGCCGCGAGATTTCCTTCACTACCTTTCCCCCACGCTCTTCCGCCGGGCAACCCCCGCGGGACGGGCTCCGCAGGACCGTGCGGCCGTCAAGGACGACACCGCCCGGCCCGAGCGCGGCCACCCCCCACCTGCGCGCGACCCAGACCCCCGGGCCCGGCGCCGCACGCCCCGCGAGCGCCGCGGAAAGGACCGCCCGTCGTGACTGCCGAGACCTCCCAGACGCTGGACCGCGGCGTCCGCGTCCTCAAACTCCTCGCCGACTCCGAGCGCGGGCTCACCGTCACCGAGCTGGCCGCCCGGCTCGCCGTCAACCGCACCGTGGTCTACCGGCTGCTCGCCACCCTGGAACAGCACGGCCTGGTCCGCAGGGACATCGGCGGCCGCGCCCGGGTCGGCCTGGGCGTGCTGCGGCTGGCCCACCGGGTGCACCCGCTGCTGCGGGAGGCCGCGCTGCCCGCCCTGCGCAGCCTCGCCGAGGACCTCGGCGCGACCGCCCACCTGACCCTGGTGGACGGCAACGAGGCGCTGGCCGTCGCCGTGGTCGAGCCCAGCTGGACCGACTTCCACGTCGCCTACCGCACCGGACTGCGCCACCCGCTCACCGAGAGCGCGGCCGGCCGGGCGATCCTGGAGGCCCGCCACTTCCCCAGCCAGCGCCGGCCCGAGCAGGGCTTCGTCATCACCCGCGCGGAGGAGCAGTCCGGAGCCAGTGGGGCCGCTGCCGCGCTGCTCGGGCTGAGCGGCATCGAGGGCAGCGTCGGCGTGGTGATGCTCAACGGGCTGGTGCCCGAGCGGGTCGGCCCCCGGGTGGTGGAGGCGGCCACCGAGGTCGCCGACGCGCTGAGGTAGCTCCCCGGTGGCGGAACGGAGCGGTGGGCGGACCACGCGGCGGTGCCGGGTGTGTTTGGATTCCCCTTGTGTCCGACACCAAGCTGCCCAAGGCCCTCTCGTCCCCGCGGACCCGCGCGCTCGCGCTCTGCGGGGTGCTGATCGCCGCGCTGTTCGGCGTGGCCGCGTTCGTCCCGCTGCCGTACACCGTCACCTGGCCGGGCCTGACCGCGGACACCCTGGGCGCGTACCGGGACAAGCCGGTGCTCACCATCAGCGGGGCGCCGCTGCGCAGCACGACGGGGGAGCTGCGGATGGTCACCATCACGGCCACCAACGCGGACCAGCGGACCTCCCTGCGGCGCTCGCTGCAGGCGTGGTTCGACCCCAAGGAGGCCGTGCAGCCGACCGAGGTGGTGTACCCGGAGAGCAGCCCGGCCAAGGCCGACGAGGAGACGGCCGAGCAGATGGCGCAGTCGCAGGACAGCGCCACCGCGGCCGCGCTCGGCTACCTCCACCTCTCGCCGGACCAGGTGAAGGTCAAGGTCGACCTCGGCGACGTGGGCGGCCCCAGCGCCGGGCAGATGCTGGCGCTGGGCATCGTCGACAAGCTGGCCGGCGACGGCAAGGGTGGCGACCTCACCGGCGGGCTCAAGATCGCGGGCACCGGCACCATCGACAAGGACGGCACCGTCGGTCCGGTCGGCGGCGTCCCGCTGAAGACCCAGGCGGCGGCCCGGGACGGCGCGACGGTCTTCCTCGTTCCCAAGGACGAGTGCAAGGACGCCGAGGTGAACACCCCCAAGACGCTGCGGCTGGTGCCGGTGGGCACGCTCGCCGAGTCGGTCGCGGCCCTGGACGCGCTGAAGAGCGGCGGCAGCGTCCCCAGCTGCTGACCCGGCCGGCCGCCGACCCGGCTGACCGGCTCCCGGGCCCGTGCGCGGAGCCCGGGGCCACCGGGCTGACGGGCCTCACGCCTGTGCCGGACCGGCGCGTCGGCCCCGGCGGACCGTGCTACTCGGCGGCGGCCTGGTCCACCAGCGGCAGGATCCGGTAGGGCACCGGGTTCTCCAGCACGATCGCGGTGGAGGAGCGGACGATCCCGTCGAAGCCCACCACCCGGTCGATCACCCGCTGGAGGTCCGCGTTCGACCGGGCCACGATCCGCACCAGCATGTCCCCGATCCCGGTGATGGTGTGCAGCTCCAGCACCTCAGGCACCCGCGCCAGGTGCGCCCGCACGTCCGCGCCCTGGCCCTGGGAGATCTCCAGGGTGGCGAAGGCCGTCACCGGGTAGCCGATCGCCGCCGGGTCCACCTCCGGGCCGAACCCGCCGATCACCCCCTTGGCCTGCAGCCGGTCCAGCCGGGCCTGCACCGTGCCCCGGGCGACCTGCAGCCGGCGCGAGCACTCCAGCACGCCGATCCGGGGCTCCTCCGCCAGCAGCCGGATCAGCCGGCCGTCCAGGGCGTCGATGGAGTCGTTCCCGCCGCCCGCCGGGGTGGTGGAAGCGCCCTGGGGGGCGGGGGAGTCGGGCGAGCCGGGGGAGCTCGGGGACTGGGCGGGGGGCATCGCGGCTCCGTCCTCCGGTGGGCATTCTGTACAGCGGCGCCGCCGATTGTCCCGCCCCGGGGCGCAGCTTGACCAGGATGAAACGGAACGGTTGCGCGCCGGTGGGCCCGGCGCCACCCTCCAGCCACGATCCCGCGCCCCGGGCCCCACCCCGGGCGACGGGTGGTCCGTACGCCTACCGGGAGGCCGTCATGACCCACACCGCCGCCGAACCCGTCCCGCTCGCCGCGGGACCGGCCGAGGGGCCGGAGGAGCCGGGCCCGCTGCCGGCGGGCCGCGCCGACGCGGTGGTCTTCGTGGTCGGCGACGCGCAGCGGGCGGCCCGCCGCTACCGCGCGGCGCTTGGGCTGCGCTGCACCGCGTACGCCGGGCCGGAGACGGGTGATCCGGAGGCGGTCTCGTACGTGCTCACGGCGCCCGGAACGCGGATCGTGCTCACCTCGCCGGTGCAGGTGATCGGACCGCGCGGCCGGGAGCTGGCGGAGCACCTGGAGCGGCACGGGGACACGGTGCTGGACCTCGCGGTGAGCGTGCCGGACGTCTACTACGCGTACGACTACGCCGTCGACCGGGGCGCGCTGTCGCTGGCCGAGCCGTACGAGGTGCGGGACCGGTTCGGCTCGGTGGTGCTGGCCACCATCGGGGTGCCCGGCGGCTCCAGACACACCCTGGTCGACCGGGCGGGCTACGCGGGGCCGTACCTGCCGGGGTACGAGCCCTTCGCCGGCTGGCCGACGCGTTGACGCCGGATCAGCGGACCGCGGTCTCCACGACCGGCGGGTGGCCGTTCCAGTAGACGAAGACCGAGTTGGCCTGGTTGTCCTTGGTGAAGTCCACCCGCATCCACTGCTCGCCGTTCCACACCTGCATCTGCCACCCCGGATCCGGGGTGGCGGAGACCAGCGAGGCCTTGTCGGTGCGGATGTCCAGGGCGACCCGGCCGCCGGGGATCGGGTAGCTGCGCACCGTGGACGTGGACGTGGACGTGGTGGTGGGCGTCGGGCGTCTGGCGGGCGGGGCGGCGGCGCCGGCCGGGGTGGTGGCAGGGGAGTGGGCGGCGGTGGTGGTCGCGGTCGGGGAGGCGGGCTGGGTCGGGGTGTCCGCCGTCGGCGCGGGGCCGGGGGCGGCGGTCGCGCTGCGCGGGGCGCCGCCGGCCTTCGGGGAGGGCAGCGGCAGCGCGGCGGGCTGCTCGAACGCGGCCCCGGTCAGCACCGCGTGCACGCCGAGCCAGGACAGCGCCACCGCCGCTCCGGTGGCCGTCGCCCAGGCGCAGAGCTGTACCAGTCCGTTCCGCATCGTCCGCACATCCTGCCGTACTTCCCGGTCGGCGCAGTCCGGCACCCCCGGTGTTCGGCAAGGCAGTTGCACAATGTCCGGACCCGTACCGGACCCGCGCCGGACGCGTCCCCGAGGTACAGACCACTGCCCGCCGATGGCGTACCGTTCAGGGCCATGGCAACAGTGCTCGTGGTCGAGGACGACCCCTTCGTACGTTCCGCGCTCATCCGCCACCTGACCGACACCGGTCACGCGGTCCGCAGTGTGGGCACGGCCCTGGAGGCGCTTCGGGAGGTCGCCCAGGTCGGCTGCGACCTGGTGATCCTGGACCTCGGCCTGCCCGATCTGGACGGCAGCGAGGCGCTGAAGATGATCCGGGGCCTGACGAACGTTCCGGTGATCATCTCCACCGCGCGGGACGACGAGGCGGAGATCGTCCGGTTGCTCAACGACGGCGCCGACGACTACCTGGTGAAACCCTTCTCCGGGGAACACCTGAGCGCCCGGATGGCCGCCGTGCTGCGCCGGCTCGGCGGCGGCGCCGCGCCCGTCGCCCAGGCGCTGCGGGTCGGCGGACTGGCCATCGACCTCCAGCGGCGCGAGGCAGTCCTGGACGGGCGGCCGCTCGACCTGACCCGGCGTGAGTTCGACCTGCTGGCCTTCCTGGCGGCCCGGCCCGGCGTCGTGGTGCCGCGCAAGGAGATCCTCGCCGAGGTCTGGCAGCAGACCTACGGCGGCGACCAGACCATCGACGTCCACCTCTCCTGGCTGCGCCGCAAACTCGGCGAGACCGCCTCCAACCCCCGCTACCTGCACACCGTCCGGGGCGTGGGGGTCCGGCTGGAGGCCCCAGGGGGAGCCGCGGAGCACCGGACGTGAAGCGGTTCGCGCACTCGCTGCGCTGGGCCATGATCAAGGCCGCGGTGGCGGGAACCACCATGGTCGCGCTGGCCTTCCTCATCCCGCTCGGCCTGATGGTCCAACAGACCGCCCGGGACCGGGCGTTCACCGCCGCGGAGCGGCAGGCCGCGGCGCTCGGGCCGGCGCTGGCCATCACCACCGACCAGGACGCCATCGACCGGGCGCTGGCCAGCACCGACGCGGGGGCGCAGGGGCGGATGGCGGTGCACCTGCCGGTGCCGGCCGGGGCGGTGGGCGCCGGGGGAACGAGTGCCCAGGGAACGAGTGCCGAGGGAGCGGGCGCCGGAGGGCAGGCGGGGCCGGGGGGCGACGCGGGCCCCGGCGGGCCGACCATCGGGCAGGGGCGCGCCGCCGCGGTGGACGTGGCCACGGCCGGCGGCCAGGGCCGGGCCTTCACCGTCGCCGCGCCGGGCGGCTACGCACTGCTCCAGCCGGTCGCCGTCGACACCGGCCGCACCGCCGTGATCGAGGTGTTCGTCGCCGAGAGCGACCTCACCCGGGGTGTCTCCACCGCCTGGCTGGTGCTCTCCGCGGTCGCGCTCGGCCTGGTCGCCATCTCGGTGCTGGTCGCCGACCGGATGGGCGGCCGGATCGTCGCCTCCGCCCGCCGACTCGCCGCCGCCGCCCGCTCACTCGGCGCCGGGAACCTCGCGGTCCGCCTCCCGGTGGAGGGCGAGCAGGCCGACGGCAGCCCCGAGGAACTGCGCGAAGCCGCCCACGCGTTCAACACCATGGCCGACCGGGTCGCCCAACTCCTCGCTGCAGAACGCGAGTTGGCTGCCGACCTCTCGCACCGGCTGCGCACCCCGCTGACCGTGTTGCGCCTCAACGCCGCCTCGCTCGGTGACGGCGACGCGGCCGACGCCACCCGGCACGCCGTGGCCCAGCTCGAACGCGAGGTCGACCAGATCATCCGCTCCGCCCGGCGCGCCCCCGAGGACGCGCCCGCCGTCACGGTCGGCTGCGACGCCGCCGAGGTGATCCGCGAACGGGTCGGCTTCTGGTCCGCGCTCGCCGAGGACGAGGGCCGCCGCTGCCAGCTGGCCGGAGCCGACCGCGCCGCGCCGGTACCCGTCCAGCGCGGCGACCTGGCCGCCGCCGTCGACGCACTGCTCGGCAACGTCTTCCGGCACACCGCCCTCGGCACCGCCTTCTCGGTCGACGTCCTGGCCACCGACTCTTCGGTGATCGTGCTGGTCGGCGACGCCGGGCCCGGCTACAGCGACCCGGCCGCCGCCCTGAAACGCGGCGAGGGCCACGGCGGGGAGGGTTCCACCGGCCTCGGGCTGGACATCGTCCGCAAGCTCGCCGAGTCCACCGGCGGGGACCTCGTGCTCGGCCGCTCGGCCGTCCTCGGCGGCGCGGAGACCCGGCTGCGGCTGCGCAGCCGTCCGGAGGAGGCCCAGTCCGCCCGGCCCGGGCGGCGGCGGAGCCGGGGCGCGCTGTTCCCCCGGTGACGCCGGAACGGTGCCGGTCGTCGGGGGAAGTTCCTCAAGTGCGGCTCAAGGGAGTTCCGTCCCTCGCTCGGCCGGCCGATCCGGTCCCCCGGCGCCGCTAGCGTCGGTGGGGCCTGGTCGCCCACCCCACTCCGGGCCCCCGACAGCCCCGTCCGTCCGTGCTCAGTCCGCAGCCGAGCACGGCGGGACGGGGCGCTTTTGTCACTTTGCGTAGTCGATCGCCCCCAGGACGGGACCGGCCCCATCCGGTATCGTCGCTGGTTGGCCGAGCGGTGAGACGGAGTGGACAGTGACAGCGGTGCAAGACGAGCGCAGCCCGGCGCGGGCCGTACCCGCGTCTTCGCCCGCCCGCCTGTCCGACCGGGTGCGGCTCGCTCTCCGTGCCCCCGTGCGCGCGCTGCGTGAGGCCCCCCGGCGCCCGATGCTGGTCGCCTCCACCTTGGCGCTGCTGTCGCTGCTCGCCTACGCGGTGGTCCGCCACTTCGTCCACACCTCGATGGTCGACATGATCGTCTACCGCGCGGAGGGCGCCGCCGTCGCCAACGGCAACGACCTCTACGCGCTGCGCGTCACCGAGTGGAACCTGCCCGCGACCTACCCCCCGTTCGCGGCGATGCTGTTCGTCCCGACCACCTGGTTCCCGATCGCCTTCCTCCGGGTGGCGATCACTCTCGGCAATCTCGGGCTGCTCGCCCTGATGGCCCACCTGTCCTTCAAGCTGGTCGGCTGGCCGCGCCGCGAGCTGCGGCCGATCGGGGTGGTCCTGGTCACCGGCCTCGGGGTCTGGCTCGAACCCGTCTTCACCACGCTCCGGTACGGCCAGATCAACCTCGCGCTCGGCTGCCTGATCCTCTGGGACCTGACCCGGTCGGACGGGCACCGCAGCAAGGGCCTGGCGATCGGCATCGCCGCGGGCATCAAGCTCACCCCCGGCCTGTTCGCCGTCTACCTGCTGATCACCGGCCGGGTCCGGGCCGCCTTCACGGCCGGCCTCACCTTCCTCGGCACCTTCCTGATCGGCACGCTCGTCCTGCCCGACGCCACCTGGGGCTTCTGGACCAAGTACCTCTACGACTCCTCCCGGGTCGGCAAGACCGAGATCGTCGACAACCAGTCGCTGCGCGGCGCCTTCGCCCGGCTGCTGCACACCTCGAACCCCGGCATCCTCGCCACCCTCGGGGTCGGCGTGGTCGCCGTCGCCGGCCTCGCCATCGCCGCCTGGGCCGCCCGCAGCGGCCGCTGGCTGCCCCGGTCCGAGGCCTGGGGCGTCTGCGTCGCGGCCGTCACGGCCGTGCTGATCTCCCCGATCAGCTGGACCCACCACTGGGTCTGGTGCGTCCCGATGCTCGTCCTGCTCGCCGCCGAGGCCTCCGTCGAGCGCGCCCGCCCCGCGGCCGTCCGCCGGCTGCGCTGGCGGGCCGCCTTCTGGGCCACCCTGCTCGCCTTCCTGTCCTTCGCGATGTGGGCGGCGAAGCCGCTCGGTGCGGCCGTCCTCCACATGTCGCCGCTGCGCCAACTGCCCACCTCGATCTATCCGTGGGTCGGACTCTGCTTCCTGCTCGCCGCAGCCATCCGGATAAGGGCCCGGCGCCGCTCCGCCGGTGCCCCGCTCGTCCGGCTCCCCGGCCAGCGGGACGGCGGCGGCCCGGACGCCGCCCGCGGTCGTCAGCAGGCCCCCGCGGCCCGCTGAACGGGCGGGGGCGCCCCCGCTTCTGCCCTTCCCCGCCTTCCCCGCCTTCCCCGCCTTCCCCGCTTTCCTTGCTCGCCCTGCTCCGCTCGCGCTGCCGGGCGTCGCGAAGCTCCCCGACGCACGGTGCACGCTGCGGCGCACGACCGGCACGCCTACGCGAGCAGCTCGGCGAGCGAGCCGTCCATGTCGAGGGCGGCCAGCTCGCTGCCCGGCGGGACCAGCCGGTGCGCCCGCTCCAGCCAGGCCGCGACGGCCGGCAGCGGCGCCTCCAGCAGCGCGTCCCCGGCGGGCGAGCTCAGGGCCAGGCACAGGACGCTGCGCCGGCCGGAGCGGGTCGGCCAGATCCGCACGTCGCCCTGGCCGCACGGGCGGAAGGTGCCCTCGACCAGCAGCTCGCGGGCGAACACCCAGGTCACCGGGGATCCGCTGTCCAGGTGGAAGGTGATGTACACGGCGTACGGGTCGTGGCTGCCGTAGGTCAGCCGGGCCGGGACGGGAACGCTGTGGTCCGGGGAGAGCACCAGGTTCAGCTCCAGCTCGTGCTCCACGACGCTGACGGGGCGGTCCATGATCGTCTTCCTCTCTGCCTTCGGTTCGTGCCCGGTTCCGGGCCCTGTGACCTTTGAGAGGGCGGTCCGCCCCGGCTCTTACACGCGTTTCCGGGATTTCGTCGCGAAGTTCCGCGGGGGGTGTGAATGGCCGCAGTCACGGCGCGCGTGCACCCACCGCACGCCGGATTCCTTACCCCGGGCGCCCCTCCGCTGTCCGAGGAATCGCCAACTTTCCATCGGCACTCCGGCGAGGTACTACCCTTTGTGACTGTCCGGCGACTGTCCGCCTCCGGCGGTGCCCCACGCGTGCCGGGAGATCCGAGGCGTGCGCGGGTGCGCAGCCCGTTCGTGCGACCGCCGGACCCGTTTGGACCCGTTTGGACCCGTTTCGACCTGCTGAGGACCAGGCCGCCCCCACCGCCCCCTCGTCAGGACCTGACAGGAGAGAAGACCCCATGACGGACCGCTCCTTCGCCGTCGACGGCGACCCGGCCGTCGCACCCGAGCCCGGCTACTACCCCGACCCCTCCATCCCGGGCTTCGTCCGGTACTGGGGGGGCTCGGCCTGGGTGCCGGGCACCACTCGGCCCGCGCCCGCCGAGGGTGAGGTGCTGCAGCCGCCCCGGTTCGCCGGCCGGCGAACCGCCCCGGACGTGGCGGCGGCGCGAGCGGTGCCGCCTCCGGTGGCGCCTGTGCCCCTGCCGGTGCCTGTACCGGCGTCCGCGCCCGTGCCGGTGCCGCCGGAGCGGTCGGAGGACCTGCCCGTGGCGGGGGCCACGCCGTCGCTCGCTCCGTCGTCGTCCCAGGGGGTGCCGGGCTCCGGTGACACCGGGCCGGTGTACCTCGACCAGACCACGGGCGGGGCGTCCTTCGTGGTCGGACCACGGGTCGCGGAGGTGATCGGCGGGCCGGTGTTCCGTACCGTCGAGCCCGCGGCGGAGGACGCCTCCGGGGTGCCGGGCGCCTCCGGATGGCAGGCGGATCCGCAGGTCCAGCACAGTCTGATGGAGGCGGGCGGGGCCTCGCGCTGGGTGTCCTGGGGGGTGCTTCCGGGGGCGTCCGAGGAAGAGGAGGGGCGCGCGGAGGCGGAGCACGCTCCTGTTGCCGTCGAGGTGGCCGCGGCCGTCACGCCGGCCATGGCGGTGGCGGTCCGCGAGGTGTCGGCGCCGGCCGAGGTCGAGGTCGCGATGGCGATGCCGGTGGTCCAGGTGGTGGCCGAGACGGAGGAGCTCCCCGCCCCGGCCCGCGTGGTGGTCCCTCCGGCCGGGGACCCCGCTCCGGCGCCCGGGCGGGCCGCGGCTCCCGCCGCCTCCCTGCCGGTGGTGCGGCCGGTCCGGCGGGCCGCCGTCCGCGGCCGGGCGGCGGCCCCGGCGCCCGCCGGGCTGGGGAGGCGGCTGGCGGCCCGGGCGGTGGACACCGCGGTGCTGCTGGTGGTCGCCGTCGCGGCCGGGATCCCGCTCGGCAGCTCGGTCTCCGACCACCTCCGGCAGAAGCTCGACCAGGCCAGGATGGCCAGCTCCCTCACCCGCCGCCAGGTGCAGGTCTGGCTGGTCGACGACGTGGTGCTGGCCAAGCTCGCCGCCCTGCTCGGCATCCTGGTGTTCGTGAGCCTGGTCTACGAGGTGCTGCCGGTCGCCCGGACCGGCCAGACCTTCGGCAAGCGACTGGCCCGGATCCGGGTGGTGGACGCCACCCCCGCCGGCGGCCGGACCCGGTTGAGCCTCGGCCGCTCGCTGCTGCGGTGGATCGTCAGGCAGCTCGGCGTGGTGCTGCTGCTCGGCCTGGTCTGGCCGGTGTTCGACCGCCCTGCGCGGCGCGGCTGGCAGGACCGGGCGGCCCGGACCCGGGTGGTCCGCAGCTGAGCGCAAAACGGACAGAATGTCCCAAGCGCCGAGAATGTGTGATGTTCTACTCGGGGGATGAGCACCCACGACCCCTCAGGCCCCCAGCCGGAGGGGGGCGGTCAGCCCTCCTTCGACAAGCAGCCCCCCACCCCGGGCGGCGGCACGCCGGAAGGCGAACCGCCGCGCCCCACCCCGTCCGACGAGCCCTTCGGCACCCCGTCCGAGGGCCCGCCCGGCACCCCGCCCGAGGGCCCGCCCGGCACCCCGTCCGAGGGCCCCGGTGCCTACCGGGGCGACTACGGAGGACCGACCCACGGTCAGGACCCGTACGGCCGACCGCCCTACGGCGGACAGCCGCGCGACCAGCCCCCGCCCGGCTACGGCACCGGCCCCAGCATGTACGGCACCCCCGGCGGCGGCCCCGTCCCCGGCATGCCGCCGATCGGCACCTGGCCCAAGCGGATCCTCGCCCGCCTCATCGACTACATCCTCGTGCAGGCCGTCGCCGTCATCGCCGTGGGCCCCTTCGTCGCCCTCGGCACGCGCCAGGGCACCACCGAAGCGTTCTGGCTCGGCTGCGTCATCTACTTCGTCTACGAGGCCCTGATGCTCGGCCGGGACGGCCAGACCCTCGGCAAGAAGGCGATGAAGATCCGCGTCGCCATGCTGATCGACGGCAACGTGCCGACCCAGGCTGCCGCCTGGACCCGGGCCGCCGTCTTCATCTTCCCGGCCGTGATCTGCTGCGCCGGCCTGTGGTGGATCATCGACGGCCTGTTCGGCGTCTTCGACAAGCCCTACCGGCAGTGCATCCACGACAAGGCCGCGAAGACCGTGGTGGTCACCACCGAGACCTGAGCACGGCAGCGGGACGACGGCGCCCGGCGGCGGATCAGCGCTGCCGGGCGTACTCGTGCCCGGCCGCGGCCGGGGAGGCCCCGGAGCCGTCGGTGACCGCGGCCGAACGGGCCGAGACGGAC
Source organism: Kitasatospora sp. NPDC017646 (assembly GCF_044329365.1). Taxonomy (NCBI): domain Bacteria; kingdom Bacillati; phylum Actinomycetota; class Actinomycetes; order Kitasatosporales; family Streptomycetaceae; genus Kitasatospora; species Kitasatospora sp. NPDC017646. Next base: position 161,275 of record NZ_JBIRJC010000012.1, on the reverse strand, counting down.
ACCGAGAGCACCGTCACCACGGTGCCGAGCGCCAGCGCGAAGGCCACCAGCACCGCGACTTCCAGGACGCCCGAGGCGCCGGATACGGCCAGCAGCGCCACCGTGGTGGCGACGACGGTGAACGAGCCGAGGCAGAACCGGGCAGCGGACGGACGCGGCATGGCGGGGGGTCCTTCGCACGTCGGGGGAAACGGGCGGAAATGGTGCCGGTTCCAGGAGTCCTGCCCGGCAAGGGAGTTCGGTACGACCAGGCTAGCCCGCGAGGTCCGGGGCACGGAGGGCGCACGGGCTCACCCCGGGGTCGCCCGCACACCTCGGTACGGTGGAGGCCGTCCGACACCACGCAGACCGGGGGAACCGACCGTGCCCATCCCCGCCGACTGGCCCACCACCGAGGCCCAGGCGCTCGCCGAACAGGAACGGCTGCGGCCGCTCGTCCGCGCCGTCGACGACGACGCGCCCTGCCGGCTGGTCGCCGGAGTCGACGTCGCCTACGACGACGACCACGACCTCGTCGTCGCCGCGGCCGTCCTGCTCGACCGGGACACCCTGGACGTCGTCGAGGAGGCCACCGCCGTCGGCCGGATCGCCTTCCCGTACGTCCCCGGACTGCTCGCCTTCCGCGAACTGCCCGCCGTCCTCGACGCGCTGGCCGCCCTCACCCGCACCCCCGACACCGTCGTCTGCGACGGCTACGGCCTCGCCCACCCGCGCCGCCTCGGCCTCGCCAGCCACCTCGGCGTCCTCACCGGACTGCGCACCCTCGGCGTCGCCAAGACCCCCTTCACCTTCGACCACCACGACCCGGCCCCCGACCGCGGCTCCTGGACCCCGCTCACCGACCCCGCCACCGGCGAGGAGGTCGGCCGTGCCGTCCGCACCCGGCCCGGCGTCAAACCCGTCTATGTCTCGGTCGGCCACCGCATCGGCCTCGACACCGCCGTCCGCACGACCCTCGACCTCGCCCGCCGCTACCGGCTGCCCGAGACCACCCGGCACGCCGACTCCCTCTGCCGCCGCGCCCTCGCCGAAGCCCAGCACACCCGGACGCCCGCGAACTGACCGTGGTCCGGGCGGGATTCGGGCCCGGTGTGTTAGACATGAGACACCGGGGCCCGGCCCCGAACGCCAGGAACGGACGCACGGGGGGCGCCGCAATGGGAACAGGGACCGGCTCGACCGGCGGAGCCAACCAGGGCTACCGGGTCGAGATCGAGCAACTGCGCACCTTCGCCGGCCAAGTACGGTTGCTGCTCAAGGAGTTCGAGAAGGACGCCGACGGCAACACCACCCACGGGCGCAGCGGCATCGGCAAGAACGCCTTCGGCACCTTCGCCGAGGCCACCGAGATCCACAGCCGCTACAGCACCATGCGGGACGCGCTGCGGGACGTGCTCAACCAGCTCCAGCAGGCAATCGACCAGGCCCAGAAGAAGGCCGAGCTCACCGCGACCAACTACGAGGAACACGACCAAAACGTGGCCACGAAACTCATGCTTTCCGGCGACGGATGGTCCGTGGCCGAGCCTTCGGCGGCCAGCGAGGTTGCGTGCCAGGCGAACCAGGTCCCGTCCCAGCACGGCAACGCCACCATCTGACCCACCACCCGACCGGAGGTGAACCACCCGTGGTCTACACCGACTTCACCAAGTACAGCCATGCCGATCTCCGCAAGATGGCACAGGCCCTCGACCCCGGCGCGGTGATGGCCGCCGGCGACCCCTGGCGCAAGGCGGCGACCACCCTCAAGGAGATCCGCAAGACTCTCACCAAGGTCAGCACCGAGGCCGCCACTTCATGGGAAGGCACCACCAGCGACACCTTCCACACTTCCATGCTCACCCTCGCCTCCAACATCAACGAGGTCGCCGCCTACGCCAACGACGCGGCCAACACCCTGCACAACATGTCCGAGGCGATGGCCACGGCCAAGCGCGACATGCCCGAGGAACCCGGCAACTGGGACAAGTTCAAGGACACCGTCGGCGACCTCTTCAGCACCGAGGACGACCACATCCAGATTGCGGACCAAAAGAAAGCCGAAGCGGCCGCTGTGATGCAGACACTCGCGATGCACTACCGCATCGCGACGCCTGCATTGAAAGCACCCTCACTAATGCGCACCGGTGGGAGGGAGGAATCCCATGACGTGGGGACACAGGACCCCTCGAATGCTGCGGCGGCGATGACAGCCGCCGTGATGATGGCGAGTCCGTCGGTCGGAGTCGGGGGGACGGCGGCGCGAGCGACTACCACCCGTGTATCGCCCCGGCCGAACTCCCAGTCTTCGATGCTGGCCAGCTCCGGGAGCAAGAACGTCGCAGTCCCGACTGACTCCGGGATTAAGGGGGGCACGGCGCAGGCGCCACCGAAGCCGTTGATCGCAGCGAGCCGTGATTCTGATGGGAGTATCTCGGGCACGCCGGTGTCCCGTCCGAGTGGAAGCGCGAACGGGACCCAGACTTCTGGTCTGAGTGGTGTGCCGTCCACCGTTCCCTCGAGCGGACCGATCGTTGCTGGCGGTGGGCAGACGACGGACAATCCGACGGCCCCGACCGTGCAAAGTGCCCCGGTCGGGGCCGGGTTCGGACAGAGCAAGGCCGGCTCGACACCGCCGGATGGCCCCGGCTCACGTGGAGGCCGAAATACGGGCGTTGGTGGCGGCGAGGGCTATCAGGGGATCGGAGCTGGTGGTCGTGGGGCGGCCCGTACCAAAGAGGTGGGGGGCTCTCTGGCAAAGCCCGGGGGCGCGGTCAGGGAGACGCCGCCTCCCAGTGCTGGAGCACGTGGCAAGCAGGCCTTCACCGAGGGTGGCTCGGGGCTGGGCGTTCGTAGCCGGCTGAACGCCGAGCCCGGGGCCCGAAGCACTGGTGCCATGGCACCTGGTATTCCGACGAGCGAGGCGCAGCGTCGCAAGAGGGACCGGGGGAAGGACGGTAAGCGGCCGGACTACCTCGTCGAAGACGAGGAGACCTGGGCGTCGGACAAGCCGGCCAATCCGAACGTGGTGGAATGAGGCCGGTCCTTAAACGGACGGGTGATCTGATCGCATCCCGCAGGTCGGTGATCTGCGGGATGCCTCGCTGAGTGGGGTGACCGAGTTTGACGAGCCGCCTGTTGGCGCGTGGCACAGCGATCCTTGGCGTTGGCGCATTGGTGTGGGCGGTCGCGGCACCGGCCGCATCGGCTGACCAGATCAGGGACCAGCAGTGGGCTCTGAAGACTTTCGAAGCTGAGACGAAGGTCTGGCCAGTCAGTCAGGGCGAGGGTGTCGTCGTTGCGGTGATCGACAGCGGCGTCAATTCGGATCACCAGGACCTGACCGGGCAGGTCCTTCCAGGGGCCGACTTCTCCGGAACCAAATCGGACGGTCGTACCGACGCCGACGGGCATGGCACCGCCATGGCGAGCCTGATCGCGGCGCATGGACATGGTGCGCAGGCCGGAGTCATGGGCCTGGCACCCAAGGCAAAGATCCTTCCGGTGAAGGTGCGAAGCAGCGACGGCGGTCCCCTGCCGGAGCAGAACGATCTGGCAGCAGCGATCCGGTTCGCGACCGACAACGGTGCGAAGGTCATCAACATGTCGATTGGCGGGCTCCTGCGGTTCGACTCGCAGACCCGCAAGGCTATCCAGTACGCGGTGTCGAAGGATGTCGTGATGGTCGGCAGCGCCGGCAATAGTGGATCGGACCTGAGCGTCAACTACCCAGCTGCTTTCCCCGGAGTGGTGGCTGTCGGAGCGGTGGACTCCAAGGGGGGCGTATGGGGCAGCTCGAAATCGGGTCCCGAGCTTACGCTTCTTGCACCGGGAGTGGACATCTACCATGCGGGCGCCAAGTCTCCGACGAGCTATGCGGCAGGGGACGGCACCTCTGATTCAGCGGCCTACGTTTCTGCTACGGCAGCGCTCATTCGGTCCAAGTACCCGGATCTGTCCGCTGGACAGGTGATCAACAGGATGATCAAGTCCGCGACCCCGCCGCCGAACGGGATGGCCGTGCCCAACGACCGATACGGCTACGGGACAGTCGCTCCGGCGAAGGCGTTGGAGGCGAATCCCGCTGTGGACAACGGCCCGAAGGAGAACCCGCTCGCGAACCGGCCGGAGTCGCTGGGTGCAGCGCCGAGCGACGACGAGACCGACGCGACGGACCAGCCCTCCGTGGCCCCCGAAGCCGCCTCCGGCAGTGGTGGCGGCAGCGACGACACCGGTCTGGGGCTCGCCGCCGCAGCCGCCGGTGCGGTGGTGCTCGGGGCGTCCGTGGCCGCGGTGGTGGTGGCGCGCCGCCGTAAGCGGGCTGCCGCCGTGCCGCCGTACCCGCCGCAGCCGCCCTACGGTGGGCCCGGTCAGTGAGTGCTGAGCCAGTCGTCGCGTAGGGCGGCCATGTGGAGGACGTCCCAGTAGCGGTCGTCCCAGTGGTGGGCCTGGCGGGCGCGGCCTTCGAGGATGAAGCCGGCCTTGGCGTAGGCACGGGCGGCGCGTTCGTTGTACTCGAAGACTTCGAGGTGGACGCGGTTCAGACCGACGGTCGCGAAGGCGTGGCGGAGGACCAGCAGGGTGGTTTCGGTACCGATGCCGCGGCCGGTGCTGTCGGGGGTGAGGGCGATCCGGTAGGCGGCGGAGCCGTTGTCCGGGTCGACGCCGGTGAGGGCGGTGTCGCCGAGGAAGCGGCCGGTGGCGAGGTCTTCGACGGCGAGGTCGAGCCGGTCGGGCTGGTCGCGGCGGGTGGCGCACCACTGGGCGATGCGGTCGCGGGTGAAGGCGGTGCGGGTGCCGGTGAGGCGGTTGGTCTCCCGGTCGGTGCAGAGCTCCCACATCTGGTCGGTGTGCCGGGCGTCCAGGGGGACGAGGCGGACGGTGGGGCCGTGCAGGGTGGGTTTCACCGCGAGGGCTGAGAGGTCCGTGGCCATGGTGCCCAGGATGCCCGCGGGGGGCCGGTTCGTGCAGGGATTTATTCGGTGACGGCGATCTGCTCTCGGTGGTGGGCCGGGGTGGTGAGTTCGTCGACGATGGCGAGGGCGAGGTCGGCCTGGGCGATCCGGGGGCCGAGGACGTGGGGGCCGCCGACCCGGTAGCGGCCGGTGCCCGGGGCGGTGCGGTCGAGGTCCATCGGCGGGGTGATGACGACCCAGTCGAGGGTGGCGGGGGAGTCGCGGAGCAGGTCGAGGGCGGCGGAGTGGCCGAGCGAGAAGGTGCGGTGGGCCTCGGGGAACTCGGGGTCGTCGTGGACGGCGACGCCGGGGGCGGTCTGCAGGGTGGTGGCGACTCCGACGCTGAGCAGGCGCGGGACGCCGGCGCGGCCGAGCCCGCTGACCAGTGCCGTGGTGGCGGCGCGGTAGAACTCGCCGGAGGGGTGTCGGGGGTGTAGACGGAGGAGACGGCGGCGGGGTGGCCGGGGGCGGTGGAGGCGACGGCGGCGGGGTCGGTGACGTCGCAGCGCACCAGGGTGACGCCGTCGGCGGCGAGGTCGGCGTGGCGCTCGGGGGTGCGGACGGCGGCGGTGACGGTGAGTCCGCGTCGGCGGGCTTCGGTGACGACGGCGCGGCCGACCTGTCCGCCCGCGCCGTAGACGATGACGTCCGCGCGGTGCTGTTGCCGGGGCGTGGTGCTGGTCATGGGGGTCTCCCCTGTTCCGGTGGCGGGTTCGTCGCCCGCCGTTGCCGTGACGGTAGGCCGGGGGGTGCCGGTTACTTCAACGGAACCGGCTTCGACGGAACCGGCCGCCCGGGTACGGTCGGAGGATGACGCAGACCGTGCCGGTGCCGCTACCGGCGGACTTCTTCCCGGCCGACTGCCCGGTGCAGTCCGTGCCGGTGCTGGGCAGCCGGAAGTGGGCGTGGCGGATCATGCGCTGTCTGGAGGGCGGTCCGCGCCGGTTCTCCGAGCTGCGGGTGCCGCTGGTGGGCATCACCGCCAAGGTGCTGACGGAGTCGCTGCGTTCGATGGAGCAGGACGGCGCGGTGGTGCGCACGGAGTACGCCGAGAACCCGCCGCGGGTGGAGTACGCGTTGACGCCGCTGGGCCGGACGCTGCTCGGGCCGATGGACGCGGTGTGCGAGTGGAGCCGCGAGAATCTGGGGAGCCTGCTGGCGGCCCGGCTGGAGTACGAGCGCGCGGAGCGCTGAGCGTCCCGAAACCGGGCCCCCGGCGGCCGGCCGGCAGAGAGGCCGGAAGGCCGCTGGCACTGGCAGCATTTCGGTGGCCGCTGGCGCCCTTGCCGCTGGTGGGCGGGGATGTGGGGAGGCGATGCTGGGCCCATGAGCACTCCTGAGAACCTCGCGAGCCCCGCCGACGCCAGCCCCGCCGACTCGATCGTCCCCGACACCAAGGACTGGACCTGGGTGCTGGAACGTTCCTGCCCCGATTGCGGGTTGGACACCCCGGCGGTGGCCGCCACCGACGTCGCCGGGATGCTCCGGGACAACGCACGGAGCTGGCTGGCGGTGCTGGCGGGTGACGAGGACGGGCTGCGTCGGCGGCCGAGCCCGGAGGTCTGGTCGCACCTGGAGTACGCCTGTCACGTCCGGGACGTCTTCCGGCTGTTCCGGGCCCGACTGGACTTGATGCTCGATCAGGACGCCCCGGCGTTCCCGAACTGGGATCAGGACGAGACGGCGGCCACCGAGCGTTACCGGGAGCAGCGGCCGCAGGTGGTGGCCGGGGAGCTGGCGGAGGCCGGGGAGGCGCTGGCGGCGGCGTTCGAGGCGGTGGCGGGCGAGCAGTGGCGACGGACCGGGGTCCGTGGCGACGGGGCGCGGTTCACGGTCGAGTCCTTCGCCCGCTACCTGATCCACGACCCGGTGCACCACCTGTTCGACGTGACGGGCACGCAGGTCCGACCCGACTGAAACGACTGAACCGACTGAACCGACTGAACCGACTGAGGCGGCCGGGGCGCCCGGGGAGGGTCACCAGCCGGAGGCCTCGTGCAGCATGGTGCGCCGGAGCCGTCCGGCGACGCTGGCGGTGTCGGTGCCGATGACGTCGGCGATCTCGGGGGCGGCGAGGCCGACGACGTAGTGCAGGATCGCCAGGTCGTCGTCGGCGGGGTGGCGGTCCGGAACGGGGGCCTCCTGCCGGGTGTGCTCGGCGACGGTCCCGCGCAGGATCTGCCAGGCGAGCGCGGTCGGGTTCGGGCTGGTGAGCAATTCCCGCCACTGGACGGCGATTTCGGCGAACGCCTGTTGGACGGCGGTGGCCGCGTCGGCGTGCTCGGTCAGCCACACCCGGGCGTAGCTGAGGTACCGGGGGCGGTGGAGTTCGCAGAAGGCCGCGAACTCCAGCGGGACGTCCTCCGGTTCGTCGGGCCCCGGGGGAGGCTCGGCGGCGCTCGTATGACGGTTGCTCATCTCGTCTTCTCGGAAAGGGAGATGGACTTCTGACGGTCGATCATCTGTGCTCACTCTACGGTAGGCCCTCGGTGCGCTGGGTGACCAATCCGATGGAATGCCCGGAACCCGCCGACGCTCGGCCGGTTCCGTCGGCGATCGGTGCGGCGCGGCGGCGGTACCGCCGGCCCGGGGGCCGGTCGGGGGAGTGCTGCGCAGTGGTGCGGGAGGCGTGGGTGCGAGTGTGTCACAGCTGGTCAGAGGGTGTGGGACGGCAGTGATCGCACGGCAGTTGAGGAGCCACCGTAGGGCCTGTCGGAGCCGGCGTCCACGCCCAGGGCGCGAAGTCGCGTCCGCACAACCGCCCGCGCAACCGCACTCACGGTGGGGGTTGCGCCGGGGCGGGTGGGGGTGGGTGCGTCGAGTGCGCCCCGGCGGCTTGCGGCGACCGGGGCGCGGGTCGGGGCGGCGCGGTGCCGCCCGGTCAGGGGTTCGGGACGGCCTCCGCGGGGGAGACCAGGTCGTCGGCGGTGTGACCGCGTTCGACCTGCGCGGGGAAGGACTCGACGGCCCGGCGGCGGGCCAGTTGGGCGGCTGCCGCCGCCGCGGCAGTGGCTCCCGCGGCGGCCTCCTCGCGCTCGCACCGGTGGGTGACGGGAGTCCCGGCGGAGTGCCCGGCTGCCGCGTGGGTACCGGTGGCGTGCCCGCCGCCCGGGTGCGCCCCCCCAGTGTGCGTCGCGCCCGCGTGCGCCCCCGTCGCACGCCGTCGGCGGCCGAGCGCGATCCGCTCGGCGTGGTCCTCGGCCGCCTGTCTAGCGGCCAGGTAGGCCTGCACGGCGGCCATCCCGTAGACCGGCTGGATGAGCTGGTGCCCCTTGAAGAAGGGTCTGGCCGGGGCGAACCCGGCGGCGACGACCAGGTCGCGGATCTCTGCTATCTCGGCCTCGCTCCGGGCGGTGAAGCGGACCTCCCAGCCCTTCTTGTACGTATGGCCCTTCTCACCGCTGCGGCGGGCCGGGTCCGGGCGGCGGACGTATCCGGGCAGACGGCCGAGGCGGAGCTGGGCCGCGCGGAGGCCGGCGGTCTCGTCACGTGACATGACGTAAGCCTAGGCAATCCCGGCGGTGCGATTGACGCCCGGAGGGTCCCTCGCCGTATGCCCTTGATCACTCTGGGTCAGACGGCCAGGTCGGTGATCGTTTTCGATCAAATCCGATAGCCATATGAACGTCATTTACTCCAAATGAGTGAGGGTATGGGGACTTTAGTGCAGGCTGATCCCGGTTTCGCGACGGTTGGGTAACAGTGCGTCAGGCTTTGTCTCGCGCGCCGCGCCGGTTGGGGATGGTGTGCGCATGAGCGAACGCTGTGAGCGAATCATCGAGGTGCGCGCATGGGCGAATGCCCCGGCCGAGCGTAGCGAGGCGGGCGCATGAGCTACCGGATCCCCACGCCGCCGCCCTCCCTGGAGGAGCTGGTGAAGCGTCAGCAGAACGTCGTCACCGCGAGCCAGCTGCGCGCCCGGGGCGTGCCGGCCCGGGTCATCACCGAGCACTGCCGCCGGGGCGGCCCCTGGCAGCGACTGCTGCCGAGGGTCTACCTGTTGCAGTCCGGCGAGCCCACACCGGAGCAGCGGATGTGGGCCGCGCTGCTGTACGCGGCGCAGAACGGCCGGGAGGAGGGCCGCCGCGAGGGTGCGGTGATCACCGGTGCGGCCGCGCTGGCTCTGTACGGCTTCGCCACCGTGCCCCGGCTGCCCGCGGTGACCGGGGTGGACGTCCTGGTGCCGCGCCAGCGTCGGCTCAAGGACGCCGGCGACGTGCGGATCCTGCGCACCGAAAGGGAGTTGGTGGCCCGCTCGGTGCACGGCCTGGCCTGTGCACCGGTCGCCCGGGCGGTCGCGGACGCGCTGTGCGAGTGGACGGCCGACGGGGACGCGGCGACGCCGGTGCGAGAGGTGCTGCGGGAGGCCGTCACCCGCCCGGAGATCCACTGCACGGTAAGGGAGTTGGCCGCCGAACTGGTCGAGTCGAGCCTGACCGGGGAGCCCCGGGTGCGCGCCGCGCTGGACGAACTCCTCGCCGCCGAGCGGGACTTCGTGCTGGAGCAGGTGGACCGGCTGGTGGACGAGTGGCTGCTGCCGGCCCCGCTGGCCGGTCCGGAGCTGCGGATGCGCGGCGGCACCTACATCGGCATCCCGGACCTCTACTGGCCGGAGCGCGGCGTCGCGGTGGAGGTGGACTCGGACCTGCGCTGCGTCAGCGAGGGCGAGGCCGCCTGGGTGCGCGGCGGACAGCACCGGATGGAGTACCTGGGCATCCGCGTGGTGTACGTCTCCGGAGCCCGGCTGGCCGCCGACCCGGAGGCGGTCGGCGGGGAACTGTGCGAGGCCTACCGGGCCGGCGGGACGGACGTGGTGGAGCTGCTGGTGGTCTGAACGCCGTCCGAAGCCGGAAGTCGAAGCCAGGAGCTCCGACCCGGAAGTCCGAAGCCAGGAGCTCCGACCCGGAAGTCCGAAGCCGGAACTCCGAGCCCCGAACAGGCCTCAGGACGGACGGACCACCGGCTCCCCGACCAGCTCGACCCCGGCCGCCCGCAGCTCCTCCAGCGCGGCGGCGGTGGTCTCCGGCGACACCCCGGCGGTGAGGTCGAGCAGCACCCGGGTGGTGAAGCCGGCCCGCGCGGCGTCCAGGGCGGTGGCCCGGACGCAGTGGTCGGTGGCGATGCCGACCACGTCGATCTCGTCGACCTGCCGCTCGCGCAGCCACTCCACCGGGCCCCGCCGGTTCTCGTCCAGTCCCTCGAAGCCGCTGTAGGCCGCCGAGTAGGCGCCCTTGTCGAAGACCGCCTCGACCGCCCCGGAGATCACCGCGGGCGCGAAGTTGGGGTGGAAGCCCACGCCCTCGGTGCCGGCCACGCAGTGCACCGGCCAGCTGGAGACGTAGTCCGGCTCGGCGGAGAAGTGCTCGCCCGGGTCGATGTGGTGGTCGCGGGTGGCGAGGATGTGCTGGTAGCCGGGGGAGGACTCGGCGATCAGGTCGGTGATGGCGGCGGCCACCTCGGCGCCACCGGCGACGGCCAGGCTGCCGCCCTCGCAGAAGTCGTTCTGCACGTCGACGACGATCAGTGCCCGGTGCATGGCTCGCATCCTCGGATGTGGGGGCGGTGCGCCCCGGTGGCGGGTCCTCGCGCACGCCGGATGGCTCGGGAGGAACTCCAGGGGAACTCTACGGCTGACTCTAGGGAGTGGCGCGCGGTGGCGGAAGGCTTGGGGTCCGTCTTCGGACCGCCGATCGCGGGGCGCCCTCCGGCCGGACGACAAGACTCCGGAGCCGGGCCCCGCGACCCGCCGCCGGGCCGCGCGGACGCCCGTGGCGGCGGATCAGGAGCCGATCAGTCGATCAGCTCGGTGGGGATGACCGGGTCGCCCTTGGAGAGCTGGGTGGCCGACAGTGGCAGTGCCGCGCGGGCCCGGATGTGCCGTTCGCGGGCGGCGGTCAGCGGCTCGCGGCCGACGGTCTCGCCGGCCAGCACCAGCGGCACCTGCATCAGGTGCGGCCGCAGCTCGTCCGGGACCGGCCCGGTGCCGATCACCTCCGCCTCGGCGACGCCCTCGGCGTCGGGCCGGCGGGCGGCCCACTTGCGGCCGCCGATGCTGGTCTTGCCGCCGGCCGCGCGCTTGGCGACCGGTACCAGCGGGCCGTCCGGGGTCTCGGCGCGGGCGACCAGCTTGTAGACCATCGCGCAGGTCGGGTGGCCGCTGCCGGTGACCAGGCTGGTGCCGACGCCGTAGCCGTCCACCGGGGCGGCGGCGAGGGCGGCGATGGCGTACTCGTCGAGGTCCGAGGTGACGATGATCCGGGTCTTCCCGGCGCCGAGCTCGTCCAGCTGACGGCGGACCCGGTGGGCCGCCAGGATGAGGTCGCCGGAGTCGATCCGGACCGCGCCCAGCTCGGGCCCGGCCACCTCGACGGCGGTGCGGACGGCCTCGCGCAGGTCGAAGGTGTCGATCAGCAGGGTGGTGCCCCGGCCCATCGAGTCGATCTGCGCCCGGAAGGCGTCCCGCTCGCTGTCGTGCACCAGGGTGAAGGCGTGTGCGGAGGTGCCGGTGGTCGGGATGCCGTGCAGGAAGCCGGCCTCCAGGTCGGAGGTGGCGGCGAAGCCGGCCACGTAGGAGGCCCGGGCAGCGGCGACGGCGGCCTGCTCGTGGGCCCGGCGGGCGCCGAGTTCGATCACCGGACGGCCGCCGGCCGCGGCGGTCATCCGGGAGGCGGCGGCCGCGATGGCCGAGTCGAAGTTCAGTATGGAGAGGATCACCGTCTCCAGGATCACCGTCTCGGCGAAGCTGCCCTCGACGGTGAGCACCGGCGAGCCGGGGAAATAGACCTCGCCCTCGGGGTAGCCGTGGATGTCACCGTGGAAGCGGTAGTCGGCGAGGAACCGCAGGGTGTCGTCGTCGACCACGCCCTGGTCGGACAGCCAGTCCAGCTGGGCGGTGTCGAAACGGAAGTTCTCGACGGCGTCCAGCACCCGGCCGGTGCCGGCCATGACGCCGTAGCGGCGGCCGCTGGGCAGACGGCGGGTGAACACCTCGAAGACGGAGCGGCGGTGCGCGGCCCCGCTGCGCAGGGCGGCCTGCAGCATGGTGAGCTCGTAGCGGTCGGTGAGGAGCGCGGTCGACCCGGCCGCGCGCACTGAAGTGGCGTCCATGCGGATGATGCTACTACCACTTAGCGTCAGAGTGACGATTTCTCGTGCCGGGGGCCGGGCCGGAATCGCCCGGCCGTCCCCCGGATGGCAGCATGGGCCATGAGGAGTCACGGACGAGTGTGCAACGAGGAGGCCCGGCGGTGAGTGTCGCGCCCGTGGAGATCGAGCGCCCGGAGGTCGAAGGACAACCGGTGACCGAGCCGGACACGCCCTGGGTGACCATCGTGCACAACGATCCGGTCAACCTCATGAGCTACGTCCAGTACGTCTTCCAGGCCTATTTCGGGTACCCGAAGGACAAGGCCCGGAAGCTGATGATGGACGTGCACACCAAGGGCCGGGCAGTGGTCTCCAGCGGCTCCCGCGAGGAGATGGAGCGGGACGTCCAGGCGATGCACGGCTACGGCCTGTGGGCGACGCTGCAGCACGACTGACCGCCCATCCGGCGCACAGGGACTGACCGCCCGCCGGTTCGGCGGCGCGGCCGAAGACGACGAAGACGGGCTGACCGATACAGATGGCTGGGTTGTTCGAGAGCGCCGGCGGTGGTGGTGCGGCGATCGCGCTGGACGAGGTGGAGGCCTCCATCCTGCGGTCGCTGGAAGTGCAGATGCTGGAGCTGATCGGCCCCGGCCCGGGCGGCGGGGACGGTGACGACCCGCTGGCGGCACTGTTCGCCGAGGGTCCGTCCGAGGCGCCCGCCGACCCGGCGCTGGCCCGGCTCTTCCCGGACGCCTACGGCGATCCGGCCGCGCCGGAGGACGAGGAGACCCGGGCCGCCAACGGCGAGTTCCGCCGCTACACGGAACTCGACCTGCGGGCCCGCAAGCGGGACGACGCGCTCCAGGTGGTCCGGGCGCTGGACGGCCTCGGCGGCGCCGGGGTCCTCAAGCTGGCCGCCGCCGACTGCCTGCACTGGCTGGGCGCGCTGAACGACCTGCGGCTGACCCTCGGGGTGCGGCTGGAGGTCTCCGAGGAGGACGAGCAGGGCCTCTACGAACTGCCGGACGGCGACGAGCGCAAGCCGCTGGTGATGGCCTACCTGTGGCTGGGCGCGCTCCAGGAGTCGCTGCTGGAGGCGATCACCGACTGACGTCGGGGCGGTCCACCCCCCACTCTCCCGGGTGATCCTGCCCGTTTTCGGGCAAGCCCCGGTCGTTGCGTCCAGCATGTGGACGCTCGACTGGGGCATTTGTACATAAATCGGGCAAAATATAACAGGACATGCTCAAATATCGCTCAGATGAACACCGCTATCCGGATCGTGCGTGGTACGACTTCTCCCCACAAACGAGACCCACCCAGGACGGTGACCATGGCCGAGCAGATATACGACCAGGTGGTCGACGCGAAACCGGACGAGGAGGGCTACGAGCGGGGGCTGGGCAGCCGCCAGATCCAGATGATCGCCATCGGCGGCGCGATCGGCACCGGTCTCTTCCTCGGCGCCGGCACCGCCATCTCCAAGTCCGGGCCGAGCCTGATCCTCTCCTACGCCGTGGCCGGCCTGGTGATCTTCGTGATCATGCGCGCCCTCGGCGAACTGCTCACCTACCGCCCGGTCTCCGGCAGCTTCGCCGAGTACGCCCGCGAGTTCCTCGGCCCCTTCGCCGGCTACGTCACCGGCTGGACGTACTGGCTGTTCTGGGTCGTCACGGGCATGGCCGAGACCACCGCCGCCGCCGTGTACGTCAAGTTCTGGGCGCCCGGCATCCCGCAGTGGGCCAGCGCACTGACCTTCCTGCTCGTCCTCTACGCGGCCAACCTGATCTCGGTGAAGCTGTTCGGCGAGATCGAGTTCTGGTTCTCCATGGTCAAGGTCACCGCCATCATCGGCATGATCCTGATCGGCATCGGCGTGCTGACCCTCGGCTTCAGCAAGGCCGGTGACACCGCGTCGATCACCAACCTGTGGCAGGACGGCGGCTTCTTCCCCAAGGGCATCGGCGCCACCGTGATGACCCTCCAGATCGTCATGTTCGCCTACCTGGGCGTCGAACTCGTCGGCGTCACCGCGGGCGAGAGCGAGAACCCCGAGAAGACCCTGCCGCGCGCCATCAACACCCTGCCCTGGCGCATCGCGCTGTTCTACATCGGCGCCCTGGTGGTCATCCTCTCGCTCGTCCCGTGGACCGAGTTCCAGCCCGGCGTCAGCCCGTTCGTCGCCGCCTTCGGCAAGATCGGCATACCGGCCGCGGCCGGCATCATCAACTTCGTGGTGCTCACCGCCGCGCTCTCCTCCTGCAACTCCGGGATGTACTCCACCGGTCGCATGCTGCGCGACCTCGCCCTGCGCGGCCAGGCCCCAGGGCAGCTCACCAAGCTCAACAGGCGCCGCACCCCGGCCTTCGCGATCACCCTCTCCTGCCTGCTGATGGGCGCCGGCGTGGTGCTCAACTACCTCGTCCCGGCACGGGCGTTCGAGTACATCACCTCGGTCGCCACGGTCTGCGGGCTGTGGACCTGGGCGATGATCCTGATCTCCCAGGTCCGCTACCGCAAGGCCTGGAGGGCCGGCCACCTGCCGCCGCCCACCTTCAAGGCCCCCGGCGGCGCCTGGGTCAGCTGGGCCGCCCTCGCCTTCCTGGCGCTGGTCGTGGTGCTGATCGGGCTGGACAAGGACAACCGGATTTCGCTGTACGTCTTCCCGGGCTGGGCCCTGCTGCTGGTGATCGGCTACCAGGTGATCAAGCGCCGCAACCCCCAGGCCGTCCACGGTCTCGCCCACGACCACCTGCACGTCCGCAACGGAAACGTGGACGCCCGTTGACCGCGCTTCGGACGCCCCGGCGGACAGCCGCCGGGGCGTGTCTATCCTGACCCCATGCTGACCATCACCCGAGAGATCCGCGACCGGATCGTGGCCCACGCCCGCGCCGACCACCCGGACGAGGCCTGCGGCGTGGTCGCCGGACCGGCCGGCAGCGGCCGGCCCGAGCGGTTCATCCCGATGCTCAACGCGGCCCGCTCGCCCACCTTCTACGAGTTCGACTCGGGCGACCTGCTCAAGCTCTACCGCGAGATGGACGACCTGGACGAGGAGCCGGTGATCGTCTACCACTCGCACACCGCCACCGAGGCCTACCCCTCCCGCACGGACGTGAGCTACGCCTCCGAGCCGTTCGCCCACTACGTGCTGGTCTCCACCGCAGATGGCAACGGCGAGGACGACCCCTACCAGTTCCGTTCGTTCCGCATCGTGGACGGCGAGATCACAGAGGAAGACGTCCAGGTCGTCGAGGCCCACCCGGCCTGACGGGCACCCCATGGACCGGGCCCGCCGACCCGCCGCGAGCGGTCGGCGGGCCCTCGCCGTCTCACCATCGGAAACGACAACATCCGGATCACGAGACAGGCATGTCGGAGCGGGCCCGGGAATCTATACGATGAGCCCATGCGTTCCGTCGATGTGAGCAACCAGGCCCCGGGCACCCGCCTCGTGGCGCGCCTGCACATCGACCTGTGCCGGCACGCCGGCGCGATCTGTCCCGGCACGCCCGCGCGCTCGCGCTGAGAGCCGCCCCGCCCACCGGGCCCCGCCGCCTCCCCGGCGGCGTCGAGCCCCGGGCACCCTCCGCCCCGCCGCGCCCGCTGCGGCCCACCCATCTCCACGACTCGCACAGGAGCGCACCCATGGCCATCGAGGTCCGCATCCCGACCATCCTCCGCACCTACACCGACGGCGCCAAGGCCGTCGAGGGCAACGGCAGCAACCTCGGGGAACTCTTCGCCGACCTCGACGCCCGCCACCCGGGCATCGCCGCCCGCCTGGTCGAGGGCGGCGAGCTGCGCCGCTTCGTCAACGTCTACCTGAACGACGAGGACGTCCGGTTCCTGGAGGGCATCTCCACCGCCCTCGCCGACGGCGACAGCGTCACCATCCTGCCCGCCGTGGCCGGCGGCGCCCGCTGATCTCCCGGTGCCCCCGCCCGGGTGGCGGGGGCACCGCCCCTCCTCACCCTCACCGCCGTGGCCGGAGGCCTCCCTTGCGATACGACAGTCCGCTCGAAGCCGTCGGCAACACCCCGCTGGTCCGCCTGCCGCGGCTGTCCGCCGCCGTCCCCGGCAACGACGGGGGCCTGGTGAACCTCTGGGCCAAGCTGGAGGACCGCAACCCCACCGGCTCCATCAAGGACCGCCCCGCGCTGCACATGATCGAGCGCGCCGAGGCCGACGGCCGGCTCACCCCCGGCTGCACCATCCTGGAGCCCACCAGCGGCAACACCGGCATCTCGCTCGCCATGGCCGCCAAGCTCAAGGGCTACCGGATGGTCTGCGTGATGCCCGAGAACACCAGCGAGGAACGGCGCGAACTCCTCCGGATGTGGGGCGCCGAGATCATCTCCTCCCCGGCCGCCGGCGGCTCCAACACCGCCGTCCGGATCGCCAAGGAGATCTCCGCCGAACACCCCGACTGGGTGATGCTCTACCAGTACGGCAACCCCGACAACGCGGGCGCCCACTACACCACCACCGGCCCCGAGATCCTCGCCGACCTGCCGACCGTCACCCACTTCGTGGCCGGCCTCGGTACCACCGGCACCCTGATGGGCGTCGGCCGCTACCTGCGCGAGAAGGTCCCCGGCGTGAAGATCGTCGCCGCCGAACCGCGCTACGACGACCTGGTGTACGGGCTGCGCAACCTCGACGAGGGCTTCGTGCCCGAGCTGTACGACGCCGAGGTGCTCACCACCCGCTTCTCGGTCGGCTCCGCGGACGCCGTCCGCCGCACCCGCGAACTCCTCCAGCAGGAAGGCATCTTCGCGGGCGTCTCGACCGGCGCGATCCTGCACGCCGCACTCGGCGTCGGCCGCAGGGCCGCGGCCGCCGGGGAGCGCGCGGACGTCGTCTTCGTGGTCGCCGACGGCGGCTGGAAGTACCTGTCCACCGGCATCTACACCGCCGAGTCCACCGAGGCGGCGGTCGAGGCCCTCCAGGGCCAGCTCTGGGCCTGACCCGGCTGCGGGGCCGGCTGCGGGCCTAGCTCCGCTGCAGCGACCTCTGGGCCCGGGCCCAGACCTGCCGGTCCACCGTGCCGGCCCGGCGGCGGAAGGCCGACAGCGGCACCTCGCGCAGCTCGTCGGTCTCCAGCCAGCTGGTCCGGCCCTGCCGGTCGCCGACCGAACCGGGCGGCAGCGGCAGCACTCCCGGGCGCTCGGCGTGGTGCTTGCTGGTGATCTTCGCGACGGTGGCGGCCCGCCCGTGCACCCGCAGCACCAGGCAGGGGCGGTCCTTGGAGCCCGGGCCGTCCTCGAACGGCACCTCCGCCCACCAGATCTCCTGCGGCTCCGGGCCGGCCTCGGTGCCCGGGCGCCGCCCCGGGCCGGTCGGGCCGGCCGGACGCGCGGCCGGCCGGGTGCGCCTCACCAGCGCTGCCGCGACGGCCGCCAGGACGGCGGTGCCCGCCACGGCCAGGACCACCCAGATACCAGTCATGCGGCGAACCGTACCGGGCCGGCGGTGAACGCCACCACCGCGGCGGCCGTGACAATCGGGCCTTTGTCCGCGGATTGCTCCCGGTTCGTCACGGAACCGCCACGACACCCGTTCTGTCGGCCGTGCCCCGGTGCGGCACGGACAGGCTGCCTCACGAACGTCCGCCCCCGTCCCCCCGGAGGTGCCCTCGTGAGGAACCGTGAACTCTGGTCGTACGCCGAGATCGCCCGGTACATCAACGTCCGGCCCGATACCGTCCGCACCTACCGGCGGCACGGGCTGCTGCCCGACCCGGACGTGACCGACGGCAGCGGACACCCCCGCTGGTACCCCGGGACCGTCCGCGCCTGGGCCCGCAACCGCCCCCGGCACCGCTGAACCCGCCGTGCCGCCCCCGCCCCGCGGTCTGGGTGATTCCAGCCACAGCCCGGCACGGGGACGGGGGCAAAGTGCCGCTCCGCCCTTACCCTCGACACACCAACGCAGTGCTACCGGCCGGTCCACCGGCCCGGCCTGCCGTTTTCCATGCTGTTTTCCATGCCGTTTTCCAGCAGCAGCCGGGACGTGTCGGGGCGGAGGGGCTCGGATGAAACTGACCGTGGTGGGGTGCTCGGGGAGCTTCCCGTCCGCCGACTCGCCGTGCTCCAGCTACCTGGTCGAGGCCGACGGCTACCGGGTCGTGCTGGACCTCGGCAACGGCGCCCTCGGCGCGCTGCAGAAGTACACCAGCCTCTACGAGGTCGACGCCGTCCTGCTCAGCCACCTGCACGCGGACCACTGCGTCGACCTGTGCGCCTACTGGGTCGCCCGCAACTACCGCGCCGAGGGCTGCCCCGACCTGCTGCCGGTGTACGGCCCGGCCGGCACCGCCGAGCGGCTCGCCCGCGCGTACGACATGCCGGAGAACCCCGGAATGAAGGAGGTGTTCGAGTTCCGCACGATCACCCCGGGCAGCTTCGGACTCGGTCCGTTCCGGGTCTCCGTCGCACAGGTCAACCACCCCGTCGACGCGTTCGCCTTCCGGCTGGAGCACGGCGGCCGCTCGCTGGTCTACTCCGGCGACACCGGCGAGAGCCCCGAGTTGGTGGAACTCGCCCGCGACACCGACCTGTTCCTCTGCGAGGCCGCGTACCTGGACGGCCGCGACACGTACCAGGCCGTCCACCTCAACGGCCGGGAGGCCGGCGAGCACGCCACCGCCGCCGGGGCCCGCCGGCTCGTCCTCACCCACATCCCGCCGTGGACGGACGCGGAGCGCAACCGCCGTGACGCGGCCGCCACCTACGCCGGCCCGGTCGAACTGGCCCGGGCCGGCGCGGTGTACGAGGTCTGACCGGGCTCGGCAAGGTGGCGGAGGGCATGATCTTCAGCTCGTCCGGCTCGCGCCCGTGGCCGGCCAACCGGCCCTTGACGTCGGCGTGGAAGGCCCGGCCGGCCTCGAAGTCGGAGTGCCGCCTGAAGGCGACGTCGGCGGTGGCGGCGGCGAACTCCCGTCCCTCGGCGGAGTCTCCGGCCTGGACGACCACCGGGTGGCCCTGCGGCGGCCGGGGCAGCGAGAGCCGGCCCCCGACCTCGAACTGCGGGCCGCGGTGCCGTACGGATTCCTCCCCCACAACTCCCGTGCCAGCTGGACGGATTCGGCGGGCCCGGGTGTAGCGGTCGGCGCGGTTCGTCAACCGCCGTCCGCGGGTGCCGGACACGCCGAAGGCCCCGCCCTGCCGCCGGGGGGAGCGGCGGTGGGCGGGGCCTTCGGAGCGGCCGGGAGGAGCGTCAGGCCTTGGTGACGTCCTCGATCTCGTCGTCGTCCTCGCGACCGGGGGTCTTGAGGTTGAACTTGGTGATCGCGAAGCGGAACACGGAGTAGTAGATCGCGGCGAAGACCAGGCCGATCGGAATGATCAACCACGGGCTGGTGGCCTTGCTCCAGGCCAGCGCGTAGTCGATCAGGCCACCGGAGAAGGTGAAACCGTCGTGCACGCCGAGCGCCCAGGTGACGGCCATCGAGACGGCGGTCAGCACCGCGTGGATGACGTACAGCAGCGGGGCGATGAAGACGAAGGAGAACTCGATCGGCTCGGTGACGCCGGTGACGAAGGAGGTCAGGGCCAGCGACACCATCATGCCGGTGACGGCCTTGCGGCGGTGGGCCTTGGCGGAGTGGGCGATCGCCAGCGCGGCGGCGGGCAGCGCGAACATCATGATCGGGTAGAAGCCCGACATGAACTGCCCGGCGGTCGGGTCACCGGCGAAGAAGCGGTGCAGGTCACCGTGGACGACGACACCGTCGGGGCCGGTGAAGTCACCGGTCTGGAACCAGGCGAAGGAGTTCACGAACTGGTGCATGCCGACCGGCAGCAGAGCACGGTTGACCAGGCCGAAGGCGCCCGCACCGAACGCGCCGGCGCCGATCAGGGTGTCGTTCAGGCTCTTGATGGCGTCGCCGACCGGGCCCCAGGTCAGGGCGAAGAGCACACCGACGGCGGTGCCGACGAAGGCCATGATGATCGGGACCAGGCGCCGGCCGTTGAAGAAGCCGAGCCAGTCCACCAGCTTGGTGCGGTGGTACTTCTGCCACAGCACGGCGGCCAGCAGGCCGATCACGATGCCGCCGAGCACGCCCGGGTCCTGGTAGACCGGCTCGACCCACTTGCCGTCGGCGATGTGACCCTCGGTGACCGGGAAGGCGGTGAGCACCTTCTGGTACACCAGGAAGCCGACCAGTGCGGCGAGCGCGGTGGAGCCGTCCGCCTTCTTGGCGAAGCCGATCGCGATGCCCACCGCGAACAGCATCGGCAGGGCGCCGAAGACCCCGTTGCCGGCGGCGGCGAAGACCGAGGCGACCTTGTCCCAGCCGAGGCCGTCCTTGCCGAACACGTCGTCCTGGCCGAGGCGCATCAGGAGACCGGCGGCGGGGAGCACCGCGATCGGCAGCTGGAGGCTGCGGCCGATCTTCTGCAGACCCTGGAGGACGTTCTGACCGAACTTCTTGGCGGGGCTTGGCGAGGCCGGAGCCGTGGCGGGCGCCGGTGCCTGCGCAGACTGACTCATGGGGGTGGGTTCCTAACGGCATGGCGGTCGGTCGGGGGAAGGCACAGGAGGCCGAACCGCGAACTGGTCTACACCACACGTGGTGTAGACCAGTTTTGTAGCACGGGTGGAGAAGTCAAGGAACCCCGGATAGCGCTGCCACCGGGAAGCGCTATGAAATCGAAACCTAGTCGCGGAACGGCGATCATGATTTCAGTCGCGATTGTGATTTTGGCTATTTACGCAACAAAAAGCGCGCAGCCCGTGCGGCGCCCGGGTCGGGGCGCGGTCGCGGGGTCCGGTCCCGGACGACCGGCCGCTTCCCGGTGTCCGCGGCGGCTGCTGAGAGTGACCGGAGGGTCGCGGACGAGCCGGTGGGACGTCAGCCGCCCGCGGTCGGCACCTGTCCGGACCGCCCCGGGCCGGGCGGATCGCAGCCGAATTATCTTTTTCGATCGGCATCGTGCCGGGAATTCCACCCTTTCCCGAAATGCTGGAGGCCCCGGACCGGCGGGTCCGAGGGCCATTGCGGGCGACGCCCGCGGTGATGTTCAGACCCTGGTGACGTCCTCCACTTCCGCCTCGTCCTCGCGCCCCGGGGTTTTCAGGTCGAATTTGACGATGATGAAGCGGAAGAGCGCGTAGTACACCACGGCGAAGCAGAGTCCGATGACGATGATCAGCCACGGTTTGGTGGCCAGTCCCCAGTTGATGACGTAGTCGATCAGGCCGGCCGAGAAACTGAAGCCGTCGTGCACCCCCAGTCCCCAGGTGACCGCCATCGAGGCGCCGGTGAGCAGCGCGTGCACGGCGAACAGGGCCGGGGCGATGTAGGCGAAGGAGTACTCGATCGGCTCGGTGACGCCGGTGACGAAGGAGGTCAGGCCGACCGAGAGCATCAGACCGTAGATCTCCTTGCGGCGGTGGGGTTTGGCCGAGTGGGCGATCGCGAGTGCCGCGGCGGGCAGCGCGAACATCATGATCGGGAAGAATCCGGACTGGAACTGGCCGGCCGTCGGGTCACCCGCCAGGAAACGCGGGATGTCGCCGTGCACGATGGTGCCGTCGGCCTTCGTGAACTCGCCGAACTGGAACCAGACGAAGGTGTTCAGCAGCTGGTGCATACCGATCAGCAGCAGTGCGCGGTTGAAGACGCCGAAGATGCCCGCTCCGCCCGCGCCGAGATCGGCGAGGGTCTGCGAGAAGTCGTTCAGGCCGCGGCCGATCGGCGGCCACACCCACAGCGCGACGACGGCGGTCAGCATGCCGACCAGGGCGGTGATCATCGGGACCAGGCGGCGGCCGTTGAAGAAGCCGAGCCAGTCGACCAGTCTGGTGCGGTGGTACCGCACCCACAGCCAGGCCGACATCAGGCCGATCAGGATGCCGCCGAGCACCCCGGGGTTCTGGTAGGTCGCGGCGGCCGCCTTCGCCGAGGTGTAGTCCACGCACTGGTCGCTCACCAGCACCGTCGGCGGCTTGCAGCTCTCCGGGAAGGCGTGCAGGACCCGGTAGTAGACGAGGAAGCCGACCACGGCCGCCAGCGCCGTCGAGCCGTCCGCCTTCCTGGCCATGCCGATCGCCACCCCGACGCAGAACAGCATCGGCAGGCCGAGCGCGGAGTCGAGCAGGGCGCCGCCGGCCGCCGCGAACACCCTGGCGACGTCCGTCCAGCCCAGACCGTCCCTGCCGAAGACGTCCGGCTGGCCGAGCCGGTTGAGGATGCCCGCCGCGGGGAGCACCGCGACCGGCAGCTGCAACGAGCGGCCCATCTTCTGGAGCCCGCCGTAGAAGCTGTGCCACCTCGTGGTCCGCGGGGCCGTGGCGCCTGCCGAACTCATCATCCGCCCTCCGAGCGCAGTTGCCGTCGGGACACCCTGTGCGGGACCCTCGGGCGGGGCCCGGGAACAGCCGGGGTCCTTCCCGCGTTCGTCGGAGTACACATATATTGGTGTAGACCACTTTGGGACGCAGGCCGGACACCGGGACGCGAGCCCCGCTGATCGTCATCCTCGGGCGGCGGTCCGGAGCCTGCGCGCCGGAATGGGCCAAAAGTGGACTAACGTGGCAGACCGGACCGGCTCGGGTCATGCTGGTCGCGCGCCGCCCGGCAGCGTGACCGCAGCTGAACCCGCGTCAGCCACCGGCAACGGACCTCACCACCCGACGGTCGAGGACCCAGCACAGCGCAGGACGGCACCCGGCAAAGCCGCCGAAGGGCCGAAACAGAGGGAGAGAACCAGATGGCCAGCAAGGCTGAGAAGATCGTCGCCGGTCTGGGCGGCATCGACAACATCGAAGAGGTCGAAGGCTGCATCACCCGCCTGCGCACCGAGGTCAAGGACGCCTCCCTGGTCGACGAGGTCGCCCTCAAGGCCGCCGGCGCCCACGGCGTCGTCAAGATGGGCACCGCGATCCAGGTCGTCATCGGCACC
The DNA here is from genome assembly GCF_044329365.1 of Kitasatospora sp. NPDC017646. Classification (NCBI taxonomy): domain Bacteria; kingdom Bacillati; phylum Actinomycetota; class Actinomycetes; order Kitasatosporales; family Streptomycetaceae; genus Kitasatospora; species Kitasatospora sp. NPDC017646. The sequence goes on along the minus strand of NZ_JBIRJC010000012.1, from coordinate 138,336 downwards.
GACGCCGACCCCATCGCCGCCGACATCGAAGACATGATGTGAGCTGAGCCACCCAGGCCCCACCACCACGGCCCGCCGACCCGCTCACGAGCACGGCGGGCCGAGGCGTGTCCAGGGCCATGAGGCCAAGCGGCTACGCTCAGTGGCTATGTCACGCATCGACGGCCGCACCCCCGACCAGCTCCGCCCCATCACCATCGAGCGGGGCTGGAGCAAGCACGCCGAAGGCTCCGTCCTCATCTCCTACGGCGACACCAAGGTGCTGTGCACCGCCAGCGTCACCGAAGGCGTCCCGCGCTGGCGCAAGGGCAGCGGCGAAGGCTGGGTCACCGCCGAATACTCCATGCTCCCCCGCGCCACCAACACCCGCGGCGACCGCGAAGCCGTCAAGGGCCGCATCGGCGGCCGCACCCACGAGATCAGCCGACTCATCGGCCGCTCCCTGCGCGCCGTCGTCGACCACCGCGCCCTCGCCGAGAACACCATCGTCCTCGACTGCGACGTCCTCCAGGCCGACGGCGGCACCCGCACCGCCGCCATCACCGGCGCCTACGTCGCCCTCGTCGACGCCGTCTCCTGGGCCCGCGACCGCAAACTGCTCCGCGCCAAGGGCCAGCCCATCACCGGCGGCGTCAGCGCCGTCAGCGTCGGCATCATCGACGGCACCCCCATGCTCGACCTCCAGTACGAGGAAGACGTGCGCGCCGAAACCGACATGAACATCGTCTGCACCTCCGACGGCCGCTTCGTCGAGGTCCAGGGCACCGCCGAAGGCGCCCCCTTCGACCGCGGCCTCCTCGACCAGCTGCTCGACCTCGGCACCCTCGGCTGCGCCGAACTCGACGAGATCCAGCGCAAGGCACTCGAAGGCTGAACCGCCCCGGGGCGTGAAGCGCACTCGCGCACGCGTACGGCCTCCTGTACAGGCGCCACCCCCAGACCGTACGGTTCCCGCAGCAGTCCCGCTGCGGGAACCGCGCCGCCCGCGGCACGCGTCCCCGCCAAGGAACCCGCGCCACCAGGAGGACCGGATGCAGTCCAGCATCGCCCGCCCCGCCGCCCTCGCCGTGGCCGGACTGATCGCCATCCTCCCGCTCAGCATGGTCAGCTGCTCCGCAGCCCAGAAAGCCATCGACTGCGGCAACACCGCCGTCAAGGTCACCGGCGACATCGCCGACCTCACCAAGGCCTACGACAACTCCAGCAACGACTCGGCCGCCGCCGGCAAGGCGCTCCGGAAACTCAAGGGCGACCTCGACCAGATCGGCAAGAACTCCAGGAACACCGACGTCGCCAAGGCCGTGACCGACCTCCAGAAGCAGGCCGACAAGGTCCAGCAGGCCGTCGACAACAAGCAGGCCCCCGACCTCAAGCCCCTCGGCGACGCCGCGGGCAACCTCACCTCGGTCTGCACCGGCTGATCGGCTCCGTCCTCTCGGTAGGGTGGGCGATATGTCCACCCGTCTGATCCTCGCCACCCGCAACCAGCACAAGGTCGCCGAGCTGCGCGCCATCCTCATCGACGCCGGCCTCGACGTCGAACTCGTCGGCGCCGATGCCTATCCCGAGATCCCGGACGTCCCCGAGACCGGCGTCACCTTCGCCGAGAACGCCCTCCTCAAGGCCCACGCCCTCGCCCGGGCCACCGGCCTGCCCGCCGTCGCCGACGACTCCGGCCTCTGCGTGGACGTCCTGGGCGGCGCACCCGGCGTCTTCTCCGCCCGCTGGTCCGGCAAGCACGGCGACGACCTCGCCAACCTGGAGCTGCTGCTCGCCCAGCTCTCCGACATCGCCGAGCCCCACCGCGGCGCCCACTTCTTCTGCGCCGCTGCCTTCGCCCTGCCGGACGGCACCGAACGCGTCGTCGAGGGCCGCCTCCTCGGCACCCTGCGCACCGCCCCGGTGGGCGACGGCGGCTTCGGCTACGACCCGATCCTCCAGCCCATCGGCGAGACGCGCACCTGCGCGGAACTGACGGCGGACGAGAAGAACGCCATCAGCCACCGCGGCCAGGCCTTCCGGGCCCTGGCTCCGGTGGTCAAGGACCTCATCGGCTGACGGGCCGGAGGAACGATGAAGGCCCGCTTCCCTTCGAATCGAAGGGAAGCGGGCCATTTCGATCGGTACGCCCGGTGGGACTCGAACCCACGACACTGCGGACCTAAACCGCATCTCTCTCGCCAGCTGGAGTACGGGCGCACGTCAGAGCAAGCGTACCGGCAGACGAAGCCTGCTGCGGTCGCTTTCTAGAAATCGGACCAGCTGCGCGGCGACGTCCGCCCGGGTCCCGGTGCGGTTCCTGCTCCGGCCGCAGTGGGTCGCAGTGATGGAGTGGCAGTTGGGGCAGGGCAACCCGGGGTTTGGGAAGTGTTTGCCAACGTCGGCGGTGACAACAAGCTCTCGGTCGGTACGGACGGCCCGACCGACGAGGCCACCGGGATCTCCTTCCCGCGGGTGCCGGGCGCGGAGCTGGATCCGGCGCTGCCGTACAAGGGCCACTTCAATCTGCTGACGAAGTTCAAGAAGCAGTACCCGAACGTCAAGGCCCTGATCTCGGTGGGCGGTTGGACCGAGACCGGCGGCTGCTTCGGGGACGACGGCAAGCGCGTCGACTCCGGCGGCTTCTACTCGGTCAGGCCTCGACCTTGAGGTCGCGCAGCAGCTTGGCGACGTGCCCGGTGGCCTTGACGTTGTACAGCGCGCGCTCGACCTTGCCCTGCTCGTCGACGACGATCGTGGAGCGGATCACGCCCTGGTAGGTGCGGCCGTAGTTCTGCTTCTCGCCGTAGGCGGCGTACGCCTCCAGCACCTCGTGCTCCGGGTCGGAGAGCAGGGTGACCTTGAGGTCCTCCTTCTCGCGGAACTTGCCGAGCTTCTCCGGCTGGTCGGGGGAGATGCCGATGACGTCGTAGCCGGCGCCCGCGAAGACCTCCAGGTTGTCGGTGAAGTCGCAGGCCTGCTTGGTGCAGCCGGGGGTGAGGGCGGCCGGGTAGAAGTAGACGATGACCTTGCGGCCCCGGTGGTCGGCGAGGGAGACCTGGTTGCCGTCGGCGTCGGACAGGCTGAAGGCGGGTGCGGTGTCGCCGGGCTGGAGGCGCTCAGTCACGGTCGTACTCTCCTGGAGGCTGGGACGGGCGGTCGTACCACGGCCAACTTACCCCCGTTGGTGGGTGGGGCCGCGCGTGCGTGCCCGGCAGCTGACAGACTGGGCTGGTCGCACAGGACGACAGGACGACATCGGCAAGTGAATGGGGTGGCCCGAGTGGGCGGTGCGAGCACGCAGGACAAGCCGGAGCGGACGGCTGCGCAGATCGAGGCGGACATCGAGCGCACCCGCGACCGGCTCGCGGCGAACCTGGACGAGCTGGCCGTGCGGGTCCACCCGAGCACCATCTCCGCCCAGGTCAAGGCCAAGGCGATGGCCACCGTCGAGGAGAAGACGGCCAAGGCGTACGTGGCCGCGAACGGCGTGGTCGACAAGGTCAAGGCGCAGTTCGTGGACGAGAAGGGGCAGCCGCGCAAGGAGCGGATCGTCCCGGCGGCGCTGCTCGGCGTCGGCCTGGTGCTGCTGATCGCTGCGTCCCGGAAGCGCCGCAAGGACTGAGTCGTGCTCCCGGAGGACCGGACCGCCGTGGCGGGCCGGTCCTTCCGCATGCCGGGCCAGCGTCACGCCCGGCGCTCCGGGGCGGTACCTTCGGGATCGTGAGTACGAACGACAACCCGACGCATTCCGACCACGGACACGACTCGACGCGGCACGACCGGCTGGGCGAGAAGCTGCCGATCAGGATGCTGCACGACCGCGTGCTGGTGCGCATCGAGGGCAGTGAGGGCGAGCGCCGCTCGACCGGCGGCATCCTGATCCCGGCGACCGCGGAGCTGTCCAAGCGCTGTACCTGGGCGGAGGCCGTGGCAGTGGGCCAGAGCGTGCGCTCGGTGGAGCCGGGTGACCGGGTGCTGTACGACCCGGAGGACAAGCTGGAGGTCGAGGTGCGCGGCGCCACGTACGTGCTGCTGCGCGAGCGCGACCTGCACGCGGTGGCGGCGGCCCGGTTCGGGGACACCGAGGGGTCGACCGGCCTGTACCTGTGACCGTGCCGCGGTTTCGGCCGCGGTGGTTCCGAGAGGCGGGTCCGTCGGCCGGGGCGCGGCCGGCGGACCCGTTCGCCGTGGTCAGGCCAGCAGGGTGCCGCCGTCGACGGTGATCACCGTGCCGGTGGCGAAATGGCGGCGGGGGAGGGGACGGTGGTGCTGCCGTCGTCGGTGTCGGCGTTCTACACCCGTGCGGACGTGGTGCACGTGCCGGTCTCGGACGTCGCGCCGAACCGGGTGGGGCTGGTCTGGGCGGCCGGGCGGGAGGCTCCGTTGCTGGCCGAGTTCGCCGGGTTGGCGGCGGAGCGGGTGGACGGCGGGCGGTGGTCCTCCCGGTTCGTCGGTGGCAGCGGCTAGGGTCCGGGCATGAGTGTCCCGGTGATCGGTGATGGGGAGCGGCGGGCCCGGTTGGGGCGTCGGCAGCTGTTGGCGTCCTCGGTGCGGGCGGCGCGGGTGGAGGACGCGGCCGACGCGGTGGTCGGTCTGCACGCGACGGACGCGGCGACGGTGTACCTGTCGGCCTGCGCGCGGTTGGCGGTGCCTGCGGCGGCTGAGGTGGACCGGGCGCTGTACGAGGACGTCTCGCTGGTGAAGCTGCTGTCGATGCGGCGGACGCTTTTCGCGGTGACGGAGGGCATGGCCCCGTACGTGAGTGCGGCGGCGGCGCGGGCGATCGCGGCGAAGGAGCGGGCGACGCTGATGAAGCACCTGCGGGACCACGCCGAGGGCTGGGACGCTGCGCGGCTGGCGGTGACGGAGCGCGAGGTGCTGGCCGCACTGGCTGTGCGCGGGGAGGCGACGACCGGTGAACTCGCCGAGGACGTGCCCCAGTTGCGCGAGACGATGCTGATGTCGGCGGGCAAGGCGTACGAGGCGAGGCAGAGTGTGGGCAGTCGGCTGCTGCGGTTGCTGGCCTCGGACGGGCACGTGCGCCGGTGCCGTCCGCGGGGGTCCTGGCTGAGCAGCAGCTATCCGTGGGCGCTGGTGCCGCAGTGGCCGGAGGTGCCGGTGCGGGAGGCGAAGGCGGAGGTGGTGCGGCGCTGGCTGGCGGCGTACGGTCCGGGCACGGTCGAGGACGTGAAGTGGTGGACGGGCTGGACGCTGGGGGACGTCCGTGCGGCGCTGGCGGACGTGGGGGCGCGGGGCGTGGCGCTGGCGGACGGCACGGCGGCCCTGGTGCTGCCGGGGGACGAGGGGCCGGTGGAGGCCCCGGAGCCGTGGGCGGCGTTGTTGCCGGCGCTGGATCCGGCGGTGATGGGTTGGCGCGGGCGGGACTGGTACCTGCGGCCGGTGGACGTCCCGGCGCTGTTCGACCGGGCGGGCAATGCCGGGCCGACGGTGTGGTGGTGCGGCGAGGTGGTCGGCGGTTGGGCGCAGCGGGCGGACGGCGAGGTGGTGTGGCGGCTGTTCCGGGACGTCGGGGGCGAGGCTGAGCGGGCGGTCGCGGCGGAGGCGGGGCGGTTGGCGGGGTGGTTGGGGGAGGTGCGGGTGACGCCGCGGTTCCGGACGCCGTTGGAGCGGGAGTTGGTGGCCAAGGGGTAGTGCGCAGGGTCCGTCGGTGGGCTCGGTGGGCTCGGTGGGCTCGGTGGGCTCGGCTGGTTCGCCGGACCCACCAGGCTTGCCGGACCGGCCGGACCGGCCGTGCTCAGCGGGCCGGGGCCGGGGCGACCGCCGTGCCGGTGGGTCCGGCGGTGGCGGTGGGCGGGTCGCTGGGCCGGGCGGGCCGGGTCTGGGTGGGCCGGCTGCTGGGGGTGGGCTGGTCCTGGCTGGGGGTGGGCTGGGGGTTCTGCGGGCTGGGGACGCCGGGGTCGGGGCGGGGGCCGGGCTGGTCGGTGGCGGGTGCGCTGGGGGCGTGGCTGGGGGTGGTGACGGGGGCGCCGGTGGTGGCGGAGCTGGGGGTTGCGCTGGGGGAGCCGTTGGTGGGGGCGCCGGTGGTGGGCCAGCTGTCGGGGCCGGGGTCGCCGTGGCCGGTCTGCAGGTCGAACTGCTGGGTGGGGGTGCCGCCGAGCGCAGCGGTCATGTAGTCGGTCCAGATCTTGGTGGGGAAGGCGCCGCCGTTGATCCGGGTGAGGCCGGCGGTGCCGGCCAGCGGTTCCTTGGCGTGGTTCTTCGGGTTCTCCCGGAACAGTCCGACGGTGGTGGTGAGTTCGGGGGTGTAGCCGGCGAACCAGGCGGACAGGTTGGCGTCGGTGGTGCCGGTCTTGCCGGCGGCGGGGCGGCCGAGGTCGAGGGCGGCGGCGCCGGTGCCGCGCGGGCTGACGACGCCGCGCAGGACGTCGGTGACGGAGTCGGCGACGGTGCGGCCGATGGCGTCGGTGGCCTTGTGGTCGGGCATCTTGGGGACGTCGACGGCGCCGCCGGGGTTGACCCGTTCGAGCTTCTGGACGGACCAGGGGGTGTGGGCCTGGCCGTGGTTGGCGAGGGTGGCGTAGGCGCCGGCCAGGTCGAGGGCGCTGGGGGTGGCGGTGCCGAGGGTCATCGAGGTGTTGGCCGGGTCCATGCCGCGGACGCTGTCGGGGATGCCGAGTCTGATGGCGGTGTCCCGGACGCGGGCGAGCCCGGCGTCCACGCCTTCCTGGGCGTACACGGAGTTGACGGACTTGGCCATGGCGTAGCGCAGGGTGATGTTGCCGTAGTCGATGTCGTCCTCGTTGGGGGGCGCGTACGGGGTGGGGCCGCCGGTGACGGGGCGTTCGCTGGTGCCGTCGTAGCGGGTTTCGGTGGTGATGGGGCGGCCGTCGACGGTGTGCTGGGCGATCAGGCCGGCGGCGAGGTCGATCGGTTTGAAGGTGGAGCCGATCTGGTTGTCCTGGCGCAGGGCGTCGTTGAACGGCTGCTTGGCGTAGTCGGGACCGCCGTAGACGGCGACGACGCGGCCGGTGGCGGGTTCGACGGAGGCGCCGGCGACCCGGACGTCGGTGTCGGTGGTGGGGCGGGCCTTGGGGTCGAGCTCGCCGGTGAGTTCGTCCTGGACGGCCTTGACGAAGGCGTCCTGCCGGGGCTTCTCGAAGGTGGTGGTGATCCGCCAGCCGCCGGCCTTGAGGGTGGCGGCGTCGATGGTGCCGGAGGAGATGAGGTAGTCGTCGGCGACGCCGACGAGGTAGCCGGCCTGGCCGGCGAGGCCGGTGGCGGGCTGGGGGTCGATGGGGTCGGGGAAGGTGGTGGCGTTGCGGTCGGCGGTGGTGAGGAAGCCGAGTTGGACCATGCCGTCGAGGGCGTAGTTCCAGCGGGCGATGGCCTTCTCGCGGTTGGCGGGGGTGGCGGTCCTGACGTCGTAGAGGCTGGGGGCCTGGAGCAGGGAGGCGAGGTAGGCGCCCTGGCCGAGGGTGAGTTGGGAGGCGTCGACGCCGTAGTAGGCGTGGGCGGCGCTCTGGACGCCGTAGGCGCCGCGGCCGAAGTAGCTGCTGTTGAGGTAGCCGGCGAGGATGTCCTTCTTGTCGCGCTGCTGGTCGACCTTGAGGGCGATGAAGAGTTCGCGGCCCTTGCGTTCGAAGGTCTGGTCCTGGGTCAGGTAGTAGTTCTTGACGTACTGCTGGGTGATGGTGGAACCGCCCTGCATGCCCTTGCCCAGCAGGGTGTTCCAGCCGGCCCGGAGCATGCCCTTCAGGTCGATGCCGCGGTTCTGGTAGAAGGTGCGGTCCTCGGCGGAGACGACGGCCTGCTGGGTCTGCAGCGGGATCTGGTCGATGGTGACGTCGGTGCGGTTGACGGCGCCGGTGCGGGCGATCTCGGTGGTGCCGTCGGCGTAGAGGTAGATGTTGTTCTGGGCGACGGCGTGGGCGTTCGGGTCGGGGACCGGGACGATGACGTAGAGCACGGCGAAGGCGCCGACGGCGAGCAGCAGCAGCGCGGTGAGGGTGCCGAGGGTGACCCGCCAGGTGGGCAGCAGCCGGCGCCAGAGGGGGAGGGCGCGGCGGGCTTCGCGGCGGGCGGCCCGTTTGGCCTGGCGTCGGGTGCTGGAGGTCATGACGGGATTATCTGCTATTTGACGTGAGATCAGCGGCGACCAGTGGCTTGAGGTGCGCGGTTGTGCGAGCGGTGTCGTGCGTCCCGGGGTGCGTCGGAAAACCGGGTGCGGGCGGTGGGGCCCGGCGGTACGGTGAAAGGTGCAAATCGCATAGCGCACCGACTTCTGACAGCTCCGCCCGCCCGCCCGGTACCCCCGGGTACGGCCGGTCGGAGCCGCTGGGGTGTGCGCGGACGTCTGCGGGCAGCCGCCTGCCCATATTTGTCGACAAGGAGACAATATGTCGAACGCTGCGCTGGTCGGGGCGAGGCCCCCTGATACCTCCAACCGGTCCGGCCCCGGGACCGCCTCCGGCGGATCCGCCGCCGGGCTGTACGCCGCCGTCGCCCGCGGCGCCTTCCGCCGCTACTCCACCTACCGGGCCGCCACCCTGGCCGGCACGTTCACCAACACCGTCTTCGGCATCATCCTGGCCTCCTCCTTCCTCGCCCTCTGGCAGGCCCGCCCCGGCCTCGGCGGTTACGACCAGGGCCAGGCCGTCACCTACATCTGGGTCAGCCAGGGCCTGCTGGTCACCGTCGCCGTCTGGGGCGGGGGCTTCCAGGACGACGTCCAGGACCGCTTCCGCAGCGGCGACATCGCCGTCGACCTCTACCGGCCGGTCGACTTCCAGGGCTGGTGGCTGGCTACCGACCTGGGCCGGGCCGGCTTCCAGGCGCTGGTCCGCGGCACCGTGCCGATGCTGGTGGGCGCGCTGGTGTTCCGCACCCGGATGCCCGAGCACCCGCTGACCTGGGTGTTCTTCCTGCTCTCCGTCCTGCTCGCGGTGCTGGTCAGTTTCGGGCTGCGGTTCCTGGTCTCGATCACCGGCTTCTGGCTGCACGACTCGGAGGGGGTGCGCGCGGTGATGCTGGTGGTCTCGATGTTCTTCTCCGGGATGCTGCTGCCGATCGCGCTCTTCCCCGGATGGCTCGGCGACCTCGCCCCGCTGCTGCCCTGGGCGGCGCTGGTCAAGGTGCCCACCGACGTCTTCCTGGAGCGGGCGGGCGGCGCCGGGCTGCTCCCCGCGCTGGGTTTCCAGCTGGGCTGGGCGGCCGTGCTGCTCCTCGCCGGCCGGGGCGCGCAGTGGCTGGCGACCCGGAAGGTGGTGGTGCAGGGTGGCTGAGCCCCTCACCGCCGAGCCGTTCCTTGCCCGGACGTCCTGGGCGGTCCGCTCCTGGTGGCTGTGCGCCCGGATGTGGATGCGCTCGATGATGGCCTACCGGGCCTCCTTCCTCCTGAACCTGCTGGCCAGCCTGGTCACCCACTCCCTCGACTTCGTGGTCCTGGTGATCATGTTCCGGCACACCGACCGGCTCGGCGGCTGGAGCCTGCCGGAGATCGCCTTCCTCTACGCCACCGCGACCTTCTCCCTCGGCACGGCCAACCTGCTGGTCGGCTCGGCCGACGGCCTCGGCGTGCGGATCATGTCCGGCTCCCTGGACACCATGCTGATCCGCCCCGCCCCCGCACTCTCCCAGCTGTGCGCCGAACGCTTCAGCCTGCGCCGGCTCGGGCGCCCGCTCCAGGCCCTGATCGTGCTCGCCTGGTCGCTGGCCGCCCTGGACGTCCACTGGACCTGGGACCGGGTGCTGCTGGTGCCCGTCCTGCTGGTGTGCGGCAGCGTCATCTTCGGCGCGGTCTACGTCGGCGGTGCCACCGTCCAGTTCTGGTGGGGCGAGTCCAAGGAGATCCAGAACTCCTTCACCTACGGCGGCGCGACCCTGCTCCACTACCCGCCGACCATCTTCGCCAAGGAACTGGTCGCCGGGGTGGTCTTCGGCGTCCCGCTGGCTTTCGTCAACTGGCTGCCCAGCCTGCGCATCCTCGACCGGCCCGACCCGCTCGGGCTGCCCACCGCCTTCCAGTACGCCTCCCCGGTCGCCGCCGCGCTGTGCGTCGCCGCCGCGGGGCTCGCCTGGCGGGCCGGACTGCGCGCCTACCGCGGCACCGGCAGCTGAACCCCCGTACTTCGTGAGGGAGAACCCCGTGGCACTGATCGAACTCCAGGACGTCCACCGCACCTTCACCGTGCGCGCCCGCACCGGCCGGTTCAGCCGGGTCAAGCGCGAGGTGCGCGCGGTGGACGGGCTCGGTTTCACCGTCGAGGCCGGCGAGTGCGTCGGCTACATCGGCCCCAACGGCGCCGGCAAGTCGACCACCATCAAGATGCTCACCGGCATCCTCGTCCCCAGCTCCGGCCGACTGCGCGTCGCCGGGGTCGACCCGGCCCGCGAACGCGTCGCGCTGGCCCGCCGGATCGGCGTCGTCTTCGGCCAGCGCACCACCCTGTGGTGGGACCTCCCGCTGCGCGACTCCTTCGAACTCGCCCGCCGGATCTACCGGATCCCCGACCGACGGTACCGCGAGAACCTCGGCCGCTGCGTCGAACTGCTCGACCTGGAAGGCTTGTTGGACACACCCGTGCGGCAGCTCTCGCTCGGCCAGCGGATGCGCGGCGACCTCGCGGCCGCGCTGCTGCACGACCCCCAGGTGCTCTACCTGGACGAGCCGACCATCGGCCTGGACGTGGTCAGCAAGGGCAAGGTGCGCGAGTTCCTGCGCGAGGTCAACCGCGACCGCGGCACCACGGTGCTGCTCACCACCCACGACCTCACCGACATCGAGCAGCTCTGCGGCCGGGTGATGGTGATCGACCACGGCCGGGTCGTCCACGACGGCGGGCTGGACGGGCTGCACGCCGCCGGGCGCAGCGAGCGGACGCTGGTGGTCGACCTGGCCGGGGCCCGGCCGCCGATCGAGGTGGCCGGGGCGCGGGTGGTGAAGGTCGAGGGACCGCGCCAGTGGCTGGCCTTCCCGGCGCGGGAGAGCGCTGCGCCCATCGTGGCGGAGGTCGCGGCGCGGTACCCGCTGGTGGACCTCTCGGTGCGCGAGCCGGCCATCGAGGACGTGATCGCGCGGATGTACGCGGAGGTCGCGATCGGGTAGCCCGCTCGGGCGGGTGTTCGCGGAGGTCGCGATCAGGCGGCCCGCTCGGGCGGGCGTTCGGGACCGGTCACCCGTCCGGGGAGGGCACGTGACTCCCCGGCGGGCGGCCGAGTTGACGGTGCGAGGTTCCGTTCGACCGCACCCCGGAGGCCCGCCGCCCGATGACCGTACCCGACGTGACCGTGGTGGTCGCGGTCTACAACACCATGCCGTACCTCACCGCCTGCCTGGACTCGCTGGTCGGGCAGTCCCTGGCGCCGGGGCGGTTGGAGGTGGTGGCCGTCGACGACGGCTCCACGGATGGCGGCGAGGCGCTGCTGGACGAGTACGCCGCCCGGCACCCCGGGCTGTTCCGGGTGGTCCACCAGCCCAACTCGGGCGGTCCCGCCGGCCCCACCAACCGGGGCCTGGCGATGGCCCGCGGCCGCTTCGTGCTCTTCCTCGGCGCCGACGACTGGCTCGGCCCGGAGGCGCTGGAGCGGCTGGTAGCGGCCGCCGACGCCTGGGGCTCGGACGTGGTGGTGCCCAAGCAGGTCGGGGTGAACGGGCGGTTGGTGCCGCAGGGCATCTTCCACGCCGACGCCGAGTCGGTCGGCTTCGCCGACTCGGCGCTGGCCTGGGCGCTGGCCGACACCAAGCTGTTCCGGCTCGACCTCATCCGGCGCCACGGGCTGCGCCGCGACGAGGGGCTGAAGGTCTTCTCGGACCAGCCGTTCACCCTGGAGGCCTGCCTGCGGGCGGCCCGGGTGTCCGTCCTCGCCGACTACGACTGCTACTTCCTGGTGCTGCGCGAGGACCGGGGCAACGTCACCGAGCGGGCCTCGGTGCTGGACCGGCTGCGTGGGATCGCCGCGTTGCAGCAGGTCGCCGACGAACTGGCCGAGCCCGGAGCCGAGTTGGACGCCATCCGGGTCCGCAGCTTCGCCTGGGACGTGCCCCGGCTGCTCCAGGACGGCTTCCTGCTGCTGGACGACGGGCTGCAGCGGCGGGTGTGCGCCGAGGTGGGCCGGATGGTCGAGCGGTTCGGCGCCCGCTCGCTGTACCACCGGCTGCCGGTCGCCGAGCGGCTGCGCCTCGAACTCGCCGCCGCGGTGAGGCCGGAGGCGCTGCGCGACCTGATCCGCTACGAGGCCGCGCACGGCGAGCCGCCGGTGGTGGTCGACGGGCGGCGGCACTTCGCGGGCTACCCGGCGTTCCGGGACGCCCGGCTCGGCCTGCCGGAGGAGCTGTTCCTGCTGCGCGAGGAGCCGCTGCCGCAGGCCGTCCCGCCGCTCAACCTCGCCCAGCAGCTGTGGCGCGGCGTCGTTCCGGAGCAGCTGCGGCGCGGGCTGCGGCGCCACCCGGTGTGGCGCCGGCTCGCCAACTCGGTGAACGGGGGGCGCGGATGACCGGCTCGGACGGGTGCCTGGACATCTGCGTGGTGGGGCTCGGCAAGCTGGGCCTGCCGCTGGCCGCGCAGTTCGCGTCGAAGGGCCACCGGGTGATCGGGGCGGACATCGCGCCCCGGGTGGTGGAGAGCGTCAACCGGGGCGTGCCGCCGTTCCCCCGGGAGGCGGGTTTGGCCGAGGTGCTCAAGCGGGTGGTCGCCGCGGGCCGGCTGCGCGCGACCACCGACACCACGGCCGCGGTGGCGGACTCGGCGGCCGTCGTCCTGGTCGTTCCGCTGGTCACCGCCGCCGACGGCACCCCGGACTTCGCCCTGCTCGACGCGGCCACCGACGCCGTCGGGGCCGGGCTGCGACGGGGCGCGCTGGTCAGCTACGAGACCACCCTGCCGGTCGGCACCACCCGGGGGCGCTGGGCGCCCCGCCTGGCGGCCGGCTCCGGGCTGGCGGCCGGGGCCGACTTCGCACTGGTGTTCAGCCCTGAACGGGTGCGCACCGGGCGGGTCTTCGCCGACCTGCGGCGCTACCCCAAGCTGGTCGGCGGCCTGGACGCCTCCTGCCTCCGGCGCGGCGCCGAGTTCTACCGAGCGGTGCTGGACTTCGACCCGCGCCCCGACCTGGCCCGGCCCAACGGGGTGTGGGAGCTGGCCTCGGCGGAGGCGGCCGAGTTCGCCAAGCTCGCCGAGACGACGTACCGGGACGTCAACATCGCGCTGGCCAACCAGTTCGCCAGGTACGCGGACCAGGTCGGTGTGGACTTCGCGGAAGTCGCCGAGTCCTGCAACTCGCAGCCGTACAGCCACCTGCACAGGCCGGGCATCGCGGTCGGCGGGCACTGCATCCCGGTGTACCCGAGGCTGTACCTGTGGAACGACCCGGCGGCGACCGTGGTCCGGGCGGCCCGGGAGGCCAACCTGGAGGTGCCCGGGTACGCGGTCGGGGTGCTGTCGGGCGCCCTGGCGGGAGAGGTGCCGGGCGGGATCGCCGGGCAGGGGGTGCTGGTGTTGGGGGCGTCGTACCGGGGCGGCGTCAAGGAGACGGCGTACTCGGGGGTGTTCCCGCTGGTGGCGGCGCTGGAGGCGGCCGGGGCGCGGCCGTACGTCGTCGATCCGCTGTACCGGGCGGAGGAGCTGACGGCGCGCGGGCTGCCGCCGTACGGCGGGGAACCGGTGGTGGCGGCGGTGTTGCAGGCGGACCACCCGGAGTACCGGGAGCTGGGGCCGGCCGATCTTCCGGGGGTGCGGGTGCTGCTGGACGGGCGGCGGTGCACGGACCCGGCGCGGTGGGCGGGGGCGGGGGTGCGGCGGATCGTGCTGGGCGGGGGGTGAGCCGGGGCACCCGGCGAGCTCTCGGTCGACCGTTGGCCGGGGCGCCCGACCAGGCGTTGGCCGGGGTGCTCGACCGACCGTTGGCCGGGGCGCCCGACCGGGCGTGAGCGGAGAGTTCGGGGCGTGCGATGACGGGTCGGGGCGGGTGATCGCGGGGCACGCCCCCGTCCGCGCCGGGCACCGGGCAGACTGGCGGGGTGAGTGACGAAGCCTTCAGCGGGACCGGCCCCGGGGTCCGGTTCACCGCGGCCGACGAGCGGAAGAGACGCGGCGTCCGCCGGATGAAGACCATCGCGACCGGCCTGCTGGCCTTCGCGACCCTGGTCTTCGTCCTCTCCACCTGGGCGAAGGCGGCCGGTGCCGGCGCCTGGGCCGGGTACGTGGCGGCCGCCGCCGAGGCGGGCATGGTCGGCGCGCTGGCCGACTGGTTCGCGGTGACGGCCCTGTTCCGCCGCCCGTTCGGACTGCCGATCCCGCACACCGCGATCATCCCGACCAAGAAGGACGCCTTCGGGCGCTCGCTCGGCGAGTTCGTCGGCGACAACTTCCTGGCCGGCCACGTGGTGCGCGGCCGGCTCGCCGCGCTCGGCATCGGCCGTCGGCTGGGGGAGTGGCTGGCCGCGCCGGGCAGCGCCGAGCGGGTCACCAAGGAGGCCTCGGCGGCGCTGCGCGGCCTGCTCGCGGTGCTGCGCGACGACGACGTGCGGGCGGTGGTGGCCGAGGCGGTGACCAGGCGGGCCGCCGCCACCTCGGTGGCCGAGCCGATGGGCCGGATGCTGGCCAAGGTGCTCGCGGACGGCGGGCACCACGGGGTGGTGGACCTGGTCGCCGTCCGGGCGCACGGCTGGCTGACCGCCAACCACGAGGACGTGGTCCGGAAGGTCACCCAGAAGACCCCGGGCTGGACGCCCAAGTTCCTCGACCACCAGGTCGGCGAGCGGGTCTACAAGGAACTGCTGCGCTTCGTCACCGAGATCCGGGACGACCCCGACCACCCGGCCCGCGGCGCGATCGACAACTTCCTCGCCGACTTCGCCACCGAACTGCAGACCGACCCGGAGACCATCGCCCGGGTCGAGCGGGCCAAGGGCGAGCTGCTGGCCCGCCCCGAGGTGCAGGACCTGATCAACTCCACCTGGGCCGCCGTGCGGACCCTGGTGATGGGCGCGGCCGAGGACGAGGACAGCGAACTGCGCCGGCGCATCCGCGACGGCGTGCGCAGCTTCGGCGAGCGACTGGCCACCGACGCCAGGCTCCAGGCCAAGGTGGACGGCTGGCTGCAGGACGCCGCCCATTACCTGGTCGACACCTACCGGGCCGAGATCACCTCGCTGATCTCCGAGACGGTGGCGGGCTGGGACGCCGACGAGGCCTCCCGCAAGATCGAGGCGAACGTCGGCCGGGACCTGCAGTTCATCCGGATCAACGGCACCGTGGTCGGCGCGCTGGCCGGACTGCTGATCCACACCGTGGCGGTCGCCCTCGGGGGGTGACCCCGGGCCCGGCGGCCCGGCTTTGGGCCTATCCTGGCCGATATTCGCGATACGCGCGTAGAAGCGTGGAGCAGAGGGAGAAGGGAACCACCGTGGTCCAGCCGGACGGAAGTCGGATCGGAAACCCCACCGGGAGCGGCAGCGCCGCGGACCGGAGCATCGAGGCGTTCATCGCCGGGATGCCCAAGGCGGAACTGCACGTCCACCACGTCGGCTCGGCCTCGCCGCGCATCGTCGCCGACCTGGCCGCCCGGCACGCCGGGAACTCCAAGGTGCCGACGGACCCGGCGGCGCTGGCCGAGTACTTCACCTTCACCGACTTCGCGCACTTCATCGACGTCTACCTGAGCGTGGTGGACCTGGTCCGCGACGCCGAGGACGTCCGCGCCCTCACCTACGGCGTGGCCGAGGACATGGCCCGGCAGAACATCCGGTACGCCGAGCTGACCCTCACCCCGTACTCCTCGGTCAGGCGCGGCATCCCCGACGTGGCCTTCATGGAGGCGATCGAGGACGCCCGGCTGCGCGCCGAGAAGGACCTCGGCGTGGTGCTGCGCTGGTGCTTCGACATCCCCGGCGAGGCCGGGCTGGAGGCGGCCGAGATCACCGCCCGCCTGGCCACCGAGCTGGCACCCGACGGCCTGGTCAGCTTCGGCCTGGGCGGTCCGGAGATCGGCGTGCCGCGGCCGCAGTTCAAGCCGTACTTCGACCGGGCGCGCGCGACCGGCCTGCGCTCCGTGCCGCACGCCGGTGAGACCACCGGACCGGAGACGGTCTGGGACGCGATCCGCGAACTCGGCGCCGAGCGCATCGGGCACGGCACCCAGGCGGTGAAGGATCCGGCGCTGCTGGACCACCTGGGCGAGCACCGCATCCCGCTGGAGGTCTGCCCGACCTCCAACATCGCCACCCGAGCCGTCGAGCGGATCGAGGACCACCCGATCAAGCGGATGGTGGACGCCGGGCTGCTGGTGACGGTCAACAGCGACGACCCGCCGATGTTCGGCACCGACCTCAACACCGAGTACGCGGTGGCGGCGCGGCTGCTCGGGCTGGACGAGGCCGGGGTGGCGGCGCTGGCCCGCAACGCGGTCGAGGCCTCCTTCCTGGAGCAGGCGGGCAAGGCACGGCTGGTCGGCGAGATCGACTCCTACCTGGCGGGCTGGCAGCAGCGCTGACGACTGCGCCGACGTCCTGGCTGACGTCCTCCGGCTGGTGAACGGCCCCGTCGACCCCGGTCGGCGGGGCCGTTCCGTCGGTGGCGCCGGACCGCGCGGAGCTTGGCGCCAAAGTGATGCCACAAACGCCTCGACATGGCACCACTGCTGTGCCATGCTCTAGCCATGGACCTCACGCCGTACGTCGAAAACCTTCGGAACGAGCTCGCGGTGGCCGCCGCGACCGGCGGGGACGAAGCCCGCGCGCTGGCCGAGCGGCTGACGCTCCCGCTGGAGTCGGCCGTGCGGCTCACCCTGCTCAACGCCCTCTCGGCCGCCATGGGCGAAGTCACCCGTGACCTGGCGCCGGGCTCGGTGGACGTGCGCCTGCGCGGCCTCGACCCGGAGTTCGTGGTGACCGCGCCGCCCGGCTCCGACAGTTTCCACGGCGACGTGCCGGCCGCGGCGCAGGCGGTGGCGCCGTCGATGGTGCCATCGGTGGTGCCACCTGTGCTGCCGACGGCGTCCGAGGCCGACGAGGCGGGCACCGCACGGATCAACCTGCGCCTGCCCGCCAACCTCAAGGCGAGAGCGGAGGAGGCTGCCGGACAGGAGGGCCTCTCCCTCAACGCCTGGCTGGTCCGGGCCGTCGCCGGCGCGGTGGAGGGCGGCCGGCCGGTCGCCCGCCCGGCCGCCGACCTCGGTAGCCGCACCACGCGCAGCGTCGGCGGCCAGGGCTTCACCGGCTGGGTCCACTGACCTTCCGCACCACCGACCATCTGCCCCTGCAACGTCACCCCCGCGCTCCGACCAGCGGGAACACCCACACGAGCCAAGAGGACGGGACAGCCATGCCTACGTACGAGACCGACGGACCGATCTCGGTCGCCCTGGACTTCGAGATCGGCTCGGTCTGGATCCGGGCGACCAAGCGCACCGACGCGGTCGTCGAGGTCCGGCCCACCAGCGCGGCCAGGGACGCCGACATCAAGGCCGCCGAGCTGACCCAGGTCGACTTCTCCGGTGGTCGGCTCACCCTCAAGGGCCCCAAGCAGCGCACTGTGTTCTCCAGCCGGAAGGGCTCGATCGAGGTCACGGTCGAGCTGCCCGTCGGCTCCGAGGTGCACGCCGAGTCCCCGATGTCGGACTTCGTCACCGAGGGCCGACTCGGCGACTGCCGGATCAAGACCTCCATGGGCCGGATCCAGCTCGACTGGGCCGAGCACGTGCGGGTCAAGACCGACATGGGGGACATCCGGATCGGGACCGTCGAGGGGAACGCCGAGGTGACCGGCTCCGGCCGGATCGAGGTCGGCACCGTCGGCGGCCGGCTGACGGTCAAGAACAGCAACGGCGACACCGAGATCGACGAGGTGCGGGGCGAGCTGACGGCCAACTCCTCCAACGGCCGGATCCACGTCGGTGCCGCCGGGGCGGGCGTGGAGGCCAAGACGGCGAACGGGCACATTCGGCTCGGCCGGGTGGTCCGGGGCAAGATCGACCTTCAGGCCGGTGTCGGGGACGTCGAGGTCGGCATCGCGGAGGGCACGGCGGCCTGGCTCGACGTGCACAGCAAGTTCGGCGCCGTGCGCAACGACCTCGGTCCGGCTCAGGGCCCGGGCGACGCCCGGGAGACCGTCGAGGTCCGTGGCACCACCCAGGTCGGCAGCATCACCATCCGGAGGGCCTGATGGCGGCTGTCTCGGCGGCCGGGCTGACCAAGTCCTACGGGGACAAGGCGGTCCTGCGGGGCATCGACCTGTCCATCCCGGCCGGCACCGTGTTCGCCCTGCTCGGGCCGAACGGCGCGGGCAAGACCACCACCGTGGAGATCCTCTCCACCCTGATCCCGGCCGACGGCGGCTCGGTCCGGGTGGCCGGCCACGACGTGGTCCGCGAGGCCGACGGGGTGCGGAGGGCGATCGGGGTGACCGGCCAGTTCTCGGCGGTGGACAACCTCCTCACCGCCGAGGAGAACCTGATGCTGATGGCCGACCTCAACCACCTCCGCCGTCGGGAGGGGCGGAGGCGGGCCGAGGACCTGCTGCGGCGCTTCGATCTCACCGAGGCCGCGCGCAAGCCCGTCGTCACCTTCTCCGGCGGCATGCGGCGCAAGCTCGACCTGGCGATGACCCTGGTCGGTGACCCCGAGGTCATCTTCCTGGACGAGCCGACCACCGGGCTGGACCCGCGCAGCCGACGCACCATGTGGGAGATCATCCGGGCGCTGGTCGCGGACCACGGGGTGACGATCTTCCTCACCACCCAGTACCTGGAGGAAGCCGACCACCTCGCCGACCGGATAGCCGTCCTGGACGGCGGCCGGATCGTCGCCGAAGGCACGGCCGAGGAGCTGAAGCGGATCGTCCCCGGCGGGCGGATCCGGCTCCAGTTCGCGGACGCCGGGCAACTGGACACCGCGGCCGTGCTGTTCGACTACGCCACCGTCGACGCGGAGGCCCTGCGCCTGGACATCCCGGGGGACAACTCCGTGATCACCGTGAAGGCCGTGCTGGACACGCTCGACAACGCCGCCGTGCGGGCCGAGTCACTGGTCGTGGAGACGGCCGACCTGGACGACGTCTTCCTGCAACTCACCGGGGAGGGTGCGCGATGAGCGCGATGACGACCTACGCGGTCAGCGACTCGCTGACCATGCTGCGCCGGAACCTCAAACACGCACTGCGGTATCCGTCCCTGACCTTCGCGGTCGTGGTCATGCCGGTGATGATGCTGCTGCTCTTCAACTACGCCTACGGCAGCGCCCTCGGCGTCGGCATCGGCGGCGGCAGCTACATCGACTACGTGACGCCCGGGATCGTGCTGATGGCGGCCACCTCCGGGTCGCTGGTCACGGCGATCGGCATCTGCACCGACATGACCGAAGGCATCGTCAACCGCTTCCGCACCATGGCGATATCGCGCTCCGCCTTCCTGGCGGGGCACGTGGTCGGCAGCGTCATCCAGACCATGATCGGACTGGTCCTGGTGATCGGCGTCGCCCTGGCGATGGGCTTCCGGCCCACCGCCGGCCCGGTCGAATGGCTGGCGGCGGGCGGCCTGTTGCTCTTCCTCACCGTCGCCCTGACCTGGATCTCGGCGGGCATCGGTCTGGTGGCCAAGACCGTCGAGAGCGCCAGCAACATGCCGATGCCACTGCAGTTCCTGCCCTTCATCGGTAGCGCCATCGTCCCGACCGACTCGATGCCCAGCGGGCTCCGGTGGTTCGCCGAGTACCAGCCCTTCACCCCGATGATCGAGACCCTGCGCGGCCTGCTGATGGGCACCGGGATCGGCAACAGCGGTTGGAGCGCCCTCGCCTGGTGCACCGCCCTCACACTGCTCGGCTACTTCTGGTCGCGGAGCGTCTTCTACCGGCGGTGACGGGGGTACGGCCGGTAGCCGCCGCGCGGCCGGGGAAGCGGGAAGACCGCCACCCCGGCCGCACGGCGGCACTCGTGTCCCCGGCCACCCGGCCACCCGGCTGCTCGTCCCGCACGTCATGGACAGCGACGTCGTCTTCGCGCAGGCCTTCGGCCCCGACGGCCCGGGCTGGCACTGTGCCCTGCCCCGGGAGATGGCGCTTCACTACGAGGTCCCCGAGGAGTGGATCGGCGGACTCCACGGAGGTCGCGCGCGGGGCCGTGGAGTGGGCGGAGCAGATCGGCCTCCGGCCCGATCCGGCGGCGGTCCGGTCGGCACTGGTGCCGGAGGGCTCACCGCTCGCCGAGGACTACGCATGCGATCTCGTTCAGGCCCTGGGGTTCCGGTTCGGGGACGGTGAGTCCCTGGTCCCTTAGCCGAAGGGCCGTCAACAAGCCCTGGCCGTGGGCGCCCCCTGTAGTAAAGTCCGCGCAAAGATCGGCAAAAGACCGCCCGGGGGGACGCATGACGGCGAGGCGTCGCAGACAGATCGCCTGGGGGCTGAGAGGCGCGGCGCTCGTCGCGTCGCTGGCGTACCTGCCCGGCTGGCACGCCTCCCGTTCGGGCGGCCTGGTGGTGGTCGAGCACTGGCTCAACCGTCCGAGGCTGCTGATCGGGGCGGCGGTGGTGCTGATCGTGGTCTCGCTGGTGGTGGAGTTGGAGTTCCGCAGCCGGTTCTCGCAGATCGGCTGCGCGGTCCTCCTGGCACCACTGGTCATCGCCGGGGTGCCGGTCCTGGAGCTGTCCCTGGTGTTCAGCGGCCACGGCGGTCGGGAGGATCGTTTCGTCAGCCCGAACCGCCCGGACCGGGTGCTCACCGTCACCAACATCGCCTTCTCGATCGACCCGATCTACCAGGTGGAGCTGGAAACCGGCAGCGGCTGGTCCGCCCGCCACTGGAGCTTGGGCACCTGGAACACCAGAGGCGGCGACTTCGTCCGCATCGACTGGTCCGGCCCGGACCGGGTCACCGTGACCGGCCGCACCAGCCTCACGGTCTTCGACGTCCTCCCCGACGGCAGCCTGAGCGAGCCCCGAGTGCTTCCTGAGCAGCCCGGCCCCGGAACGGACTCCTAGTCCGGAGAACGGGCCGCCCGTCTAGGCTGGCCCGGTGCAGCAGGGGATCCGTGGGCGGTGGGGAGCGCAGCCGCGCTGGGCGCGGTGGGTGGCCGCGGTGTACGTGATCGGGTTCGTCGAGGGGGCCGGAGCGCACGCCGTCGACGTGCTCGGCGGCGGACTGCACGCGTACCGGGCGTGGCCGCTGCCGAGCCAACTGCTGTTCCACGCACTCCTCGTGCTCGATCCGCTCGCCGCCGTGCTGGTCGCACGGGCCCGTCCGGCAGGGCCACTGCTCGGCGCGGGCATCATGGCCGCCGACCTGCTCGCGAACTGGTGGGGGAACTGGGACGGTCTGATGCACCATCCGCTCGACTACCTCCGGTTCGTCGGGCTGCCGGCGATGACGCTCTTCGGGCTGCTGGTCCTCACCACCGCGGCTCCGCTCCGCCGGTCCTTCCGCCGGTCGTCCCACCGGTCGCTCCTCAGCGCCGACCGGGCCCTGCGCCTCCAGGAGGACTGAGCGACGCGGAGCCCGTGAAGCCGGTAGGGCCCGAGGGGCCAGTGGAGCCCGCGGAGCCTGTGGAGCGCGGGGAGTCTGTATGGAACCCGTCGGGTGCGTTCAGTCCGAGGCGGCCGGGTTGCCGCACAGGGCCTTCTCCTCGAAGGCCCGGTAGAGCCGGTCGGACTTCTGGCGGTCGCCCTTGTCGTACTCGTTGTAGGAGATGGCGTACTGCCGGCTGCCGTCCCGCGTCCCGAACACGCCGGTCGAGTAGCCGGGGATCTCACCGGTGTGGCCCCAGAACTGGCCGCAGGAGAGGTCGTAGCGGGCCACCCCGAGCCCGTATTCGGCGTGGTCGGGCGCGTGGGGGATGGGGACGGTGGTGGTCATCTCGGCGAGCTGCGCCGGGGCGAGGAGCCGGCCGCCGAAGAGGGCCGCGTGAAAGCGGGTGAGGTCGGCGGTGGTGGAGATGGCGGCGCCGGACGCGTCGGCGATGGTCGGGGAGAGCCGGGTGACGTCGCCCGGGCCCTCGGGGAGCTTGAAGTAGCCGTGGGCGTGCGGGCCGGGGACGGCGGTGGAGGTGGTGGGCAAGGTGGTGTGGTGCAGCCCGAGCGGCCGGATGATGCGGTTCCGCACCTCGTCCCGCCAACTGTGCCCGGTGACCTGCTTGATGAGCATGCCGACGACCACGTAGTTGGTGTTGGAGTAGTGCCAGCCCTGGCCGGGGGCGAAGTACGGCGGTACGGCGGCGCCGATGGCCAGCAGCTGTTGCGGGGTGTATTCGATCCAGCGGCCGGTGGCGAGGAATTCCCGGTCGCCGGCCTCGCTGGAGTCGCGCACCTCGGGGTCGTCCAGGTAGTTGCCCAGTCCGCTGGTGTGGTTGAGGAGTTGCCGGACGGAGATGGCGCCGCCGTTGGGCACGCTGCCGGGCAGGTAGTGCTCGATGGGGTCGTCGAGCCCGATCCGCCCCTCGCCGACCAGCTGGAGGGTGACGGTGGAGACGAAGGTCTTGGTGACACTGGCGATCCGGAACCGCCCGTCGGCGGGGGCTGGTCGGCCGGTGGCCAGGTCGGCGGTGCCGGCCGCGCCGCGCCAGGCGACGCGCCCGTGATCGCGGACCTCGGCGAGGGCGGCGGTGCTGGTGCCCTGGTCGACCAGCGCGTTCAGTTCGGGCTGCAAGTCTGCGGCGGCAGAGGTGGTGGCAGAGGCAGAGGCGGGTGAGGGGGCGGCCACCGCGCCCGGCGCGAACGCGGCGAGCGAGGCGAGGGTGACGCCGGCGGCGAGCAGGGTGGCGCCGATTCGGCGCTGGTGCAGTCGAGTTGCGGCCATGGTGCCACGCTCGCACCGGACGGTGGCGACGGTCCTCCTGCCCGGGAAGGGCCCGGCTCTCCGTCTTTCGGAGGAGAGCCGGGCCCCGGCCGGAGGGTGTGCGAACCTCAGGCCCGGCGAGTCACCAGCGGTCGATGCCCATGGTGTTGGCGGCGCTGTGGATGGCGTTGTAGTGCGGGATCGACATGTCGGACTTCTTCTGCCCGGCCGGGAGGTGCTTGTCCGCGGCGCGGAACTCGTCGCGGGCGGCGGCGAGCAGGCTGGTGCCGTACGAGACGGGGACGTCGTTGGTGCCGTGGGCCGGGTGGGACTTGGCGGCCGTCTGGCTGCCGGCCTGGGCGAGGATGCTGCGGGCCTGGTTGTAGGCGGCGGCCTTGACGGTCTTGGGGTTGCTGAGCTGCGCCTGCACCCGGGCCACCGACTGGGTCTGCTCGGCGGCCATGGCGACGGGGGCGACGGCGGCGGTGAGGGCGCCGGCGGCCACGACGGTGACGAGGGCGCTGCGAACGATCCTGTTCATGCGAAATCCTTCCGTGAAAATATCAACGGTTCGCCTCCGCGTCGGGCTCGGGAATCGTCGGAGTGCGAACGTCTCCGCACTACCCCGGCTTCCGCGAGCGGAAAACCGGCTTCCGCCCGATTCGTTCGGAGGTGATGGGATCTGGCCGTTTTCTTGGTCCCGGGAATTCGCGCCGTCAGACCGGACGGGTGAACCCTGTGAGCAGCGCCGCCGCGCCCCAGCCCGACCTGGACGAGATCGAGCGCTGGTTCGCCGCCGTGGCCGAGGGCCGGGTCAGCCGGGACGAAGCCGACCGCTGGGCGGCCCGTTGGCTGCTCGACGACGACCTGGAGTGGAACGAACTCTCCCTCTGGGCACTGAACCTGCTCTTCGGGATCGACCTCGCCACCGGCCCCGGCGGCCCGTACCTGCACGACGACGAGCAACTGCGGGAGTGGCTCGGCGAACTGCGCCGCCACCGGGCCGGCTGAGGGCCCGGGCCGGCGGTGTCAGGCGTTCTCCTCGTCGACCTCGTACGGCGGGATGGTCCAGCGCAGCACCGCACCGCCGGCCGGGGCGGCTTCCGGGGTGACCGGATAGACCTGGCCCCAGGTGCGCTCGCCGTGATGCCGCACCGAGCCACTGCTGGTCGTCCTACGCGTCGGACCAGGAGCGGGTGGACAGCACCAGCCGGTAGCCGTCCGGGTCCTGGACGGTGACGCCCCATGTGTCCCAGTACGGGTTGTGCGCCGGCACCCGCCGGCCGCCGTGCCGTTCCAGCCGCTCGACCAGCGCGTCGCTCACGGGCTCGCCGAGGTAGACGACCAGCAGGTCCTCCGCCGTCGGCTGCGGTTCGACGGGCGCGGCGGGGTCGTGGACGAGCTCCAGGTGCCAGGCGGCGGCGGGCCAGCCGACCATGAGGAGCGAGTGCTCGCCGGGGGTGCCGTCCGTGGTGTGTCGGTACAGGACGTCGAGGCCGAGGCCGGAGATCCAGAAGCGCTCGGCCGCTTCCAAGTCCCGTGAGGGACGGGCGATGCGGATGTGGGCGGTGGCGTCAGCCGGCATGGGTCTGGCTCCAGGTGCGCGGGGTGGGGCGGGGAATCGGTGATCGGGCCATAGCTGTGGCCGTGGCCGTGGACACCGTTGGCAGCGAGCCTAGGGATCACGGGGTGGGGTGCCATCGGGCGCTGGTCCTAGTCCGCCGGGAGAGGGCGTCAGCTGTGGGGGCGTCACGCCGGCCTGAACGGTCCGGTGGAACGCGAACGGGCCCGGCACCTGTGAGGGTGCCGGGCCCGTCCGACTGTGGAGCGCCAGGCCCGGGTTGCACGGACTCTTCCTACTGAAAGTAGGACGTGCTCTGGTAGCACCGCTGACGCCTGGCGAAGGATCATCTCCTTCGCGACGAGAAGAACAGTAGCAGGTCAACGGCCGTGATCCGAATCGCGGAGGTGGTCGGGGGGTTCGAGGGGGCGGCGCAGGAGGGGACGCCCCTTGTTCGCCGTCAAGAAGGCCACGGTTACGGCTGTCGCCACTGCCGCCTTGGCCGCCAGCGGTACGTCGGTCGCCGCAGGAGTGGTTCCGCGATGACGGCCCGCGTCAGCTGTGGGGACGTCACGCTGGCCTGAACGGTCCGGTGGAACGCGAACGGGCCCGACACCTGTGAGGGTGCCGGGCCCGTCCGACTGTGGAGCGCCAGGCCCGGGTTGCACGGACTCTTCCTACTGAAAGTAGGACGTGCTCTGGTAGCACCGCTGACGCCTGGCGAAGGATCATCTCCTTCGCGACGAGAAGAACAATAGCAGGTCAGCGACCGTGATCCGAATCGAGGAGGCACCGGTCGGCGGAGGGCCGACCGGTGCGGGGGAGCAGGGCGTCAGACGTCGTACTCCCCGTTGCGGATGGCGGAGACGAGGTCGCGCCATTCGGTGGGGGTGAGTTGGGCGATGGCATCGGGAAGCAGACTGCTGCGGACATAGACGGCATCGGAGGTGACGGCTACTTCGGGGCAGTTATTGCCATCGCCGCACGCAATGGGCTTTTGCCAAGCGAGTTCTTCCACAAGGGCCTCACAGGCTGTTCATGATGCTGGAGATCGCATCGCGGGAGGCTGACGGATCGAGCGAGCGATCGCGCATCGTCCCGATGATGTTTCGGTAGTTCTCCAGCTGGTTCGTCTCGGTCAGGAA
Source organism: Kitasatospora sp. NPDC017646 (assembly GCF_044329365.1). NCBI lineage: Bacteria > Bacillati > Actinomycetota > Actinomycetes > Kitasatosporales > Streptomycetaceae > Kitasatospora > Kitasatospora sp. NPDC017646. Next base: position 112,931 of record NZ_JBIRJC010000012.1, on the reverse strand, counting down.
TGCTGGTGATCCTACGGAGTCCAACTGAACGGTATCGAGCCGGGGTACGGGCCCGCTCGCATACAGCACGGCCTGACCTGCGCCCTTGAAACCGCCCGCCTTGAACTCCAGCACACGCAGCGTCACGTTTGGTGCTTCGGAGAGTGCGAGCAGCTGTTTCAGCTGCTCGCGGGCGACCGCCGTCCCGCCGAACTCCATCCGGAGCGCGGCCTCGTGGACAATCGCTTCGTATTCGAGCGGATTGCTGCGTGTCAGAAGTCCTGCTCGTCGCATCCGGTTCTCGACCCGAGCCTCGATGTTCAGCGGCCGCAGCGGTGGATAGACCTCACGGAAGATTGCCCGAGCGGTCTCCTCGGTCTGCATGAGGCCCGGCACGTGGCAGATCTGATACGTCAGCAATGCGTTGGAGTAGTGCTCCACCTCGGAGATCTCAAGGATCCCGGCCGGAACGAGCCCTCTGTGTTCTTCCCACCACCCCTTGGTGCGGTCGGCGGCCATCTCGGCGACGGCATCGACGTACGCGGAGTCGGCCTCCTCGAAGTCGGCGGCGAGCGCGAGGACCCGTTCGGCGCTGATCGGGTATGCGCCTTGCTCGATCAGCGTGACCTTGCTGCGGTCCAGCCCGAGCACGGCGGCGGCATCTCCGGCCGAGCGCCCAGCAGTCTCTCGCATTTTCCGTAGCTCGATGCCGACGCGCTTCCGGCGTGCGGTTGGGGTAGGTGGCATCTCCCCAGCATCCATCGCACGTGCGGGACGAGTCCAGCGAGCAGATAGGCACATCTTCCTGAGTCAGCTAGCAAATTTGCTATCGAGTGCCCTACAGTCAGTGATGCACCGGTCACCGAACGGATCGTCAGCACCCTTTCCCCTCTGGGAGATCACTGTGCGCAACCTCAACTCCCCCTCCCTCACCCTCTCCCGGGACACCCTTCACGACACCCTGACCCTCGTCAGCTGGCCCGCGTCCCTCATCGCCGATGCCCAGCTCTGCCTGGTCGAGCTCATCTCCAACGCCTGGCGCCACGGCGACACCCCCTCCCCGGGCGTCGTCATCCTCCTCCGCGACAACACCCTCCGCGTCGGGGTCTCCGACCGCTCCTGTGCCCTCCCCGAGCCGCGCTCGCTCGACCCCCTCTCCGAGTCCGGTCGGGGCCTGCACCTCGTCGCCGGTCTCACCCACCGCTGGGGCGTCAGCCCACAGCAGCTCGGCAAGATCGTCTGGTTCGAGCTGGACGGTGGTGTGTGAGCGCCCACCACCCCATCCACCCCGCCGACCCGGCCCTCCTTCACCTCACCGGTCCCCAGCTCACCGAGCTGATCGTCGAACTCCGGACGGAAGGGCGCGAGTTCGGCCTTCTCTGGCCCTCCGCCCAGCCGGGCGAGACCAACCTCAACGGCCGCCGGCTCGTCAACCTCGGCAACATCCCGGCGAGCACCCTCATCAACCTCCTCGCGCTCCTCCGCGAGTACAAGCGCAACCGCGACGGCGGCCACCGCCGATGCCGGGGTTCCTGATCGTCAACCTCCTCGCCGCCCTCTTCGGCGCGCTCTGCGAAACCCGGTCCTCCCGTCTTTGGCGGAAACCGGATGCTCCTCGACCCCCCTCCGGGGGCATCCGCGTCCCGCGTCGCTGACGCCGCCCCAGTTACCACCTGTACGCAGGAAGGCGAACCGGTCGACTTCCTGCGTACACCCCTGCCCGCCACCATGCTCCAGTCAAGATCCCTAAACGCTCCTGTGGCCGAGGTTGCGCGACGACACCTCTGCCGCGCAAGGGACTTGACGTTCGATCACCTCGCTTGGGAGAGTCGGCGACCATGCGAACTCCAGTGCTACAGAACCGAGTTCGAAGCATTTCCATCGAAACGGGGTAGGTTTCTCATGCTCACCAAGAAGATCGCCACCGCGGCGGTCGCCGTGGCCGCCGCAGGCGTGCTCGCCACCGCCACGTCCGCGTCCGCGTCCACCACCCTCTACAACACGGCGACGACGACGGTCGGTGGCGGCCTATCGCACAAGTGCACGTCGCGCACCCTCGACCTGGCCGCCGGTTCCTACGGCTGGGGCTTCTACAGCGCGACCCCGTACGTGAGCAGCACCGTCAAGCTCGCCGCGGGCAGCTACACCTGGACCGACTGCCTGACGGAGAGCGTGGACTACTACTACGTGGACTCGTCGCTCCAGCTCAACGGCAGCTCGACCCCGCCCGCGACGCTGCACGCATCGCGCTGGATCGCTGGGGGCTCCTACACCTACGGCAGCTTCCTCAAGCCGAACTTCTAGAGGCGCCAGGCCGCTTGGCCCGGCGAGGCCCCGACCGCCGGTCGGTCGGGGCCTCACCGCGTCATCCGCCCCGAGTAGTTGACCTTGGGGTCAAATAGTCACTACGGTGGCGCCGTGGGCAGGCCGAAGAGCTTCGAACCGGACGTCGTCATCGCACAGGCGATGGAGACCTTCTGGACCAAGGGCTACACCGACACCTCCCCGGCCGACCTCGCCGAGGCGACGGGGGTGGCCAAGGGCAGCCTCTACCACTCCTTCGGTTCCAAGCGGCAGTTGTTCGCCCGGGCGCTGGACCTCTACAGCCGTATGGGCGCGGAGGCCACCGAGGAGTCGCTCTCCCGACCGGGCACCGCCAAGGACCGACTCCGCGCGTACTTCGTGCTGCTCGTGGACATGGACCTGGACGGGCCGGTACGCCGTGGGTGCCTCATCCAGAACACCGTCACCGAACTCGGCGGGCGGGACGAGGAGGCCACCCGCGCGGTGCACCGCATGGGGGAACGCATGGTCGAGCTGTTCGCCGCCCGCATCGAGCGGGGCCGGCGGGACGGCGACGTCGACCGGGGTGTCGACGCCAAGGAGCAGGCCCTGTACCTCCAGGCCGTCCTCGCGGGCCTGCGGGTCATGTCCAGGACCTACGACCGGCCGGTCCTCCTGCGGATCATCGACACCGCCCTGGCGGGCCTCTGAAACACGCCGCCCCGTGCGGCGGCCTTTTTGCGCCCCAGTTTTAGACCTGAAGTTCAAGAACTCGACAAGAGGGGGAACCCATGGACCTCGGCATCAGCGGAAGGGCCGCGCTGGTCACCGGCGCGAGCCGCGGCATCGGCCTCGCCGTCGCCAGGACGCTGGCCGCGGAGGGGGTGCGGGTGGTGGGTGCCGCCCGGACGGTCACTCCGGAGCTGAAGGAGGTCGCGGCCGCCGCCGTCCCCGTCGACCTGAGCACCCGCGACGGCGCGCGATCGGTCGTCGACGAGGCGCTGGCAGCGGTCGGCGGCATCGACTTCCTCGTCAACAACGTCGGCGCCGGCGACCCGGACGGCCTGTCCCTCGGCGGGTTCCTGGACACCGGCGACGAGCAGTGGCAGCGGCTCTTCGACCTCAACCTGTTCAGCGCGGTGTGGACCACCAGGGCGGCGCTGCCGAGCATCCTGGAGCGCCGGGGTGCGATCGTGAACATCTCCTCGGTCAACGCCCGTATACCCACCGGTTCGCCGGTCGGCTACGCGGAGGCCAAGGCGGCGCTGACCATGTTCGGCAAGCGGCTGAGCGAGGAGCTGGCGCCGCGCGGTGTCCGCGTGAACACCGTCTCCCCGGGCGTCGTGGCCAGCCCGCTGTGGACCGACCCGGACGGCTTCGGCGGCAAGGTGGCCGCCGCGTCCGGGATGGGGCACGGGGACCTGCTCGCGGCGCTGCCCGGCCAGATGGGCATGGCCTCGGGGCGCCTCACCGAGCCCGGGGAGGTGGCGGACCTGGTCGCCTTCCTGCTGTCCGAGCGTGCCGGCAACATCCACGGCGCCGACCACGTCGTCGACGGCGGCACGCTCAAGACCGCCTGACCCGGGGCCGGGGGGGGGGGGGGGGGGGGCGGGCCGCCCCCGCCCCGCCCCCCCCCCCCCCCCGCCCCCCCCCCCCCGGGGGGGGGGCCCCCCCCCCCCCCCCCGCCCGCCCCCCCGCCC